>NZ_SJPU01000003.1:0-323301 GCF_007860105.1 Allorhodopirellula heiligendammensis
GCTGGGTTCGTGGGATTCTCTTTGCAGGACGGTTCCATCGACGGTCCAGGTAATGAAGAACGCCAGAGGTTCCGAGTTGTCCATCTCACTATATTAGCCGTTGGGCGCTAGCCCCGGTTGTTGTTGGGGAGGCGACGCGTTTGGTTGGTGGGGCAACCGGGGCTAGCGCCCATCGGCTAATTTTGGATGCGGTCGTTGCGGTTGAGGAACTCGACGATCTGGCAGGGTTCGTGGGATTCTCTTTGCAGGACGGTTCCATCGACGGTCCAGGTAATGAAGAACGCCAGAGGTTCCGAGTTGTCCATCTCACGATATTCGCCGATGGGCGCTAGCCCCGGTTGTTGTTGGGGAGGCGACGCGTTTGGTTGGTGGGGCAACCGGGGCTAGCGCCCATCGGCTAATTTTGGATGTGATCGTTGCGGTTGAGGAACTCGACGATCTGGCAGGGTTCGTGGGATTCTCTTTGTAGGACGGTTCCATCGACGGTCCGGGTGATGAAAAACGCCAGAGGTTCCGAGTTGTCCATCTCACTATATTAGCCGTTGGGCGCTAGCCCCGGTTGTTGTTGGAAACGCGAAGCGTTCAGTATGTGGGACAAGCGGGGCTAGCGCCGAATGGCTAAATGAGCTATCTGTCTTGTTCCACACTCGAGGGTTCAACGAGCGGAAATACTCTTGGCTCGATGGCACGTGAAATGCATTGTCAACAAATATCGAACTCCAATTTTCACGCAGAGGAACAGCACGATGAAAGCGATTTGTTGGCATGGGCGACAAGACATGCGGGTCGACAATGTGGATGATCCGAAGATTTTGGACGCTGGCGACGTCATTATCAAAGTCACCTCCACGGCGATTTGCGGTAGCGATCTGCATCTGTACAACGGGTACATGCCGTCGATGGAAGCCGGCGACGTGGTGGGTCACGAACCCATGGGGGTCGTCATGGAGGTTGGGAACGCGGTCACCAAGCTGAGTAAGGGAGACCGAGTGGTCGTCCCGTTCACGCTTTCCTGCGGACATTGCTTCTTTTGCGAACGGTTGGAGTATTCACTATGCGACGAATCGAATCCAAACGCTGACATGGCAGCGAAGGTGATGGGCCACTCGCCGGCTGGTTTATTTGGCTTCTCACACATGCTCGGTGGATTTGCGGGAGGCCAAGCCGAGTATTTACGTGTCCCTTACGCGGACGTCGGACCGATCAAGATTCCCGATGGGATTCCTGATGACCAAGTGCTGTTTCTTTCTGACATCTTTCCCACGGGATACATGGCCGCTGAAAACTGTGGCATCGAGCAGGGGGATACCGTGGCGGTGTGGGGTTGCGGACCGGTGGCTCAGTTCGCCATTCAGAGTGCGTGGATGTTAGGGGCTGGACGTGTGGTCGCCATTGACCGAGAGCCGGAGCGATTGGAGATGGCACGCACGCATGGAAAAGCCGAGACGATTCATTTCGAACAGGAGAACGTTTACGAGCGACTGATGGAAATGACCCAAGGCCGTGGGCCCGACCGGTGTATCGATGCGGTGGGTGCCGAGGCCCACGCAGCGGGAGGCGTTCGCGAAGTAATCGACGACGCGAAGGAGGCCGTTCACGTCCCGGCAAATCATCCGTACGTTTTGGCAGAAGCGATCAAGTGCTGCCGCAAGGGGGGTACGATCTCGATCCCCGGAGTATACACCAGCACACTCAACGGAGTGCCAATGGGGCCGGCGATGAACAAGGCACTGACATTCAAGATGGGACAAACCCATGTTCAGCGATATTTAAAGCCGCTGTTGCAAAAGATCGTGGAAGGTGCCATCGATCCCTCATTCGTGATCACACATCGAGGCTCGCTCGATCAGGCACCTGAGCTCTATAAAACATTTGAGCAACGCAGCGACAAGTGTATCAAGGTAGTTCTCAATCCATAGAGAAATGCGCTATCAGTAAGCGGCCTCAATGACAAATTCGTAGTCGTCGCTTCCGACGGGAACGTCATTCAGATTGACGATGGCGATACCCGCAGTATTGCGTTCGAGGACGACCATTCCTCGACCTCGTATTCTACGCAGCTTGGGATAGTTCAGCGTCGTGTCTGAGGGTAGGAAGCTGGTAACGCCTCGGTTCTGAAAGACGGGAGTTTTCTCGGGCTGCCATAGGTACTGATTCAGTTCGATGGTCGGCACGGGGTTGCCAAAGTGGTCGATCCACCGAGCGCCTTCTGAGCTGACCTCCAATCGCCCGGCCCCATCGAGATGCAGTTTAAAATGCAAATCGACATGCGGCAGGTCGAGTTTTGAAATGTCAGCAACGATCTGCTCGTGCTCAGATCCGGACAGGGACGGTAACGCAGCGAGGTACCATTGTCGCGATCGGTCGTGGGTGCCTTGTCGTTCCAAAGTTGTCAGAGTTGTGCCCGCATCTTGCCATTGTCGAGCGATCTCGATATGGGCAGCGGAGCTCTCTGGGGTTGCTAGATCGATTTGCGCACAGGCCTTCAGCGACATATCGGACCCTTCGGAGAGCAAGGGTAACCCTCGCTGCCAATCGCGACAGCTGAGTGCAAAAAACTTGCCCAGGCGTGTTTTGGCATCAGCATTGAGGGTATCCACCGCTTGGCCGAGTTCACTGGACACTTTCTGCTGAGCGGTTGTCAGCGGCTTCAAACCTGCCAGACGCCTCGATAGCTGTTCCTCTAGGTCAGTCCGTTGGTCAGTAGCGGCGATTGACTGAGCCGCTGCGACGTAGTCGGTGGCATGTTCGTACTGGTGAATGTCTGACGCATTGTCGGCCCATCGGAGTGAGGCCGTGATCAGTTCATCGCCGGGGATGTCAACGGTTGACTCTTGAGCTGCCTTGAGAAGTCGCAACTGGGCGTGATGGACATCGAACTGATATTGATTCGAGATCTCAGCGAGTAATGTAGCCGCACGTTTGAATGCACCACCCATCGCTAGATACTGACAAGCTTGCCGCAGTTGCACGTATCGCTTGATGGCCTCTGCTTCATTCTTGGACTGTTCCAAGACTACATCTGCCAACTGAATCTTTTGGTCTGCAGTTTCGGCGTCGTCAGATTGTCGTTGCAATTCAGCCAAGAGCTCTTTGTGCGATTGTCTTAACGCACTGAGTTCGAATGCGGGCGTGGGTGGAAAGTTACGCTCACGCACCAGAGAAGGCGGGACGACCACTGTTTCATCGAGTTGGCTCTGGTTGGTCGGAGCACCTTTCAGGATCCATTTCACGACAACGGGAACTAGCCACGGGCCTCCTGCATGAGGTTCGACAGGGGAGTAGGAAACGCGACCGCGCTGGTATGCGATGGTGACGAACACGGGGTCCTCGGGATTGTGCTCGGCACGGCGGTCGTCAGGGTCGCTCGCTGTGGCACGTTTGAGCATGACCACGGCTGTTCGATCTTCGTCCACCGTCACGTTTCCAAATGAATGCACGTAAGGGGGTGATGGCACCAGTGATTCAGAGCCTGCGAACAATACCTCCGATCGTCCCGAGATTCGCTCGAAATGATCGTTGTGAAAGTGCGTGGTGTGAATGCCGAATTCTTGGAACTGCTCTGTGTTTCGGCCGTTGTAGGATCCGAAGACGATCAGGTGTCCACCGTTGGCGACGAACTCTCGCAAGGATGAAAAGACCTGTTCTTTTCGCGCCTCATCCTGATGCCATCCGAGGAAGTCCACACCGTTACTGCCAATGATGATTGCGTGGTGGTTTGAGCAATCCAGGGGTAACGTCTCGAGGGATGGAATCGAGTTGAAACGAAGATTCATCGAGTCGCAGATTTGCTGCGCCGCGACCGCATCGGATGCTCCATCCCCAACCACATAGAGCAGCGATTGGTCGTCCGAGCGGTATTGCAATCTCAGCTTTGGCGTCAGGTCATCGTCAGCGAAGAGCACCATAGCTGTGGTGACCAATGACCAAGTCGCCAACACGAAGCAACGCTGCATGAGGGTTTGATCGAGAGTGCCAATGGACTTAAAAGTATTCATCGTTGCAGTGAAGTGAAACGCGAGGATGGGAGTTCGCATGGATGGGGGCCTGATCGTCACTCGGCGGGCATCTTCCAGATGCGGACGCTGCCATCGGCACTAGCCGAGAGTATACGAGTGCCGTCAGGAGTGAAGGTCACTCCTTGAACATTGAGCCGGTGGCCGGCGAGAACTTTCAGCACGGATTGATCGTCCGTTTTGCACACAATCACCTTCCCTGGCGGGACGGGCTCTTGGCCAGAGAACGTGCCGGCGACGAGATATTGACTATCAGGTGAAAAGGCGATCGATGTGATGAACTCAGCGTCGGTATTGATGCGGCCACGTTCACTGAAGTCATCCGCATTCCATAAAATGATTTCTCCACCAGCGCCTGCACCGGCAAATGTTTGGCCGTCAGGTGACCATGCTGCGCTGTAGACTCGTGGCGAAAGGGATTCAAAAGTATGTAGCAGTTCTCGCGTCTCGGTGTCCCAGACCTTGAAAGTTTGGTACGCGCCGGTGAGCAACCGGGATCCGTCGGGCGACAGTGCCAGTGCATTGCTACTCGCTTGTAACGCTTCCTTCCATTGGTAAGGCAGCGGTGTATCGCTGATCCGCCAGAACTTGACATTGCCTTGGGTGTCGCCCAACGCAATGGCGTCTCCACTGAGTGCGGTGACAATGCAGAAGGCATAACCATCGATCTGCCCGACCACAGAAAAGGCATTTTCGCTCACGAAATCCTCGGTCCGTAGATCACTCAGGATGACCATGCGTTGGCCGCCCGCGGAGACGCTCATGGCTGTCTGTCCATTGACCGTGTGATTTGAAACAACATCGAGCGTGTGCGGCCAGAGTGGATGCTCGGCATCCTTCTGGCCAGTCGCAATATTGTATGTGGAAAGGGAACGTGGCCAAGCAGACGTTTTACTGACGACAAAACTATCGCCATCATTGATCACACTCACACGATGGACATCGTAAGGCCCAAGTTCGACGACATGGAGGGATTCACCCGGGTCTTCGCTGTCAAACGCCCATCGAACGGTGCGTTGGAAATCGATCTCTTGTCTCCAGATACTGGTGTCCCAGCGTCCTTCGAGCCGTTCAATCATGTCTCTGGCCACGGGGCGGTCGTGGGCAATGTGAGCGTAATACGCAATTTGGCCCAATCGGTAGGGAGAATCAGGGACTTCGTCGAGCCATCTCAACAGGCCACTTTTCACTCGTTGCCAATCGAAGCCCGTTTCCGAGAACTCCGTTTCTTCTTTCGCATCGAACGCACTCATGGCGACGATCGCGTAGACGGCATCCCCAATTTCCGCATGGGTTGCATCGCTCCAGTCTTTCGCAAACTGCAACAAATCGCCCTCCTCACCATACCATCGTGGGAGCAAATAGAAGCTCATGGCAGAGGTCGTGGTCACAAACCAGGGATCAATTTCAAATGCCTTTTTGAGATATTCCTGCATGGTCTCTCGGTCATGTCCCAGGTAATGGCCGACGCGCATTTGGTACAAAGCAATGCAGGGATCCTCAATGTTTTCCAGATCCGCGATTTGTTCAGCCCGTTCCAGGACCAGCTCGGCCTCATGCAATGCTGCGGTCATTCCCAGCTCGCCCTCCGTCGTAATGGTGCCAGCCAGGCCGCCACCCCGATATTTTTTCGCAAGTGTCCACAGGCTGTCTGCCAGCGCAATCTGGGAGGCCACCGAAGGAGATTTCTCGCTCCAGGCCACCAACAGCTGTCTGCGATCGTTCACCGCCGCACGTGTGCGTCCAGCGCCTGAATAGGGTGATCCCAAGATTTCGTAGTAGGCTGTCAACAGACTTCCACCCCTCGCCACGCGAGTTTTCTTCGCCCGAGCGTCGGCGATCAATGCATTCAGCTGCTCGTATTCGCGATTGAGAAGGAGCGCTTCGGCATGCTCGATAGCCTGCTTTATATCATCATCGAAGCTGTTTTGCGCCTGCAGCAGTCGCGGACTCAGCGAGACGACGGTTGAGAGCAGCAACCCACAAGCGATCACATGGACGGGCGGCAGATGAAAGATTCGTGTCGCTGCTGACATCCTAAATCTCGAAATGTTGTGTCAATGAAGCATTGGGTTTTCGATCGGATTCTCGCCCGCCCGAAAAATTTATTCTAGTCTCTGAATCACGCCACGCTTGATTCACGTGCGATTCGGAAGCCCGTTGGCCCTTGGCATTATTAATGCGCACTCGCAGTTTTTGCGTTTTGCGTCCGCTTGGGAATACCAGGGGGTCGTGTGCACCAAACTACGACGCAATCCCACCGCACGCAAGCGTCCAACCGCCGCCAAGTCGTTTCTCAAACTGTACGTAGGCTCGCTGTCGGAGTTCTGCCATGACGCGTCGAACGGCCCTCGGATTCGTGCCGATCGTCTCTGTCAGAGGATGGGGCGTCACGGGGCCCACCTGTTCCGCTGTATGAAGTAGGATGTGAAGCACGCTCGATGACTTGCTGTTTCGTATCATGTAGCACGCTGTGTCGCATGAGTGCGGGGACATCGAAGGCATGGGCGTTGCGACGTGTCGAGACTCGAGTCCGCGCGTCCTCGCACAGTCGCATCATGTCAACAACCGGATCAGGACCAGCGAAGTATGGGCACTCTCCAACGGCCAATCGTCACGGCGCCATTCTATGTGAGCTTCCTGCTCAGTGGAGTCCTGGTGCAGCCAGTTCGGGCCGGTGAAACCGAGGCCCACCAAACGCGTCACGCAGTTGCAATTCAGAGAGCTGGTGCTGCAGTTGCCGGACAGTCTGAGCCTTCGCCGAGTTCATTGGTAGGTTTGGGGGACGCGTTGTTGCGGGGTGGTCGATGTACGGAAGCGGTGGAGAACTTTGAGCGAGCGATCAAACGAAGTCCAGAGTCCGAGCCTTACCTATGGCAGTACGGGATCGCGTTGTTTTTTGTTGGTCGGTACGATGATGCTCGCGCACTATTTGAAAAACATCGGGTCGTTAATCCGCACGACGTTGAGAACGCCGCGTGGCACTTTTTGTGCGTTGCCAAAGCGGATGGCATCGAAAAGGCTCGCAGAATTCTCTTGCCGGCTCCCGGCGATTCCCGAGTCCCCATGGGGGCGGTTTTGCAGCGTCTTCCGGGAGGCGATTTTGGGGCGATCGACGAAGCGGTTGAGAAGACTCGCCGCACACCTGCGTACGCATCGGCTCAGTTCTACGGAGACCTGTACATCGGGCTGATTGCCGATGCGGAAGGAAAATCACTTATCGCTCGCGAACACCTTCAAAAAGCGTCATCAGCCAAATTGACGCATTACATGGCGGACGTCGCCCGCGTGTATGCCAGCCAAGTTAAATGACCTATTATTTGATGATGCCCAAGATTCTCCTGTGGTCAGCCTGTTGAATTGACCGTCGCTCGTTTTCGCAGAGGACCGCCGGGACAATATGAGGCGGATTCTGAGTGGCCATTTAGCTCACGGAATATCGGTTTTCTGACTGCGGTACGGATCTTGTTACAGAGCCTTCGTGTCACGAATGGGAATCTTGCTACCCTCCCAGTGTGACTGCGTAGTTCACTGCGTTGATTCAAAGACGGCGAGTTGGGGCAGGTGGTCACTCAGCGCAAACGACTGCTCGTCGTCCATGTTCAGTCGAAAGCCTCCTTCAAACAACGGCCGCGATTCGGCAACACGGTCTGCGATGGGCCCGGCGGCCATGACATAATCAATTCGCCATTTGGGAATATCAGACTTAATCGTCAGACCCTCTCCCTGTCCGATTTTGGCGAACGTATCCACCCATCCAGCATCAATCCAAAGTTTGTGTTCCTCTGTGTCGGGGGCGTGGTTGAGATCCCCGATTAGCAGCATCGACCGACCAGCATCCAGATCCGGTTTCATTGCTGCGATCATCACTTGGATCTCTTTCAGCCGCACAGTAGGATCGGCGGTAGGGAAGAGATGTGCTGAATGAACGATCAATTTCTCATTGCTCGGTAATTGGACCGTAGCTCGCCCCCAGTGCCGGGTGAATAGCTCGGTCGGTCTCGTGCCGCTAACGGGTACGTTTTGCGATTCGATGATTTCAAACCTGCTCAGCAGAGTGCCTGGCCAATTGCCGCCGCTGGGAAATCGAACGTGATTCATGCCCAGTATCTCGGCAACTTCTCGGGTCAGATTTTCACTGGGCGATTCAGAGAAGTTAATAATGTCAGGCGCATAGAGGTCCAGTTCCATCGCCAGTCGCTTTGCCATCTGGCCTTCGGCGACAGCTTGTTTGGCACGCAACCGTTGCTCAGGCCACCCCTTCAGTTTGTAAATATTGTACGCAATGACTCGAAGCGAGGATTCAGGAGGTTCGTTTGCGAGCAAGTTGTCGTTGGCAAGAGCGAGGCTCGCTCCGATCGCGGTACCAAACTGACGGCGTGAAATGGGCATGCTTGTTCCAGTGAAAGCCAGAGGGATCCCGATTCTATACCATGTGAGTTTGCCTGGGGCATGAAGAACAGGTGCGCGACCGCGCCGACGCCTCGCTTTTAGGCTGACAGTTCCAGTTCAACGAATTTTCAGAACGTAGGCGAATTCGCATGGCTTCGCATCGGGCAACGTCACGTGTAGCCCTTCGCGATCCGCCTTCCACTGAACTTCATCAGGGCTACCGAGTAGCTCAATTGAATCAATGTCGGTCAGAGCGAATTCAGCACCGTCGGCAAGTGTCTTGATGGTCACTTCACGGGATTCTGGCCAATCGAGAAGGATGGCGTACAGAGTATCGTCTTTGCTTGTGAAGCGAATATCTTTTGCGGTAAATGGCAGATTCTTCTTTTCGGATAGGTGCCCAGTGGCGGTTTGGGTTGGCCCCTCTCCGTATACCTTCCAGTGAGTGGTGTGATAAATGGCTTCGCCATTGATCCGCAGCCAATCTCCGATGCTCAGCAGGATCTTTTGATCTTCCGTAGGAATTGTCCCATCGGCACGAGGTCCGACGTTTAAGAGCAGGCATCCGTTTTTGGAAACGATGTCGACGAGGTCATCGACCAATCGTCCGGCGGACTTGTATTTCTGGTTCTGGGTATATCCCCACGAGCTACTGCTGATGGCGGTGTCGGTCTGCCAGAACGGTTCGCGAATAGCATCCATCTTTGAACGCTCCAGGTCCAAGACGGCGGCGTCTTCGGGAAAGGCTTGCCATTTGTAGTTGATGACGCCAGGGGAGCCGGATCGTTTCTGGCTGACGTCGTAATAGTAAGCCGCAAACCGCTGGAGGTATGGCGAGAAGTGGTTGGTGTCGTAGGTGGTTTCTTGGCCTGCGGTAATTCCGAAATCGAACCAGACCAAGTCGGGGTTGTATTTATCGACGAGCTCGCAGGTACGAGCTAGCCAGTCGTCCTTGAACTGTTTGTCTTGCGGCTCAAAACGGGCTTGATAGTTGTCTGCGTCCGGTTCAAACAGAAACGGCATCGGTCGCCCGTAAAGCCGAGCAAACTGGGGGGCCGCATTATCAAATTCAGGGCGACGGACGTAGTATTTCCAATTAAAGGCACGGTGACTGCTCAGGCCCAGTTTCATACCCCGTTGCCGAATTGACTTGCTCAGCTCTGCGATGATGTCGCGATGAGGCCCCATCTCGGTCGCGTCCCATTCGGTAAAGCTGCAGTCGTACATTGGAAATCCGTCGTGATGCTCTGCGACGGGAACGACATACTTCGCGCCCGCTCGCGCGAATAAATCAGCCCATTGGTCCGCGTTGAATTTTTCCGCCTTGAACATCGGGATGAAGTCCTTGTAGCCGAACTTCGACTGGGGACCGTACGTTTCGATGTGGTGAGCAAAAAAGTTGTCACCCCTCCGCTCGGTGTCGATATACATTTGACGCGGATACCATTCGCTCCCATAGGCAGGAACACTGTAGACACCCCAGTGAATGAAGATGCCGAATTTCGCGTCCTGATACCATTGTGGAATCTCGTACTTGCCCAATGATTCCCAATTGGCGTGAAACGGACCTTCGCCAATCACCGCATCGATCTTCTCCAGGGCTGGGGCAACCTGTGGATGAGGTGCGGTGGCATCATCCGCTGATGCGGTTAGGAGAGCTGTGCCCATACTGAGCAGGCACACGAGGGTTGCAAATAGGTTAGTTCGGCGCATCAAAATAGGTTTAGACAGAAGGGCAGATTGAAAACTCACTGCGGCCTTGGCTTCCTCCCTCGGCCGCGATAGGAGCATTGCCACCGATATTCCTCATCACGGTGACTCGGTAACCGAGAGTATTTACTCAGTAACCTGAATCATCGCTTTGATGACTCCTGAATCAGGGGCGATCCAGCGATCGAAGACTTCGGGGACGTCGTCGAAGGATGCGTGATGGGTAATCCACGGATCAGTATTGATCTTGTCGTCTTGGATTAAACGAATGATGCGTACAAAGTCCTCCGGTAACGCGTTGCGGCTGGCCAGGAGCGTTAGCTCGCGTCGATGGAAGACTGCTGCGTGTGGAAACTCGAGGTTGTTCTGGGTGATGCCGACGTAGACGACGCGACCGGCATAGGCAGCGAACTCAAAGGCACGAACCATACTGTGATTGTTACCGGTGGCGTCGACGATCACATCGGCCAAACGTCCATCCCCGAGCCTGCGAATCGAATCAACGTCCGATTCATCGCCTGTCAGGAGAACCGTTTTGGCAACTCCCATCGAATTGGTGACGAAGTCCAAACGCTGCTGATTGATGTCAGCCACAATCACATTTGCGTCGGCAAGCCGAGCAAACTCCAGAGCGGACAGGCCGATCGGGCCAGCGCCCAAGATCAGCACGTTCTGGCCAGGTTGCGGGGCACCGCGATTGACCGCATGGCAACCGATAGCAAGCGTCTCGACGAGCGCCGCTTGTTCATAGCTCAACGAGCCCACGCGGTGTAGCTTTTGGGCGGGAAGGATTACCTGGTCGGTCAGCCCACCGTCACACATGACGCCAAAGGTTTGATTATGTTCGCAGCAATTCGTATGTCCCCGCAGACAGGAATCGCACTTGCGGCAGTTGATGTAGGGTTCGACGCAACACCGATCGCCTACGGCAAGATTCTCGACACCTTCACCGACCGCGATCACTTCCACTCCCAGTTCATGGCCGGGAATGCGAGGGAATGCGAAAAACGGAAATCGACCGAGGTAGCATCCCACGTCGGTGCCGCAGACACCCATGCGATGGACACGGACGAGCACTTCGCCCGCTCCCGGTTGCCCGGGTTCGGCAATGTCGATTCGCTTCCAGGTTTTAACGTCGCTGATTTGTAGAGCTTTCATGACTAGTTGTTCTCCGGGAGACCTTCGGCGTGACTGATATTGTGGACAGGTTGGAAGACTGCGAGGACATCAGCGAGCAGTTCCTGGTCGATGGGCTCATTGATCCATTGAGCCCATTTGCGAATGTTGTCTGGATTGGCACTTCCGGCCACCGTGGTGGCGAGGTCGGGATGACTGCAGGAAAACTGCAACGCCAATTTCGCGATATCAACTCCGCGGCTTTCGCACAATTCAGCGGCTTTTCGAGCGGTTTGCTGAACCTCGGCAGAGTCTTTGTGCCAGCTCGGTAGGGTCGCATTGGTCAGCAACCGTGCGGCAAAAGGGCCCGCGTTCATGATGCCCACGCCTTTGGGTTTGAGCTTGGGCAGGACGTCATCGACCAAACGTGTGTTCTGCAGCGTGTACTGGTTGTACGACATGATGCAGTCGAGCTCCGTCTGTTCAGACATCTCGGTGAACATCTTCATGGGGTAGCCGCTGATGCCGATGCAGCGGACCTTACCCGCCTGTTTTGCTTTCCGGAGGGCAGGCAGGGTCTCTTCAACAATCTGGCCCAGCGACACAAACTCGATATCGTGGCAGAGCACGATGTCGAGGTGATCGGTTCGCAATCGGTGCAGACTGACATCGATGCTTTCGGCCACACGTTTGGCGGAATAGTCAAAATGATTGACGTCGAATCGGCCGAGTTTGGTGCACAGCTGATACTCCTCGCGTGGAACGTTCTGCAACGCCACCCCAAGCAGCACTTCGGACATGCCCCGCCCGTAATAAGGTGACGTGTCGATCAGATTCATGCCACATTCAAGTGCAACGCGAACGCTCGCAAACACTTCGTCCATTTGGACGTTACGGAACTCGGCCCCGAGCGATGATGCACCAAAACTGAGGATGGGCAAGTCGAGTCCGGTGTTGCCAAGCGGGCGGGTTGGTAGTGGCTGGGCGCTCATCAATGTTTCCTATTCGAGAAAGTAAAGTGGCGTGTGACTCACGACGAATTGATCTATTCGGTGGCCAGGCTAACGTTCAGTTGTGGATCAAGATGCAGGTAGGATGGTATCCACCGGCCGATCGAACCCAGTGGATTGCCGGTGCCAACCGGCCCCAGGGGAAGCCCTCCGCTCGAAAATAGCTCGGTGTGTCGGAAGACTGGTGGGATGCGCGTAATTGCGCAGTGGCCGGATGTCGGTAACGGCTGCTTGACTTGGCGTGAGACATGATTAGTGTCACGGCAACCCACGTCAAGTTCTCTTGTGGTTATGATTATGTCACCAGTGAGATAAACTTCGATAGCCGATTTTGACCCTACCATACCCATTATTAACCTGGCTTTGATGGCTAGCGATCCCGATTTTGTTTCCCAACAAACCTACGATGCGAGGCGATTTTATCTCGATTTGGATCCGTCGAAGGAGAAGCCGCTCACGGTCGTTTGTGGTGGCGTCGAGCGGATGGAGGATGATTATGTCGTTGAGCGGACGGATTTTCCTTATTTCGCCATCGAGTGGGTTAGCGAGGGAAACGGTCGGCTGACGATGGGTGCCAAAGAGTACGAACTGGCGATGGGAACGCTGTTCACCTACGGCCCCGGCATCGCGCACCAGATACGCAACGTGGGCCCCGGCAATATGCGCAAATACTACGTTGATCTGGCCGGCTCGGAAGTGGCGGTGAAGCTGCAGGAATTAGGACTGCTGGAGTGTCGCCCAGTGACGATCAGCCGGCCGTACGAGCTGGTCGAACTATGGAATTTGATCGATCGCGAAGCCCGGGAGGTTGGCACCGCATCCGCAGCGATCTGTGAGTCGCTCGCGCGGGTGTTGCTGCAGAAGATCGGGCAGCGAATGGTTGTTTCGGGAGGTGGTGATTTCACCGAGGCATTCCATACCTTTGAAATGGTTCGCCAACTTATTGAAGAGCGGTTTCTTGAGCTCAAGACAATCGAAGAGGTCGCAGCGCAGAGCGGGATTTCGCCCATTTATTTATCGCGACTGTTTAAGCGATTCGCTGGGTCGGGCGCGTACCGCTTCCTGCTACGACTGCGGATGAATTACGCCGCAGAGCTCTTATTGGAACGCGGTCTCAAGGTACGTGCCGTGGCTGAGCGGCTGCAATACGCCGACACGTTTCAATTCTCACGGGCGTTCAAACGGGTTTACGGAGTTCCTCCGAGTTCGCTGGCCCGTAACGCGACGCGACGTTGACGAACACGGGAATGTCCGGATCGGGACACTCCCTAGTTCTGCTCGAATTTCACTTGTTCGGGAGCTTGGCTGTCGCTGTGCATGTGCTTTGGCAACCGGAAGACGTTGCCTGCGGAATCGCAGAAATACAACTGGGACGGCGAGGGCTTACGGCCGTGCCCGTCGGCCCAGAAACCGTAGAACTCGGGAGCAGCATCGACAGGCCGTCGCACGTACGTGTGGTTGTAAGGGCTACCGCCGGTCAACTGAGTTGATTGCCACGAGACGCCGCCATCGCGGCTCTTCCACATCGCGATTTCGCCGCCGGGATTGAATGGCTGCGGTCCCGGCTCGGTTGGTGCAATCACAGTCAGCGATTGATCGTCGTGCAGGTACAATGACCCCATGTCGTAATTGTTGTCTGAGGTGGTGACGTCGTGAATCTGCCATTGATCCCCCGTCCAGCGGGCCAACCGCCAGGTGCGCGGCCCATTTGCCGGTCCAGACGCATAACCTTTGGAGGTGATGAATAGGATGTGCGGGTTGCCATCGCCGTCCAAGGCAATGTCCTTCATGTACACAAGCAATTCTTCTTGCTCGTAGTCGTGAACCAGGCCCGCATTGTCGCGGTCGGTCAGCGGGAGCGTCACCGCGGTGCCATCGGCGGCCTGCCACGTGTTTCCTTGGTCCAACGTTTCGACATAGTACAGGTTCGTTCGCCAGTTCAAACCTTTCTGACCGGCGTGTCCAGCAAACTCGTGGGGGTGGTAGTTGAATGCGGTTGCTGCTTTGGTGTCATCGACGGCACTGATTTGGTAATGCCCAGCTTCGATGTCGGCAACATGCTGTGTATTCCATTTGAGTCCGTCGATGCTGTGGGCGAACAGGGTCTTGCGTTTGGCAAAGCTGTCGTACTTGGTGTAAAAGAAGCAGAAACCTTGGCGATCGCTGTGCCAGGCCTGCATGTATGAAAAGTTGGTGATGGGTGTCGCCCTGTCGCTGGCCATGTCGACCGGAGTCACCCGTTCAAAATGCCGAACGTCATAGGGTTCTTTGCTCTTATGAACAAAGGCGGGACGCGACCGGCCGTGAGCTGTCGAGTAGATCCACAGGTAGCCTTCGGTATCGATGGTCATGACGGGGTTATCATGGGCATCGAGGGTATGCTTATCACACAGAATCGTAGGACGGACGACTTCTCCGGTAGTGTGGTCGAAGTAAGAAACCATGTGATAGATGGCTCCATCGGGCGATTCACCGTCAAGATTCCCCTTGTCCAACTCGGCGCTGAACCTCTCGATGTAGTCGGCATCGACGCCGCCGTAGCAGAAGAAGGTTTTGTTGACTTGCGGTCGATAAACCGCCATCGGTTTGTGTTTCGCGCAGTAAGTGCCGAGCCCACCGCTGTACTTGTAAACAAATTCACCGCCGATGCGTTGGTTGAAATACCACAGTCCACGATAACCATCGGCGGTGGCAGCCGCTGTGGGCGGACTGTCGGCCGACACCGACGTGGCGAGTATGAGCACGCTCAAGATGGCGTCGCGGGTAGCTGTTGCAATCAAGTTAATTTCTTTCGTTGCTGTGTTAGACAGAACTCTGGTTTGTTGGCCCAGGCCCGATGGTGGAATGATCTCGTCCGCAGGCGACTTTCACGCTCAGGACAATGGTCGCAAACTAGGACGACCGGCTTCACTCTTCGCTTTCCCACTGCTCGAACTGAGGTGATTGGACGAACGTTTCGAAACCTTCATTGTCGTGGAGGTCACCAAATTGCAGACCAAAGCGATCTCGCATGATTCGGAGTCGCTTGAGAACCTCGTCGTGGTCATTCGTGGCTAATGCGACGGTGGCGGCGTAGTCTTGGGCTTCGAGCAGCGGTGAGGCGTCCACATCGGCATCAGCGACCATCGCACGAGCTTGGTCGACTGCGCCAAGGTTGGCGAGATTCGCACCGATCATCAGGTCCAGGAAAGGATCACCGCCAGTCCACTGGGTCATTGCCTCGTGGGCAGCAATGAGCATGGTGGGATCTTCACGCATGACAGCGACATCCATGGAGATCAATCCTACTGAGGCGTCTTCAGGGAACTCAGCGACGTAGCCTTCAACCGCTGCAAGGTACGCTGCTTCATCTTCGACAGGGGTTGCCGCGATGCGGTAGAGCATCGACGTTTTGAATTTCTTGATGTCTTCAGGCAAGGCATCGAGGAGTTGCAATGCTTTCTCGGTGTTACCGGACTGTATCGCTTGGCTGATTTGAGTCTGCAGTTCCAGTCGCTTCAATTCGGCTTTGGCCTGCCCACTGATACGATCGACGAATGAGTTCTGACTTTGCGCGGCGGCGCCGACGACAGTTCGCAATGTATCTGAAAACGCTTCGCCGGTGGCCGCGATGAACAACTCATCCGCTTTGACGATGCCAGCTTCGCGAATCAGGTGGAGGTCGTGATAATTAATTCGCCCATTGTCATCTAACAACCGGAACACGACGTGCGATTGTCCATCGCGGTAGACCGCACCGACTAAATCGTAGGCACCCTCTCGGGTCAGATAGGGCGTCACGGACTGCACAAACTTAGTCGCCGCGGGTCCGGCGCCCTTAAGGTATCCGTTGCGAAAACGTTCATTGTCGACGAGGCCTTCGAGCGAGCGGTTGAAGATTTTCTTAAAATCCAGCAGCTGTCCGACTTTCACGCCATCGCGTGTCATGATGGCATCCCGCCACTGACTGCCAAATGCCTCCGCTTCCGCAGGGGTAACCATATCCTGGGGTGCGTCCTCCGGTGGCGAGGTCTCCGCTCGCGCCAGCGAGAGGGGCTGGTGAGGCGTCTGACTTGCCGTTGAACCTCGATCGCAGCCGCTGAGCATCACCACCAACAGCCCCCCCAAGACCACCGCTTTACCAAAACGTGGGACGATAGCGAGCAGTGTTCGGCGAAGCATGAGAGCACTCTGGTGGAGAGAAAACGAGCACGGGACAATGATTGGCTCACAATTCTAAGGGATTCGAGCAACGGACTCCTCGCATTTTGACACTGCCACGGCAAATTTTCTGATGCAAGCAGATCGATGAGTCCTTCATTGTCGCAAGGCGTGGCCGACATGATCGCTGGTTGGTTGACCAGGGCGGGTGACTAAAAGTAAATGGCATCACCTTGCCCACTATCCGCTCAGAGAGCCGAGCGACCATTTCACTATTTTGCGATCATCGGGTCCAGCCAGTAGCCGTGATCGCGGTGGGTTCCGTCGCCGGCGTCTTCGACAATCAATTCGAGCTTGTTGGCCCCCGAGATGTTTAATTTGCAGGGCACCAATTGGCCGGGGCGCGTCACGGGGCTGCGCCAGGTTTCCTGGCCATTGACTCGCACGACGAAGACGACCGAG
The DNA here is from genome assembly GCF_007860105.1 of Allorhodopirellula heiligendammensis. Classification (NCBI taxonomy): domain Bacteria; kingdom Pseudomonadati; phylum Planctomycetota; class Planctomycetia; order Pirellulales; family Pirellulaceae; genus Allorhodopirellula; species Allorhodopirellula heiligendammensis. The sequence goes on from NZ_SJPU01000003.1 coordinate 16,847, forward strand.
CCAGGCGGGCCGTCACTGACGGCACAGGTCGCGGTCAGCGATTTCCAGTCTCCGCCAAGGTTCCAAGTATAAGCAGAACTGGCGTGCGCGAAGATTCCTCGACGCCTCACGGTTCCGGTGACCTCAATCCATAAATCTTCAGGGCTGTAGTCGAACGCGGGAGTTCGCCAGCCGACGGTGGCAGACGCCGGACGCAAGTCACAGAGTGACCATGAGCGAGCGTCGGCATCGGGCGCAAGGGGACGTTGACTAGGTGGCGTGAGCATCGGCAGGGCCAGAGCCTTGGCGGGCTCCTCGTCGGGAATCGCAGCGGTGAGACGCGCGGCCTCGCCGGCTGCGCCGATTCGCAGGTTCGCTAAAACGGGGGCGAGAACGAGTCGCTCACGCAGCGATTCGGTATTCACCTCCCCTTCGCTTGAAACCGAAAACTTCATGCCAGTTTGCGTAAAAGCGTCTCCGTTGACCTGGTAGGGAGAACGTTGCCGAAATCTCATTCGCTCGCTGTCCCAGTCCATCACGGCGGTGAAGACGGCGATCGTTTCTTGAGTGGGTTCGATTCCAGCGGCTCGCAATGCGGGCAGGCATTCCGAATAGATCATGGCACCGGACGCCGGTTCCTTCGTATTGTAGGCCTGCCAAGGCCGCTCGCCTCGGACCTCGGTGAATCGAAGCAATCCATCCTCGTCGCGGTCCAACGCGACGGGCTGAGCAGTTAAACCGTAGCTAGCGATTTGCTCAGCGTAGAACTCGGTCATCGAATCCAGGACTCGTGTTAGTCGCTCCCGATAATGGGCTGCAGGCTCGCGATCGGAGGGCAGAAAATACGCGAATCGCAATCGGCGCTGCGACGGCAGGGGCTGATTTTCATGGTACTTCTCAAGGCGTTTGTTGGCTAATTCTGCCTGCTCCGCTGTCGTCATGATTTGTTGCGGGATGGCGTCTGCGGCCGGACAGAGCAATAACATCAACGCTGTGAGCGTGAGACTCCGCCGGGAACGCGGGTGAAGTGTTGCTTGCAACCGTTTGACCTGATCGTTCATTTCTTTTTGTTCACGCTGTGGATGCCGAATTTTCTTCGCGGTCGCCTCAGCATACACTGCAGCCATGTCGACATCACCAGCTACCCCCGATCCACGCCGCTGCTCGCAACTCTTGGTCAGCGTGCGCAATCTAGAAGAAGCCCAAATCGTGGCGGCAGCGAGAGTTGATGTGATTGACTTTAAGGAGCCTCGGTCGGGACCTCTGGCTCCGGTCGACGCCGGTGTTTGGAGCTCGGCCGCGCGAGCGTTGCCCGACGCCGTGCTGTCGGCCGCCCTGGGTGAGTCAAGCACGGCAGTCGCGTTGGCGGGACATGTTCCCCCGGTGTTTCGGTTTGCCAAGGTTGGTCCGAGCCAGCAGCGGACACCATCCCAGCTTGAGCGTCTGTGGGGCGAACTGCCACTCCCTGGCAGTGTCGAATTAGTGCCGGTCGCCTATGCCGATCACCAGGCTGCCGATTGCCTTGAATTGGAGGGCGTCCTCGACAGTGTCATCGCCACGGGGCGGGGCCGGTTGTTGATCGATACCTATGGCAAAGACGGTCGCTCGCTGACGGATCACTTCGGGGCGATGGATTTAGCGAAGCTGATCGCCCGGGCCAGGGCCGCCGGGATTTGGATTGCGTTAGCGGGCTCGCTACAACTCGATCAAGTGAAGCAGCTAGTGCAGCAGGGCGTCGTTGCCGATTGCTGGGGAGTTCGCGGCGACGTCTGCGTGCGCGGTGTCGCCCCTGCTCAGCAACGTGCGGGGGCACTTGACGCAGGTCGTGTGGAGAGTTGGATGCAAGGACTCAAGCTGTTGGCCCTCGGGCCGCAGCACGGTGCAGCCGCTGCGCCGAGGGTCACCGGTTCAGCAGCGTTGTTCCGATAGCTGTTGGATCATGATAGCGAGGGCTGCGCTGACCATCGGCGTGCTCATGCTCGGCGAATCTGAATTATCACGAGCGACCTGGGCGGGCGCAAGCGGGATATGGACGAAGGCGGATGCCGTTCGCATGCCAAACGAGCTGATGTAGTGTTGGCTCAGGAAGAGCGCGGCATTGCACAAATAGGTACCAGCGTGGTGGGAGACGGCCGCGGGAATACCGGCTTCGCGAATTTGAGCGGCGACGGCCGACAAGGGCAGCGGGCTGCGATAGGCGGCCGGGGCATCGGAAAGAATCTCGCTGCCGTCGGTCCGCAGGTTCAGGCCAATCGATTCGAGCCGCAGTCGCGAAGAGCCAGGTGCTTGCCCACAGTGCACAGCGAAATCGTAATCCTCTTGCAGTTCCGCACGTAACTTTTCGCTCATGCGTCCCAGATCCACAGGATACCGGCGGGTCACGATTTCAACGGGGCCATCATACCAGCGTGTCAAATCGATCAAGGCCAGCCAACTGGCATTGTCGGGCCAGCGGTCGTACGGTTCGAAGGCGGTGAGCAGGACGCGAATCACGGAAACAACATTAACCGGAAGGAGGAGGAACTAGGGGAAGTATAGTTCCCACTGGGCGCCGTGATTCGCCTTGAATGGGATTTTTCGGTACAATCCAGGCAGACGAGTGTTTCATTTTCAATACATTCCAATGCGGAGCGAACCTCCACACGCCCTGCTTCGTCCTTGTTTTCTGTGCTGCCGAGATTTTTCTAGTCACTCACCCTCGGAGTTACCGACATGTCAGCTCAAGTCGATCAGCTCAGCGCGTACCTGGATCGAGGTACCATCGTCTATGACCAGGACGACGAGCGGGGCCTATTTCGAATGTTGTTCGAAGGCAAACACGGCGATCTGCGGGTGGCAATGATTATCGACGAATCGATGCTGCAGGTATTCACCCATCCCGCCAACAAGATTCCAGCGAGCCATCGGCAATTGATCACCGAGGCAATCACGCGGGCCAATTATGGTTTGAAACTCGGCAGTTTTGAGATGGATTTGGAAGACGGCGAATTGCGGTACCAAACCGCCTTACCGCTGGGTGAAGATTTTCCCGAGGATGACGTGATCGACCATGTCCTGTACGTCGGTGGCGCGATGATCGATCGCTACATGCCGGCTTTTCTGTCGATCATCTACGGCAACGAGGATGTGAAACTGGCCATTACGGCAGCGGAATTGTAGGCTGAATCAGGTGGCGAGCTAGAATTCGTTGGTGGGAGCGAACCATTGAAATCTGTCATTCGATGAGATCCGTCGAGGCAAACATGACAACATTACCAAACAATGGAATCATGCTAGGGCGAAGGTGGTGGTTCACCGAGTGTAGGATTGAGCGGTTTTATCGGGAGGGGCGCGGCGCGAAACACGATCTTGATTTTGTGCGCGATCCCTAATACCCGAACCCACCCCTGATTAGGAACGCAGTGGAGAGGGACTGATCATCGGCGGAGTACTCATACTTCAATTCGCGATTGAAGGCGCCGCCAAACTCAATAAATGCGGTTCGCTGACCCATTCGGATCAGGTCGCTGCGGCCCCACTCGAAGCCGAATGTGACATCAATTTCATTGATGTCGACTCGTTCTTCTGTTTTGGAAGCGTTAGCACGGGTGATGGTCCATGACCCGCCACCGAGATCGCCGGCCACGTACCACCATACATCCTGAGTGCCCAGTGTCCGCCAGTATTTTGCAAACTTCGGTTCGGGGAAAAAGATGTCGAAACGCGTGTACGGATTCGGCTGGCATAGCACACCACCAGCGGGGAGTAGTTTGATGGTTTCACGATCGAGATAGTAGACACCCGCTTTCAGCGTGGAGGAGGGTGTCAATCGAAACGCGAGCAGCCCCCGACCCAATATCCGGATACTATCGGAATAGAAAGTATCAAAATCGGTAAACGCACCGATGCGAACGCCGAATTCACCCCCGACGATCTGGTTGGGGTCCGTCTGCCAGCTGAAATCGAGGAAGCCACCGTAGGCACTGCCTGGTAGGTCGGCTTGGTGCGATGGCGTCGTGATCGGCCCGTCAAACAGGTACAGCGAGAATGACGGTGCGATCCGCAGTGGCTGGTTGCTGAATAGAAAATTGTTGCAGGTCAGTCCGAGCGACACATCCGTTTGGCTGACGCCGAGGTCGTTTTGGCTGTTACCCCCCGTGATGAACATCTGGCGGAATCTCGGTCCGCGAAGCAGATCATAGGCATTGATCCCGCTCGTGATGGGCAGCATGCTGTTGCCATAGGGCGAGCTAAGGCCTTGAGGAAACAGCGAGTTTGGTGAGCTCGATGGATATGCCGAGGGCGGAAATACGGGGGCGCCATAGCTAGCAGGAGGTGGGGTCGAATACGTCGAGCCGCCGTACGGCATACTGCTGGTGGGGGCAGTTCCATAGGGAGATGGGGTGCCAGCCCCGCCGTAAATCGGAGGTGCATTATAAGGAACCGCGCTCGAAGTCGTCCCACCGAATGGGACCGCGCCTGTGGACGGGTACCCGGCGCCCTGGTAAACGTTGCTACTGCCACGAAACATATCGCCAGAGAAGATGCCGCCGAGCAAGCTGCCATTGGGATAGGCCGGATTCGTCCCACCGGGGGCTCCCGGGTAAGCTGGCGTTCCAAACGCGGATGCTGAGTTTGGAGATGTCCCGTAGGGATCGTACTGGGGCGTGGCGGGGCCAAGACTGCCCGACGCGGGTGGTAGCGTCTGACCGCCAGCATAGCCGCCTGGCGGAGATGCATTGCCGGTGGGGGGATAGGTGCTGGGCGGGTAGGCACCTCCGGTGGGCGGTGGTGTAATGGGGCCCATATTTGTCTGCGGCGTTGACGAAAAACCGCTCTGCCCCGATGCGGGGGTTGGCACAACCATTGCACCGAGCATCATCGCAGCAGCCAACATGCGTTCGCGCCAGTGTGATGGTATTCGGTAGTTCGATGCGATGGGCAACCAAAACTCTCCCTGAGGGCTCGTCGACTTCGGACCGACATTGCAATAACTTGAGTCGATTTAGCTATTTTCACAGACTTCCGTCAAGAGAAATGTTCAGTTTGCTATGGAAGACCTCGATATCCCCCAACTCGCCGAGTATCTGCACGTCACTCCGGACCAAATCACAAAGATGGTCACCCGAGGAAATCTGCCGGGACGCAAGATCAGTGGACAGTGGCGATTCAACGAAGCGGAAATTCACCATTGGCTCGAAGAACGCATCGGTTTAAGTGATCCCGATGAACTCGACCGGGTTCGTCGGGTACTGCATCGCCGCGATGACGCGCCGCCGCAGAGTCTCAGCGATATGTGCTCGATTGACACGATTGCCAATCCACTGACAGCGCGAACTCGAGGCAGTGTGATCCGCGGAATGAGCAACTTGGCCGCCACGACCGGGATGCTGTGGGACGCTCCAGCGATGGCCGAGGCCGTTGCTGAACGCGAAAAGCTCCATCCAACTGCTCTTGATAATGGTGTCGCGTTGTTGCACCCACGTCGGCCTCAAACTTCCATACTCGCTGACTCGGTACTTGCTCTTGGCATCTGCCAAGCTGGGTTGCCGTTTTCAGATCGCGGGCAGTTGACCGACATTTTCTTCTTAATCTGCTCTTACGACGACTCCAGCCACCTTCGTATCTTGGCGAAACTCAGCCGTCTCGTGTCGGACGATGCGTTTTTGGAAGGGCTTCGCTCGAGCGATTCCCCTGGGGACGCGTGGTTGATTTTGAAAGAAGCCGAAGCGGCCGTCGATGAAAACCTCTCACTCTAAACGTCTTTTGCCACAGCGGGCTGTCTCTCAACGCGAAGCTGGTGTTGGTCCGCCACCGCTGTTTGCCTGTGATTCGCTGTTGTGGATCGGTGATGCTGAGCACCCCGCGGTCAGTGCGGCGTGGCATCTCTGCCAGAATCACTGTGACGCAATCTCCATCCGCCGGTCGATTTCGGACGCGCTCGCGGCGCCCCCGCGGCAGTCGATCACGCACCTAGTCGTCGCTCAAACGAATCGGCACGAACGCGACTGTTGGGCGATCGATGGCCCCGAGCTAGCCGCACTACGAAATCAATTTTCCAGCGTGAAAACATTGGTTCTCCGAGGTCCTTTGGTCGCTCCAACGGTCCGTTTGCCCGCTCAATCAAGCTCCACGCAGGGTCCGGCAACACCGGATTGGGTTGACTCGATCGCGTTGAGCGAAGCGGCGACCTATCTGAGGTACTGGCTGGCAAACTCTCACGTCGAGCTCAGCGGCGAGGCCGATCGTGGCACCTCGGACAGGCGGAGCGGGCTGGCAACAATGCCCGAATTTCGGATCGCTGATCTGCCGCCAATTGTAGTGGTGGCAGCTCGTTATCAGTACGCTGCAAGCCTGATTGATTCCATTTCGCTCCTGTTCAACGGCTGCGAAGGTCCTGAGCCCATGGTGCAGTGGCAACGCGATGTGACGCCGCGGTCGGGACGCGGATTTGCCACCGTGATGTGGGATGAGTCTGTGGCCACTCCCGAGACGGCAGAGCGTTGGCCGGATCGCTGCGGTCGGGCTCCGCAGGCACGTCATGTGTGGATGACCGGGATGGCCTCGCCCCAGCAGCGGCGACTGGCTCTTGAGCAAGGCGTCCATCAAGTTCTCGACAAACCAGGCAGGTTGGAATGCCTCGTGGCGAGTTTGCGGGCGGCTTGAAAAACCTACTGCGAAGAGTCGGGGATCGGTGAGAGGAACCATCCGCCCACTTCGCTGCGGTGAGCTGTGAACACCGGGACGGGTTCGCCAGTCATCCGTTCAATGGCCCAATCGCACGCGCGGGACGCGGCCGCTTCCGAGCCCGCGTTTTCTCGCAGGTTGGGCAGAGCCGATTCTGCGTTCATGCGGCCGATACTCACCGCGCACATCTGCCGAACCTCGGCCGTCTCGGGTTCGAGCGACTCGGTGTCGTTGAGCCGCTCAAGCATAATTGCGATTAAATCGTGTTGTGGATCATTCTCGTGGATCAGACCGAGGGCCCACGCGGCGGCTGCCCGCGAATGTTGCCCCAACGCGAAATTTTTCGGCAGATAGGAACGCATCAGAGGTGCGGCGGCATCGTACTCCTGATCACCCATGGCGATGAACAGATGCGCGACCTGGTCGGAAAGGCCGGGGATGGAGTCATTGAGGTCACCAGACTGGAATGCCTCGTGGACCGTTTCGGCACGATCTAGCATCGCGGGCAATAGGTCAGTGACCCGCAACTGCGTCAGCCCCCACGCCGTCGCAACTTTCACTTCACCACGCGGGTGGGCTAACAGTTCCACCATTCGCTGCCCAGCGGGCTCGTAGTCCATTCTTGCCAATACCACCGTTGCCTGTTCGCAACCTCGCCACGAGTCTTTCGCGAGAACGTCAGCAACTCGCTGGCAAACCTCCGCATGCAGGTCTGGCTGTTTGCCAAGCTTCACGAGCCCCGCGGCCACCTCGCGACGCAGCATCGGGTTTTCGTCATCCAACATCGCTGCCAGAATTCGGATTCGCTCGAATTTCTGCGTCGCTATCATGGAGCGCGCGCATGCCAAGCGAATACCCGGATCGCGACTGTTCACATAATCACTGAGATGTGCGTCGACTCGGTGCGGATCCATTCTCAGCAACTGCGTCAACGCCCCGGACTGGACGGCAACACTGGGGTGATCCAGTAGGTTCTCAAGTAATGGATACGCTTCGTCGCCGGTTTCTCCTTGGAGTAACTCGATTGCGAGGATTGCGGTCAACGTTTCGGTCATCGAGTTCTCGCTTTGAATCGCTGCCGCCAACTCGATCAGTTCTGGCGAACCCAATCTTGCCAGGGCACGGGCGGCAGCGAGTCGAATGCGCATCGAGGTCCGGCGTTGTTTGACGAGTTCCACCAATGGATCGTGGGCTTCGGTGGCGTCCAGTTCGCCGAGACCGTGGATCGCTCGAAGTAAGCTGGATGGGCTCGATATCGATGAACGTAGCCGCTCCAGCCAGACATCCTTCATGGCGTCGGACTGCCAGTTGGCCAAGGCGGGTTCGATCATTTGGGCGACCGTACCGCCATGGAGGATCGCGGTGTCTCCGAGGAGAGCCGCATCCGTTTTTGATTCCAGCACGATCAGGGCATGCGCAGCTGAACGGACCAGGTCCAGGTTCTGGTCGGGCACGGTCATCAGTTCTCGCAGCTTCGGACGCAAGCCGTCGGCGCCCGGCAGTCCACCTTGATGGGCGATGGACAGACTGTCGATCACCATCCGCTGAAGTTCCACGTCGGGGCGATTGAGCGCCTTGGTCCATAGTTCGAGCAGTCCATCGGAAAACACCTGATCGACTTGGATAGGCGGGAACGCAGGCCGCTGATACATGGCCATGTCATATTCAGCGAAAGGATCGATCGCGAGGACGCGTTGGGGAAGCACGACTGCCAGTGCGATAACGATCAAACTGAGGACGCGGGCAGGGAATTGCGTGATCAAGTTCATGTTTTTCATACTGCCCGGCTCAACCGCCATACCTGTAGTCCCAGAACGCCCAACATGAGGGCGGAAACGCTGCCTGCGACCCACCATGCCAGCGGCAGCAAATCATAATTTTCGAAACCGGGCGCCCCGATCACATTCAGCGCCGCCCCGACTGGGGTCGCGAGCAACACGGTTTGCACTGCATCGTGTCCGAACGGTGCATCGCGTCCCAGCCATACCAACATCGGAGTGAGGAAGACTGCGATGACGGCAACGTAGGCTGCCGTCGTCGACACCGCTGTGCTGCGAAATAGGCTGCCGATCGCCGCGCTGAGCGACAAGGCTTCAATCGCGGTCCAGACTAAGCAAACCAGTACCAGATTGACCTGCAGCCACATCACCGGTTGGATCAAGATCATCATCAAGTATCCCGGCAGCGTCGCCATCAGAACCAATCCTAACGTCCAGGCCACGCTCAGGATCTTTCCGCTAACGATGCGGAACGGAGAGAGCGGAGTCAATCGCAATAGCTCCCACCCGCTGCCCTCGCGTTCGCCACTGATCAATCCCGACGCCAGGCTCGGCGTGAGAACCACGACCAAGACGACCTGCAGCATCACCATCAATCCGCCGATCGTCTCGACGCCCCAAGAAGTTGCACTGGTAGCGGCGGCGAAAGTAACCAGGACGGAGGCAACCGCGCAGACTGAAATTAATCGCAGCAACCACTGCGATCGCCCAAACTTTCGGCAGCGGAACTCTTTCACCATCACGGGATTGAGGTACCAGGGAATCCCGCGTTTGCGACGTTGGGGGTCGATAAGATAAAACAATCGTCGAGCGGTGCGGGCGGCCCGTCCGCGTTCGTGGGTAATCACTCCCTTGGCACGCGATCGATCAAAAATTCGGTAATTGAATCGCGACAAGGTAATCGATGCGAAAATGCCGCTGCTCAGCAGGGTTACAACGATGAACTGACGGGTTGCCGATGTCGCCTTCAAACCTGCCGAACCCACGTCGCCCTGTCGCATGATTTCCATCACTGATGGGATCGGGGAGAGATTGCGAAGCCAACTTGCCAAGGTTGAAATCGCACCGTCTGCACCGGGGAAAAACGCCGCGGGCACGAGCGTCAAGAAACACATGCCCAGCACGATGGTGTAGGTGATGCGAACGCCCGCGTCGGCTGTTTGCACGTAGCTGCTGACTAACATTCCAAGGGTGGCATACTGAATTACGAGCAACATCAAGATCAGATACAGCAGTCCCAACTGGCCAGTGAGGCTGATCCCACCCATGGCAAAGCACGCCGCCGAAGCTGGCAAGCTGCACAGCAGTACGAGAACGCTGAACAGCAAGACGCCTGAAATCTTTCCGAAATAGATCGAAAATGCAGTCAGTGGCGAGTTCAGCAGCAGCGCCAGCGTGCCTTGGTTTTTTTCGTTGACGACCGAAGTGGCAGGAAATGCAGGGACGAGGAAGACCACACCGGCAAGTAGCCCGTAACCGAACACTCGAAAAACTTCTAGCGATTGAATTCCACTGAGGTCTACCGACGCATCGGCCGGCCAGCGAGTGAGCACGGAGATGGAAAACGCAAAGGTCAAGCACATCAACACGATCATCGCGCGCGGCGATCGCAAGATTCCGTATAACTCTCGTTGGATCAAAGGGTTGATCACGCGTCGACCTCCGCCGCGGATGCCGTGGTCACGACACCACTCGCCGGCGTGCCGGCGGCGACATGGTCACTCTCATCGCCGGCGTTTGCGACGGAGAGGAAGGCATCCTCAAGATCAGTCGCAACCTCCCTAAACTGGACGACAGTTTCGCCTTGACTGACCAGGTGGGACAGGAGCGGTGCAACTTCACGATCATTCAGGTGCGTTGAAAATCGGACCATCATCTCCGTCTTCGCACAGACCACGTCAGCGACATCGAAGAGGGCGTCGCCCGCGTGTTCCTGGAGCCAACGTCGAACAATCTCGCCCACTCGTTCCACTTGCTCATTTGATATCAGCATGATTTCAAATGTTCGTCGTTGCTGGACATCTCGCATGATGTCATCGAGGGTCCCGAACGCCCGCAGTTTACCTTTGGTGATCATCGCGACGACGTTACAGATCCGCGCCAATTCCGGCAGGATATGACTTGTCACGATGAGAGTCTTGCCCATATCGGACAGGCGTAACAACATCACCCGCATATCGATACGGGCTTGCGGATCGAGGCCGTTGGCGGGTTCGTCAAGAATCAATACTTGGGGGTCATGCATCAATGTTCGCGCGATCGCCACCCGCTGCTGCATGCCGCGGCTGAGCGCGTCGACATACAGGTCGTGCATGTACGTCGCGCCGGTGATATCGAGAACTTCATCAATTCGCTTTATCCGCGGACTACGACCGATGCCGTACGCAGCGCCAAAGAAGTCGAGGTATTCACTCACGCGCATGTTGGGATAGGCACCGAAGTCGTCCGGCATGTAGCCGACGAGTCGTTTGATCTTGCGAGATTCGGTCAAGCAGTTGGCACCCGCGATCGTAGCGGTGCCACTGGTTGGTTTTGACAGTCCCACCAAGATTCGAATCGTCGTGGTCTTTCCAGCGCCATTGGGGCCGATGAAGCCGAGAATCTCCCCCTTGCCGACACGCATCGTCAACGAATCGAGCGCCGTAAAGTTTTCGTAACGCTTGGTCAAAGCGTTTGTTTCCACAACCGTTTCTGAGCTGCTCACGGCGAATTGATTCCTGGGGGATAGTCAGTGAGTTTTCGGTTTGGATTCCGAGCCGATGACGGATGAGCTTGAGTTATTGCATCGTCGCATCAAAGGCAACGTGGACATAGTCGATCTTCCATGTGCTGCGACTTGGGTCGCTCGCGGCCGGTACGTCTGCGGCCTCTTCCTGCGAGCGGGCTCGTTCTTGCTCGCTCTCAGAGACATCGAGCGATAGTACGAGCCCACCTTGACCATTTAGCGTGAGCGCTTGAGGGTCGCGAATGTCAAATCGTATCAGTCCACTGGGGTCTTGTTCGCGATAGACGGGGTGGAACTCCCCGTCAACGAGACTCTGCACGGTGAGTGTCCGCGAGGGAGCACTGATCTTGATGGTGACACTCGCGTGGTCAACCGTGCAGTGCAACAGGTTGCGAGGTATTGAACACTGGATTTCTGTTTCACGCGGCTGACTCAACTCGAGCCACTGTCCGGTTTGAGCGTTGAAGATCGCGGTCATTCCTCGCGTGCCGGCATAGGGTTGGATACGAACGAACGTCGCGGGCACGTGAAATCGGGTACCGCTCGTCGGCGGTGTTATATCAATGGGAACCGAGGCCAAAGCCGAACCACGGCGATCGAGGTCCTGATCAAAATGGGCCCCGGAATCGACCGGATCTGTCCACACCAACAGGATCGGGTCACTTCCAAATGGCGGTTTGTCGCTGTCGAGTAGTTTGCGGATCAGTTCCTGCCGCTCACGCTGCATATCGGAGACGATGGCTGACCGGATAAATTGGCCTGGCGATAGGACGCCATCGCGGTTGCTCGTCAACGTGTTCCGTTCGCCGGGGTCGAACTCCACGGCGAGCGAGGGCGCCGGGGCAGCGATCACGACAGCGTCTTCGCTTCGGTCTGCAGGCAGACCCACGACGCGACCTTGAAAACCTTTCTCGGTAAAGGTCGCTTGGACGAGCCAGGGAGGCGATAGCTCGATGGCGGAGTGTGTCTGCAGGTGTTGTAGGACGCCGGGGGGCTGGTTGACGAACAGCCATTGCGAACGACCGCTATCATCCCACTGCAACCGCCTGATCTCGCCACTGGCACCTGGATCGCGCAGTAGCGTTGTGCTGTCGGGAGAGGATGAAATGTTGAGCGGACGCTCAGTTTGGCTGTACACCGCTGCTACCGATTGCAGGTTAACCACCGGATTGTTGGGAAGATTGCGAATGATCTGACTGATCGCGACCGTTGAGGGTACCGAGCTGGTTTGCTGCCTGCCAATAACGATGAATGCACCCCCTGCAATCAAGGAGGCAACTGGAACTACGATCGCTAAATACTGCAAACTCTGGCGTCTTGCCAACCAGAGTCCAGCCAAGATCATGACCAGCAGGTGCAGCCCGAGCAGTATGGCGATCAGGTAACGCTGAGGAATCGAATAGCCGATTTCATCGTCGACGAATGCAGTCAATTCGGCGAGCGGTTGCGGAGCAACCTCCCGACCGACAAAGAATTGACTGGCGAACTTAACGTAGGTTTGCAGTGGCATGTTTTCTCGCACCCAGCCTCGGGCGCCCACCGTTGTCACGAACACGCTGCCACGGCCGACTCGTTTGCGGAATGCCGCTGGCCAACCATCGATCGTGCAGAGGACGGAGTCAGGCTCTGCGATCACGCGCAAGAAGTCGACCGGCCGCTCGGAACTCCACTCCTCGAGTATTCGGTCAGCTCCTCCAATCGATGGATCGACCATGGCGTACTCGATGCGATTCAATGCCACCTGATCCACGACGCTATAGCACATCGCGTCGCCCAACAGCATGCGCGCTGCCTCGGGACTGACCCGATCTGCCATCAACCAGAGCTGGCCGCCGGCTTGGAGCCAGCTCTGCAATCGCGACAGGGACAGTGTGTCGTTGAGGATTCGATCGGAGGCGATGACGATTTGGTCGACCGCGTCGAGGCCGACGGGCGAGGCGGGTAGAAAGTGGTCTGGGATGTGAATCAGCCCTTCGCCACTACTCGACCGCATCTCAACATCGCGTCCTGCGTTAACGGCGTCGGCAATGTCTTGGTTCTGCTCCTCAGAAATCGCGTCACCCGCAGTCGTCAGATCGAGCACGATGGCAGCCCGGGAACGCTCTTTAGATACCAGCAACGTGCGTGGAGTGCTCGGCATTCCGACGGCATCCTTCTGGAACTGTTCGGCACCATCGGCGGCGTGATGAATCTGCATCGACGAATAATCAATAAGATTTTGGTCGAACGGAATCGTCGTTGGAATTTCAATGGGGAGCTGCGCCACACGCCGAGCGCGCGCCGGCAGCCACATCCGCCGCGCGTACTGCACGTTGGATTCGGGATCGACGATCACCGCCATCGTCTCCTCCCGATCTTGTTCGGTTGGATTGGAGCCTCCGACCGAGAGCATCGCCCACCGGCCCGGCACCTGACGACGCAGTCCACCGGACGAGACACCGAGGTTGATGACGGCGTCCCCTTGAGAATGAGATTCCGCATCCACTGTCCCGTCAGCAGATGCCTCGATGGCTTGCACGGTCGCGGAGGTAGCAATGCATAGGACCGCCAAGCCGCAGGCGACTTGGAGCTTTACGAACAGGGACATGGCTCGATCACTTATTTAATTTCGACGAGCTGTTTATCCTTGGCCATCTGTCGAATGTCTTCGGTAATCTTCATCGAGCAGTACTTCGGGCCACACATGCTGCAGAAGTGAGCGCTCTTGAAGGTGTCCTGTGGGAGCGTCTCGTCGTGGTAGCGCTGAGCGGTTTCGGGATCGAGTGACAACCGGAATTGTTCTTTCCAATCGAATGCGAAGCGGGCTCGCGAGAGCGCATCGTCGCGGTCTTGGGCACCCACTCGCCCGCGTGCCACGTCAGCTGCGTGAGCGGAGATTTTATAAGCGATCACACCCTGTTTGACGTCTTCCTCATTGGGCAGGCCGAGGTGTTCTTTGGGAGTGACGTAGCACAGCATGGCGGCGCCGTGCATGCCAGCATTGGCAGCACCGATGCAGCTGGTGATGTGGTCGTAACCGGGCGCGATGTCGGTGACGAGTGGTCCGAGGACGTAGAACGGGGCACCGTCGCAGACTTCAATCTGGCGCTCGACATTCATTTGGATCTGGTCAAGCGGAATGTGGCCGGGGCCTTCGACCATGACCTGGGTCCCTTTTTCCCAACCGCGACGTGTGCAATCGCCGAGCACGTCGAGTTCGGCGAACTGGGCCGCATCGGAGGCGTCGGCAATGCTGCCAGGTCGCAGGCCGTCGCCGAGTGACCACGTCACGTCGTACTCGCGCATGATGTCACAGAGATCGTCAAACGCTTCCAACAGAGGATTCTGTTTGTTGTGTGCCATCATCCATTTGGCGATCAGCGACCCACCACGGCTCACGATCCCGGTGACACGGTTGACCGTCAGATGCAGGTGCTCGAGTTTGACACCGCAGTGGATCGTCATGTAGTCGACGCCCTGTTTGGCCTGATGCTCCACCATGTCGAGGAAGTGCTGCGCGGTCATGTCCTCGATGTTGCCACCGAGTTCTTCGAGCATTTGATAAATCGGTACGGTCCCGATTGGCACCGGGCTCTTCTCGATGATCTGGCGACGGATGTTGTCAATGTCTTTGCCCGTCGACAGATCCATTACCGTGTCGGCACCGAAGTGAACCGCGGTGTGTAGTTTCTCGAGCTCTTCGCCAGCGTTACTCGTAACGGCGCTGTTGCCGATATTGGCGTTGATCTTGCACTTTGCCGCGATCCCGATCGCCATCGGTTGGAGGGCACCGGCGGCGTGAACCTTGTTCGCTGGAATGACCATCCGTCCCGCCGCAACTTCATCGCGGATTAATTCCGGAGCAAGTGATTCACGCTCAGCAACGAATTCCATTTCAGGAGTGATTTCGCCCGCACGGGCGGCCAGAATTTGCGTCATGGTGTTCGAACTCAGTTTCGAGGGGCGAAGGGAGCGACTTTGTGGATTGGGCTGTCGATCGAGAGAGAGCCTGGACGCAACCGGGAGCGGTCAGGCGTCGGTGCACGATGGCCGACAGCAGGTGGTTCACCAAGGCGTTCAAAGTCGTTTAGATCAACAGCCAGTTATACGGCAGCACGTCGGCAGCGAGTAGTCCCGCAGCAGGTCAGTCGGCTTCGAGGGCCAGAATTTTCTGCAGTCGTCGTGCATGTCGTTCGGCAGGGGTGTAGCGGGCAGCTAGGAACGATTGGATGATCTCGAATGCCAATTCGCTGCCGATAATGCGTCCGCCGATGCACAAGACGTTCATGTCGTCGTGCTCGACACCCTGGTGAGCGGAATAGGTGTCGTGGCAGATCGCGGCGCGGATGCCAGTGATTTTGTTCGCCGCGACACTGACCCCGACCCCGCTGCCGCAGATTAAAAGTCCGCGATCGGCTTGGCCGCTGATGATCCGTTCAGCCACTTCAACGGCGAAATCGGGGTAATCGCAGGGTTCGACATCGTGTGTGCCACAGTCAATGAGATCGCTGACCTGTCCGCCAAAATGTTTGATAACCTGCTCTTTGAGTGGGAAACCGGCGTGGTCGCCCCCGATGGCTAGACGTATGGGAGACTCGGAAGCAGACATGGCTTGCGGGGGCAGAAGTGAGCAGGCGTGTGGAAAACGGCGTTTGGCCGACCTCGCAGAGGATATCCGTTGGAGGCCCAATTCGGCTAGGGTAGCATGTCCAACAGTAGCGACGGTCGCGGCGATCGCTTGGCAAATCGCTAACGTATGGCGCTGCCTTCGGTGGGTGGGACGTGGCCTGCAGCTGGAGGGTAGGCCGCTCTCAAACACGCACCGTTAACCTATTGGCCGCCGGACGCGAGTCGCTAGCCACAAATCACCAGTCGCTGGTTTAGACGCCGCCAGCGAGCGATCCGCCGCTCACCGAGGCTCGCTTCGCAGCGACCATCTCGCGAAATTGGACACGCAGATTTTTTAGCCAATACAACAGATACAGGTTGCCGACGACAGAGAGCAGTAACAACGCATTGAAGATTGGCTGGGCAGCGACTTGCTTGAGTTCGCCATCGAATTCGCCTGCTCCTGAACCTGCGGAGGTCGTCTGGTCGCCGAACCGGCCCCGGCCCAGTGCCCCATCCGAGGACGAGTCGAGGTCATCTTCGCCGCCCCGTGATCGTCCCTCGATCCGGCTTCCGGTTTCCGCATTGCGTGGGGCGCCGTTGATGCCACCGCTCATTCCGCCATTGAGCCCTGCAAGGTGCGAGTCGGGGTTTCGGGCGTCCGTATTTCTGGGGTAGCGATCCCGCTCGGAGCTGGCATCGGACAACCGATCGCGAGGTGGTTGTACGAGCGGTGTTGTCGAATGACTCCCGGCAGGCCGGTTGTCAGCGAACGGGCCGCCGGCGAAACCAGTGTTTTTCTGCACGCCATCGCGGAGGCTTCCTGGAGGTGTGTTGGATTCGGCGATCGAATCCACCGCCTTAATCAAATGCCCCTGTCGATCAACGCGTCGTCCATATTGGTCCAAGCGATAACCCTGCCGATCGACCGGGTAGCCCTCGGCGTCATAGCTGTAGCCGTTCTTGGGCAATCGTGAAGCCTGGGCGGCGCTGAGGTTGGGGTCGTAATCGAGTTCGCTGCTCGATGCGGTGGTTTGTCGAGTGTCGTCGGCGTAGGCAGATGAGCTGTATCCGCCGTTGGCACTCGGTGGATTGGGGCGACTCGTCGACGAGTTGACTGCCGATTGCAGCCCGGCAGGTAGCTGGCCGAAATTGCCGCCGGCGAACGCGCTTGCTGAACTTGAGGCGGGGCTCGTGGAGGGGCGACCGCGCGACCCATTCAAGGCGTACCAATCTTCGTCGCGGGTCGTTGCGTTCAAAGGTGGTGTCGACGCAGGGCCACTGTAAGAGTTGGTCGACGACGTCGAGGCCGCCATGTTCGGTGGCAGAGAGCTTGATGAGGTCGGTGCCGCTCCATAGCCGGCGGAGCCTCCTGTCGCCGCCGAGGGTGATGAACTGGGCGGGGCACTGCCAAAACTGTTGGTCGATGCGTAGGGCGCCGTCGATGGGCCATTGGACGCTGGGGTCGGAGGCAGTGCTGACGTGCTGCTCTGCGTCAAACGATTTCTCGGATCGTCGGCGTTGTTGGGTGGCAGGACCGGGCCATACATCAATCCTTTGGCAGCGTCCTGAATGCCGTTGGTGGCAGACTGGAATTGTGAGTTCGCTGCATCGCCCATCCGCTCAACGCCGGCGTTGAGGTTTTGCTGGATTTGTTGCCGGCTGGCTTCGGTGGTCGCGTTGAACTGTTGGGCGACGTTATTGGCCGCCTCACGGGCGGCCTGCTCTAGACTGCTGTTGTTGAACCCCGTGCTCGGAGGAGGCGCGCTGCCGTAACCGCTCGTGCCGTACCCTGAGCTGCCATATCCGGTGTTGGGAGGAGCACTGCTCGATGCTGGTGTCATGCCGAAGCCACCGGGCATATTCATGCCGCCGCTTTGGGGAGCTGGCTTCATCATTGCTGTGGGGGCCGATGCGCTCACTCCGATGGGGCGCAGGTCGGTGGGGTCGCCCATTGACGGGATCGGCATCGGGATTTGATCGGCCGCAGCAACGGCGTTGAAAGTGCCTGTTTCGACGTCTCGACGAGACAGGTAGTCAGGCGTGATGCGTGGCACATTGCCATTTCCCACCCGGATCACCACCTCACTGACGTGGCCTCGAACCTCGGCCGGGATTTGGCTGGAAATTTCCCCCGTGCGCGCTACCTGCTCCATCTTTTCAGGTGGAATCTGAATGATGTACTTCACGCCGTTCCCATTATCAGGCGTCCACCCATAGGTGATCCCGACGGTCGCAGCCATCAAAAGCATCACAGCGCCACTCATGGCACAATCCTTTGCTGTGTTGAATGATTGGGACAGGCAAAGACAGCCCTTGCAGTCCCGATCGATACAGCCCGCCTTTTCATAAGGCAGCCCGCAGGTCGATCACCCGCCGAAGCGGGTTTCACGACACAATTTATCGCTCTGAGTGAATCCAGGTAAAGCCCGATCGTGGATGAAAATCGGAATTACCCGCGAGTTACTTGATTCAGTGCCCGTAGTAGCGGGGTCGGGCTCGATACACGGGTCCGTAGTGCCGATGATGAACGTGAATAGGCTGCGGTGGAGGAGTCACGTAAACAGGTGTCTCGACGATGGTGGTCGTGGGAACTGCGTTGGCCCCAGCGATTTGGCTTCCCAGGGGAGCTTGCTGCATTGCCGAAATGACGGTTTCACTGACACCTTGTTCGTGCAGCGAGATGATGTCGGAGACGGCTGGCTGGCGCTGGACTCCCCGGGTAGAAATCTGATTCAAAATCACGTTCTGGCTCACGCCACTGCGGCTCATCGCAATCACATCGCTGTAGCTTACCGCGCCAGTGGGCACCTGTTGGGGAGCGTAGGTGGTGGCGGTCATCTGCTGCTGGACTTGGTATTGTCGCTGCTGGGCATACTGTTGGTTTCGATAGGCGACATCTTTATCGTTGGCATTACCCAGCAATCCACCGGCAACGATTCCCACGGCACCACCGATCGCGGCGCCGGCACCGGCTTTGTCACTGTTTTCGCCAATGATTGCCCCGGCAATTGCGCCCGTGAGTCCACCCAGCGTGGCCCCTCGCTGGGTGTTGTTTTGCGCTTGAACTTGAGTAGCTGGTCCACAGGCAAGGCACGTCAGAATCGCGACGACCGTGCCGAGACGACAACCGCGGCCGGAGCCAAACCAAGTCAGAGGATACGATGTCATTTTAGGTCTACCACAGGAGGCGAATATGAGCGGCCAGAGAAGTATTCCTTGTAGAATCGACGCGTGACGGGAATCAACCGCAATTATGTGCCGATTTTTCCGCTTGGGTTAATACCGTCGAGCTATCCGGCAGCAATTAATCCTGGTTTGGCAAGTCCTGAAACTTCACATGCCAGCGGCCGTTGGCTGCGTGAAAAACGAGCTTTCGATCTCGATATCCCAGCCGTGGCGGAACTGCTATCCCAGTCGTGGTGGAACTGGGAACTGAAGGGAGAACTTCGTGCCTCGATTGACTTCGCTTTGCACGCTGATGCGGCCACCGTGAGCCTCGATAATCTTTCGGGCTGTCGGCAGGCCTAGGCCCGAGCCACCATCCTTGGTGCTATAGAATGGCTCGAACATGTGCATCACGGTATTGTCGTCGACTCCGCCGCCCGTATCGATCAAGTCCAAGCTCACGCCGCTGCGATTGCTGTACGTTCGAGCCCACAATTGACCGCCGTCTGGCATCGCCTCCAGCGCATTCTTGACCAAATTCATCAGTGCGGACTGCAATGAATCACTGTGCAGGCGGATCGAGGGAAGATCGGGATCGAGATACTGTTGTAGATCCACTTTCTGCGCGTCCGCTTGGGCCTGATAGGCACCGAGAACCTGTCGCACTTGGTCATTCAAGCTGCCTGAGACGAGATCGATGTGCCGCAACCGGGCGTAGCGGAGGAAATCTCGCAATAACGCTTCCATCCGCTCACACTGATCACGGACCATGTCGACACGAGGCAGACAGCGACGGCTCGCTGCGGTGTCGATTTCAACGAGATCCTCGCTCAGCAGCTCGATATTCATGTGAATGATCGAGAGCGGATTTTTGATTTCATGGGCCAACGACCCCGCCAGCTCCGCGAGTTCCTCGTACTGGCCCTGGACCTCGTCCATTGCCGCCTGATGTCGTGCGGCATCTTTAGCACGGTCATCGATGCGAGTGTGCGGCTCGGAGGGGGGAGGCGTCATCAGATCGATTCGGAGTGTAGCTGGTGGCTGCTTGATTCTTGGCGGCGTAGAAATCCTGCTGCGAATTGTAGCGTGTGCTCGTTTGCCTGGCGTCACCCTCGACGAATTTCCCGCTCCCGACTACAACTATTACCCGTCGAACTCCCCACTTTCCCCTCTTGCAACTTTCCTCTGCCCATGTCGACTGCTGCCGCAACTCAGCCTGAAACGAACGATCCCTACATCCAATCCCTATTCGCGGAGCGAATCGGTGGGGCGAAGTACGGCAAGGGAACAGAGATTTACAAATTCGAGAAGATCAAGCGTGCCAAGCGTAAAGCTCTTGCGGATCATCCCGATCGGCAATTGCTCGATTTCGGTATTGGCGAGAACGATTCGATGGCCCCCGAAAGCGTCCGTCAGACGATGGGGCAGGAGATCAACCGCCTGGAAAATCGCGGCTACGCTGATAATGGCGTCGCCGAGTACAAACAGGCAGCTGCGAGGTTCATGCAGCGCAACTTTGGTGTCCAGCTCGATCCCACTACCCAGATCAACCACTGCATCGGCAGCAAGCCGGCCTACGCGATGCTGCCTGCCTGTTTCATCAATCCCGGTGACATCACGATGATGACCGTTCCCGGTTATCCCGTTGCCGGCACACATACTCGCTACTACGGCGGCGATGTCTACAAGCTACCTCTGCTCGCTGAGAACAACTTTCTGCCCGATCTCGATGCGATCCCCGACGATATCTATCGCCGTACGAAGTTGATGATTTTGAATTACCCCAACTCGCCAACTGGGGGTACCGCTCCGGCGGAGTTCTTCGCCAAGGTAGTCGAACTGGCCAAGGAAAAGGAATTTGTCGTCGTCAATGATGCCGCGCACATCATGCTGACGTTTGATGGCAAACCATACAGTTTCCTGGAGACACCGGGTGCGCTCGATGTCGGAGTCGAAGTCCACTCGATGAGTAAGGGCTACGACATGATTGGCTGGCGGATGGGATTTGTAGCTGGGCACCCACTCGTCGTTCAAGCCTTCGCCGATGTGAAGGACAACAGCGACAGCGGGCAGTTCATCGCGACACAGAAAGCCGCTGCCGCTGCACTTGATGACGATTCGATTCCCACGGCCATTCGTGCCAAGTATCGCCGCCGGATGGAAAAGCTTGTCGCGGTCTTGAACGACGCTGGCTTCGAGGCCTCGATGCCTGGTGGTACGTACTTCTTGTACACGACATCACCAACGGCGACCGCCTCGGGTGAAACGTTTGCGGCCGCTGAGGATGCGACGCGATTCCTGATCGAAGAGCTCGGCATCGTGACCGTGCCCTGGGACGATGCCGGTTCGTTCCTTCGATTCAGCGTCACGTACATGGCCGAAGACGAAGCGGCGGAGGATGCCTTGATGGCCGAGACCGCCAAGCGTCTGGCCGGAGCCGGGCTGCAATGGAAGTCCTAGGCGGCCCGCACTACGCGGTTGCTGGCGCGGGCGAGTCTCATGGGCCCGCCATCACGACGATCATCCACGGCTGCCCGCCCGGACACCGCATTGGTCGCGCGGATGTGCAGCCATACTTAGATCGCCGCCGACCTGGCGGCAATAAGCACGGCACGCCGCGAAACGAAAAAGACAAAGTCGTTTTTTTGTCGGGGTTGTATCAGGATGACGTCAATACGCTGCTCGGCGGTTCAAAATTATCGGTCGCCGTGGACGGCGCCTCGTTTGAAACCGAGGGCTATGAAGACGGGTTCACCACCGGCGAACCGATTGCCGCCATCGTGCTGTCGACCAGTAAAAAGTCTGGCGATTACACCCAGTTCACAGGTCCGGGCGGGGAGGTTCGGCCCGGCCATACCGACCTCGTGAAATACCACCAGTCGCAAGGATTTGTCGATGTGCGAGGCGGCGGGCGGTCGAGCTATCGCAGTACGATCAGTGACGTGATCGGTGGCAGTGTGGCGCGCATCGTGTTGCAGCAACTCTTTGGAGTCCGCATTCTTTCGTCGATCTGCCAGGTGGGATCGTTGCTGGCGTCCGAGCGACTGGCCGCATCGCTCACTCTGCAGAATGCGGACGCAACGCAGAGCCAACTCGACGCCGCTGAGATCCCATCGATCGACATGGAGTTTGCCTCCGCTGCAGGCGAACTGATCAAAGAAACTCGTCGTCGCGGGGATTCGCTCGGGGCCGCGGTGGAAGTCGTTGCTGTCGGCGTGCCGCCGCTCCTCGGCAGTCCCCTGTATCAAAGTCTCAAGGTCCGTTTAATGGGCGCGCTCGGCGGGCTCAATGCCGTTCAGTCGTGTGAGATTGGCGCCGGCGTGGATGTCATCGAGCGGACCGGTAGCGTCAACAATGACCCGATCCGGCACAGTGGATATCAGGGCAACACCCATGGTGGGCTGCTCGGCGGGATCACGACGGGCAACCCCGTCGTCGCCCGCGTGGGCTTCAAACCCACATCGACAATCAACCTCCCGCAGCAATCCGTGACAAAGGACTTGCGCGAGATCGAATTCGAACTCGCCAAAGGTCGCCACGATCCCTGTGTCGGCGTCCGTGCCGGGGTAACGCTCGAGTCTCGTGTCGCGATCGAGCTGCTCAATGCTCTGCTTGGCTATCAAGGCACCGCTCATGCTGGTGACCCGATCGAACTCTTTTAACGGGCTGATCTTGTCCCGCTCCGCATGTCTCTGGTAGACCTGCTTGAAAACCGATCGGAAACTCACTCAACCGGGACCAAAGTCGTGGCGATTATCCTGTGGACGTGTTTATTGGGTTCATTGGCGGCGAACCATGCCGGTCCTCAAGCATCAGGTAGCGACGGGACTGACCGTCAGCTGTTGTTAGAGGATCGCTGTCGCGAGCTGGTGCATCAACCTTTGTTTGACTTTCCGCTGTCCCGTGAGCTCGGTGTGCCGGTCTGGTACGCACCTCATCCACGCCCGCAGAGCGACGCCCCGGTGTGGTCTTTTTCCGTCTCGATCAGCCGTTGATACGCGCATCTATCGCGGCATAGCCGTTCAGGATCGCTTTCGTGATTCCAGCCAACCGGTCGCGGCGAACTGATTCACAGCCGCTGGCTGCGGTGCGGCCGGCTTTGAGCCCTACTTGAGCCGCTGGGACTTAGCTGACAGGAATCCAGCGTATTCTTGCACGGTAATCCGGCCGTCGCCGTCGAAATCGGCACCGGCGGGACTCATCATCATCTTGCTCCATTCACTGGCGGTGAGTGCAAAGTCGCCATTTTCGTCGTAACGCGCGATCATTTTCTTTGCCAGCAAGACAATTTTTTCGCTGGGTGGTTCGCTGGGCATCTCCAACTTTTCGGTGGCGGCGGCGCTGGACGCCGCTGATCCACTTTGCGACGCGAAAGTCGTCGAGCGGCCGGGGGTGTCGCCTTGAGGGGCGGTTCCCGAGCGAGTATCGCTCGCAGTGAGGCCATTGTTGACGCCTTTCAGGACTTCCGAGGCGGTGATCACGCCGTCATGATTAGCATCCCAGCCGTAGAATTCGGATACGAGCACATCGCTCCATTCGGACGTGTATTCGCTCATCGAAACCTGGCCATCGGAGTTCAGGTCACGCTCGCTGAAAAACCGCGGCAGTCCCTCGGGGGCCGTCGCTGAGTACACCCGGTAGGAACGGCGACCTTCGAAATCGACGATGTCCGTTTGGGCCGGATTCTCCTCCTGTCGGCGGGAGTCATCGCGGCGGTCGCGGCGACTGGCTTCTTTCCCATTGCGTTCGACGGCTTCACGGGTGGCGAGTTCCTGGGCGGATAATTTGCCATCGCCGTTGCGGTCAAAATCCATCGGGTTGCCCCAGAATCCACCGCGCCGAATCTCTTCTCCGTCGAGCTGACCGTCTCGATTTCGGTCATAGCGTCTCAGGTTATTGCTGGCTTCTTCGAAGTCCGCATCGCTGGGGGCGACAGCCATGATTTCCGCAGAAGGTCCGAATCCGAGCATTGGCAGCACGGGGATCTCGGCACCGAATCCTGGCACGAGCGGCTCCACAGCCATGGGATCCGCATTCTCGCTGCTGCGGTCATCGCCGCGACCCCGATCATCTCCGCGGCCGCGATCATCGCCCCCCCGGCCTCCACGGTCTCCGCCTTGGCTCCGCATCTTTTCGAACGCTTCAGTGATTTTCGTGAGCGGGATCGGTTGGCCAGGCTTGATGCTGGGGTCAGCCGATTGCATGCGTTCGACAAGGGACCGCATCGGTCCCTCTTGCTCGTCGGGATCGAGCATGCCGTTACCGTTGCGGTCTAATCGCGACAGGAACCCACTCGGACCGCCTCCACGATCTCCGCCTCGGTCACCCCCCCGATCGCCGCCACGGTCACCGCCGAAACCACCGCGATCGCCCCCAAAGCCGCCACGATCACCCCCGCCACGCTGGGCGTGCACCGGCAGCGACCACAGACACGCGACTCCCGCAATCAGGGCTAAACGACGTACGCTAGTAGAGCAGAGGATGGACATGAATCGAATTCGCGATAGAAGGAAAAGTGATGCAGATTTCGAGAGAGTCGAATGAAGAATAGGGTGCGATCTGCGCTCTCTATTCATTTTTTTAACTATTTCATTCCGCGAGGGCGGGAAATCGATGCTGGCGTTGTAACACCGCAGAGGGCGGGTGGGTTTCGCCCACAGAAGAAATTCAGCCAACGATCGTCGCTCGCGATTGTGGATCCTCGGCTCTGTCCGCCCTGCGCAGAGCTCATTCAACCTGCACGAATGGAGTCGCTGGCCTGCATTTTTCGACCGACCCACTTCTTTCAGAAATGCGGGCGAACCGAGGTTTCTCTTTTTCGGTCGAAAACGCTATCCTGGGGCAAGATCGCTGCCGATTTCTCGCTTTTTTCACGTTTTCCCGTATTTACCAAACATGTCTACCGCTTCGGTTCAACACGTTGACGTTCAATTGCCCGATGGCACCACTCACAGTCATTCTGGCGATACCACGGCGATGGACATTGCCCGGGGCATCAGTGACGGTTTGGCCCGCTCCGTCGTGGCCGCTGAGGTGGACGGCAAGATTGTGGATTCATTCCGTCCGCTCGGCGAGGTGGCCGGCGCAGACGGGACGCTGGCGCTCAAACTACTGACTTCGCGTGACTCGTCGGCGCTCGATGTGCTGCGGCACTCGGCGGCCCACGTGATGGCGCGCGCCATCATGCGGCTCTATCAAGGCGTCTCGCTGGCGTTCGGGCCGACCACGTCCGGGGGGTTCTACTACGACTTCGACCTGCCCGAGAAAATCAGCGAGGATGATTTTCCTAAAATTGAAGCCGAAATCAAAAAGATCATCAAGGAAAAAGAGCCGTTCGAGCGATTTGTGCTTGATCGCGACGAGGCGCGCAAACTCTGCGACGATCTTGACCAAGATCTCAAGGTGGAGCACATCGATACGGGGTTGGGCGACCAAGCCACCGTCAGCTTTTATCGTCAGGGTGAATTTGTTGACCTCTGCCGAGGGCCCCATATCCCGCATGCGGGGATGATCAAAGCGATCAAACTGCTGTCCGTGGCGGGCGCCTACTGGAAGGGCGACGCGGCCGGCCGACAGTTACAACGGGTCTACGGCACTGCATTTTTTGACAAGAAGGAACTCGCCGCCTACCTCGAGCAACTAGAAGAAGCCAGGCGCCGCGATCACCGTGTGCTCGGTAAACAGCACGGATTGTTCGCGATCAATCCGGAGGTCGGCCAAGGACTCTGTCTGTGGTTGCCCAAGGGGGCCCGGGTGCGGGTAGCTTTGGAGGATTTCCTGCGGAAGGAGTTGCTCTCACGCGGGTACGATCCCGTTTACAGTCCGCACATCGGTCGCGTCGAATTGTACGAGACCAGTGGCCACTTTCCGTATTATCGCGACAGCCAGTTTGCCCCGTTGTTCGGTACCGAAGTTGGTGGGCTGCTCGATGCGTGGAGCAGTCGGCTCAATGAGGGCAACCTCAGTGGCGATGACGAGGAAAAGTTAATGGCGGCGGCGGAGGTATTCGGGGTCAAACTGCCTCAGTACAAGGCGTCTGCGTCTGCCGATGCCAAACAGAAGGTACTCCATGACTGGCAACTCACCCACGAGCGATATTTGCTCAAACCGATGAATTGCCCGCATCACTGTCAGATCTTTGCCGCCCAGCCGCGATCTTATCGCCAGCTACCGCTGCGATTGTTCGAGTTCGGCACCGTTTATCGGCACGAGCAAACCGGCGAACTGAACGGCATGATGCGGGTGCGTGGTCTGACTCAAGATGACGCTCACATCTTCTGCACCGCTGAGCAAGTTGAAGAGGAGTTCCGCGCTACCATTGAACTGACCAAATTTGTGTTGGAGTCGGTTGGCCTGGACGATTACCGCGTCCAGCTGTCGTTGCGAGATCCCGACAGCAGCAAGTACGTCGGTAGCGAAGCCAATTGGGACCACGCTGAAAGCGCCCTGCGTGGTGTGCTGCAGCATTCCGGTTTGGAGTTCAACGAGGAGCCTGGCGAAGCCGCGTTCTACGGACCGAAGGCTGACTTTATGGTTCGAGACTGCATCGGTCGTTCGTGGCAACTCGGAACGGTGCAGTTGGACTATAACTTGCCGCAGCGGTTCAAGCTCGAGTACAAAGGCAACGACAACGCGACCCATCAACCTGTCATGATCCACCGCGCCCCGTTCGGATCGCTTGAGCGATTTACCGGGATGTTGATCGAGCATTTTGCCGGGGCTTTCCCGATGTGGCTATCGCCCGAACAGGTCCGCGTGCTGCCGCTGAGTGACAAGTCGCTTGACTATGCCGTTGCGGTTGCCAAGCAACTTGACGAGGCGGGACTGAAGGTCACCGTGGATTCGCACGACGGCAAGGTGCAGGCGAAAATCCGCAATGCCCAGCTCGACTTGGTCAATTACATGGCCGTCGTGGGGCCCAAGGAAGCCGAGAGCGGACACGTGGCCCTCCGTGACCGCATCGATGGGGACCTTGGTTCCATGCCCGTCGCCGAAGCGATCGCTCGGTTGACCGACGAAATCAAGAACCGAACCGTTCGCCAAGCCGTGCGATCATCGAGTGTATCGGTCGCTGAATCGGGTGAAACGTCGCACGAGTATTGAGAGGGTCGGTCGGACATCGGGTCGACCAGACCCCGTGCGAAAATAAGGACAGCGCCGGTGCGGATACTCCCGATGGGCGGAGCCGCCGGTTGACGCTTAAACCGTCACGCGTCCGCGAGGTCCGAGGCGGCCGAACATGCGATCGAGTTCGTCGCGACTGAAGAACAAAGCCGTCGGCCGTCCGTGCGGGCAGTGGTGCGTGTCTTGGTAAAGATCTTTCTGTTCGAGCAAACTGACGATCTCCTCTGGCGAGAGCGGGTCGCCCGCTTTCACAGCAGCCTTGCACGCCACCGTGCTGAGCAGATGGTTCAGCAAGTCATAGGGATTGGGATCGCGGCCGGCGCCCATCACCGATTCTAAAATCGTTCGCAGCATCTCTGCGGGATCCTTGTTCGGCATGATCGCCGGATAGGATTGGATCAGAATGGTCTCACCACCGAAGTCCTCGATTTCTAATCCGATCCGCGCAAGCGTCTCTTTGACTTCAAGTGCCGCGACGCGTTCTGCGGGTGTTAGGGAAACGGGCTCAGGGACGAGCAATCGCTGGGCTTCCAAGGACCCGTTCTCGCCCAACACTTTTTTACAGACGCGTTCGTAGAGCACTCGCTCATGCAAGGCGTGTTGGTCGATGACAACCATTCCCTTGTCGTCCTGCGTGACCAAATAGCGATTGTGAACTTGGAAGCCGAGATAACAAACACTCGGGCTGACTCCGCCGACGGACTGCATCGTCGATGGTTGCGCGTCGCCGCCGGACGCAGACTCGGCGTTGTCCCCAGTCCTGTCCTGGGCGCCAACACTGCCGGGAGGTATGGGCGCATTGCCGGTGGATTCATCCCCGTCCCAAGGTGCACGCGTTGGAGCGTGCTGTACGTCTCCGCCAAAGGGCCGGAACTCGGGAGCACCGCCGAGCGCTGTCGTATGGGCAGTGGTTGCCGGTGACAAAGAGGAATCGATCCGATGGGTGGTCGTCGAGATGGATTGATCACGCGGTGCGTCACGCCCGGTACGCGCCCAATCAATGACTGCCTGCCGCTGACCATCCACTTCACGAGCTGGCATGCCCATGACAGATTCTCCACGCGATCGCAAAGCATCGCCGGTGACCGGTTCGGGGGCCGGTGCCGAACTGACACGGTGTGTCATGTCGGTGGATAGGAATCTTTGCCGGAGCGTTTGCAGTAACCGACTGTAGACACGGCCACTGTCAGTGAAACGCACCTCCAGTTTCGCCGGATGCACATTGACATCGATCATTTCAGGCGGCATCGTCATTCGTAGGAAACAGACGGGGTGACGGCCCACCATCAACAGTCCTCGGTAAGCTTCACCGAGCGCGTGTTGCAATGCCCGATCCCGGATATGCCGCCCATTGAGAAACAGGTACTGCATACGGTTGTTGCCTCGGCTGACGGCGGGGTCGCAGGCGAAGCCAAATATCTTCACTTGAGCGTCGTCGCTCTCGATCAAGATCAACGACTCCGAAATCTCGGTACCGAAGAAAGCTTCGATCCGATCTGCCCAACGTGGCGTGGGCAATAAGTCGAACATCTCCTTGTCACCGTTGCGCAGCACAAAGTGAACTTTGGGGTTCGCCAGTGCCAAGCGGGTGAATGCTTCGACGATGTGTCCGCGTTCCGTTTGCGGAGTCTTCAGAAATTTTCGCCGCACAGGTGTGTTGAAGAACAGATTGCGGACTTCGATGGTCGTCCCGACTGGACATCCGCAGGGGCCCGGGGACTCGATGACACCACCGCGAATGTCTATTTGACTGCCGCTGGGAGTGCCTTCGGCGCGACTGCGGATGGTCATCTGCGACACGCTGGCGATCGACGCGAGCGCTTCCCCGCGGAACCCCAGCGTGCCAACGTGAAACAGCGAATCGTCTTCAGGAAGTTTACTGGTCGCGTGGCTGGTCACTGCCAATGGCAATTGATCGGCGGTCATGCCGCAGCCGTCATCGCTGATCCGGATCATTTCGACGCCGCCACCCGCGATCGTCAGCTCGACGCGCGAGGCACCCGCGTCAATGCTGTTTTCGAGCAATTCCTTGACGACGGAGGCCGGACGCTCAATCACCTCGCCGGCGGCAATCTGGTTAACCAGTTGCGGCGGCAGCTGCCGGATGATCCTCGGCCCCGTGGGCGGCGCCGGGACAGAAGCAGAGGAGTCGGTCGCCGGTTCGTTGGAGGTGATCGCGTTCATGCCCTTGAATGTAACGGATCAAGGGCTGGGGACAATCGCAAACGTGGAGTAGGCGAGTCTCCCCGAGACTCGCAGATCTGAATATGCAGGTGAGCGTACTTAGATCGCACCTACTTCCGAGGACCGGCGTGCGAGAGCCGGTTTCTGAATGTTGGCTGCTGAGTCGCGGAGAGATTCGGCGACTGACAACTCGGCAAATAGGGGTGCTCGCAAACTCGTTCAGCGCTGCTGGCGAGTTGGCCGGCCTGCCGTTTGGATGCCGCCTTTGGGCCGCAGTAAGTACACCTTGGGATCATCAATGATGAATGAGGTACTCCAACGCTGGCCATCGTCTGCACTACAGATGTTGTAGAAGAACGTTCGCATCCGTTCGGCGCGATAGTTGTATGGGAATTGGCTGGTGATGTAGTCGTCTTCAGTCAGTTCCTCGACGCCGGGCGACGCATAATAGTGGACCATTCCATCGGGTGTGACGCTCATGCCGAGTGTCCACCAACCGGTGGTGGTGATCTGGGGGCCGCGGAAATCGCCTCCGTTCTTATTGCTGCGAATGCGTAGGTAAGCATAGTCGGCATCGCGGCTGGGATGATCTTTGCTTTCAAATTCGATGAACATGCCCGGCCAGTAAATCTCGTTGCCGAGCTCTTCGACTTTGCGTTTAAAGATCCCTACCTCCTGTTCGATCATGGCGGTGGTTTCCAATCCCAAGCGGAAACCGAAGTGTGGTCCAGATCGGTTTTCCCACTGGGCAACTGGTGGCAGGAAGACCCGCGTCGTCACGCTGGGGGCTTCGGAGATATCGATCCGCCGTCCCAGCCGATTGTGGATATTGCAGATGAAATCGTCTTGATGCATCGTGCCGCTGGCTCGACCCGGAATGCCGGTGAACTTGCTTCGCAGCAGCATCGATCCGGTGCTACCAGGGATGCCTCCAGGTGGTGTCGCGACCCGTTCGACGACATCGGGATGACCTCGTTTGATGCCCTCATACCACCGACCATTGACGCTCTTGCCCAAGGGGCCGCGTTGATTTTTGTCGATATCCTCGGTGCTCTTGGGATTGTTTGGGATGTATCGCCACTGGGCGTCTTCAAAGTCGTCAGCGACGCCGGTCAGTTCCACCCCCGTTCCGGGCACCACGGGCCGCTGCGCCTGGGCTTGTTCGATCATGTTCGTGGAGACCACGCAGGCCACGCAAGCCACGAGAGATTGCCAGCAATTCATCCGATTCATGTTGTCCGTCACTTCCGTTTCAAGATTGTTGAAATGGACACGGCAGGCTGGCAGCAACCACAGTTGCTGTCTTGGATCCAGGACACGCTCGGCGTCAGACGCCCTGCGCAACTCCTGCCGTGACGGAGGCCCCCCTCCAATCCTATCAATCGGAACAATGCGGGCTCAAACTCAAATCAAAAGCGACTGAGTCGACTCGAATAACCCTCGCAATTGCTACTAACTGTCCGATTGGGAGTGGCCATGCAGCACCAATCGCAAAAAGGTGTGGGTTTTTGTACGCTGCCGTCGCGGATCGAATTATGATGTTCTTACGCGGGCGGAAACGCAAACGACAACCTGCTGATGACAACAAGATAACCAGCGTCCCCCCGTGCGAGGCGGGGTCGGCTCCTCGGAGTCGGCCTCGCCTTTTTTCGTAGGCTTTCCCATCCCCAAACCGCGATTTTTGTTGACGGCAGGCTATCCTTCGGTGAATAATGGGTCTGCACCGCAGGCAGCCTCGGTTGTCTTCGTCCTTCTCTCTTTTCGCAGGTGTTGCGTTGCTTTTGCACAACGAGTCTTCAACCGTGTTCGCCGCTCTCCGCTCAGGGCAGCACGCTGAGTCACATGCCACTGGATCAATCGCTGCGCGGACGCCTCGAGTGGTGGCTGCTACACGTAGTCATTCGGATTGGAACGCCAGCGCTCATCGTAGCTGGGCATTCCGGTTGTGGTGGATGATGGCATTGACCGCCGCGGCGTGGTGTTTGCTCGCGGGGATCGCGTCGGCACAGAAATACGACACCTATGAATTTGATAAGAAATACGAAGTCTTCAAGGAGCCCAAAAAAGCGGCGGAGCTGGAGCGTGCGACCAGCCAGCTGAAAACGGCCCGTGATCTCGATAAGATTGACAAGTCGGCGCCGAACTATGCCAAGTTCTATCTCACCGAATACATTCCGTGGAAACTCACCCAAAAAGAGAATTTGGCGGAAGTTAGCTCGACCATCGAGGATTTGCTGAAGGATCTCGATGGTGCCCAGCGGATGTCCAGTGCCGGGGCGCGAACCTTGCTCATAAACACGTTTTTCGGCATGCAACGGATTGCGGAAGGAAATTACATCCCAGCGGCCCGGATCAACGCGATCAACGCCTTGGCTCGACTCAATGCCACGCCGCTGGATATCGCCAATGGGCGACCTCCGCTGCCCCTCAAGCAAAGCTATCCGATACTGTTCAAACTGTATGCGAATGAGAAAGAGAACGACGGCGTGCGAGCAGCGGCCCTGCATGGCATACACCATTACACCCAGTTTGCATTTCCAGTCATGACGGCAGAGGAAAAGAAAGCCCTCGTCGACGAAATGAATAAACTGCTTGCCGCTGAACCACCGCAGTCGCGGGACCCCGAGGCGCACGCTTACCTGCAGCGATTTGCCGTGGATATTTTGAACATTCTCCGCGCTCCCAACGATGAGTCGCTGGGAACCCAGTTGATCAGTATCAGTACCTCGGAAACGCATCCTGACCTGATCGCATTGTATTCCGCTTCCAAGCTCGGTGGAATCAACAGTGGGCTGCAGGGCAAGGTGAAGGATCCCGCAGAAGTTACCAAACAATGGTCGCTGCGGGCTTTCAATGCAATCGAGTCGGAATTAGCTCGTTTCGCGGCCCAAACGCCACCAAAGAAGGCGATGCAGCAGCCCCCGAATCCGATCACATTTCTCCAGAAAAGCGAGACCGCTAAGGAACGCGCTAAACGACAGCGTGCCGCTAGCTCAGGACGCGGTGCTGGTGGTTCGGGAATGGATGCCGAGTATGGCAGCATGGGTGGGGAGTACGACAGCATGGAAGGCATGGGGAGCATGGACATGATGGATAGCTCCTATGGAGAGATGAGCGGATATGGTGATATGGAAATGATGGGCTCAGGAATGATGATGATGCCCCAGATCCCGCCTCAACCGCCCGAAGTGAATCTCTCACGCCGCAAGGTGAGCCTGGTGCTCCAACAACTTCTCCGCGGAGCGACAGGGTCGCCAAAGGGAAAGATTGGCGAAAAACCATCAGGATTGATGGCGGGCGTTGACCAGGCAGACCAGGCAGTGATTCAAGAATGGGTCGCAACGATGTTGGAAGTCGTCGCCGCGCTCAACGAAGAAAGTTTGTCTGATCTCGAGAAGTGGACCGACGCACTGGAAAGCCAACGGCCCATCTTAGGGGCCTTGGCGGGCGTGGAGGTCACCGCCATCGAAGATCCAGACGAGATCGAGGATCGTCCACTGCTGCCGTTTCCTGGCATGGCAGCGCCCATGGAACCGGCCGCAGAAGCGAATGCCCTGCCAGGCTTGCCGGTCGCTCAGTGATACGGATCTGAATGGTTGCCTCAAGTGTCCAAGATTGATCGGTGATTTCCGCTGGCAATCACCTGGTGATGCCTGAATCAAGAACTCCAGCCACCACGCAGTATGCTTCCGGCGGATAAAGCCAGTTTTTGATTGTTTGTATGTGAACAACGGACTTCACCCTTCCCAAACTATGTCGGGGCGGGTGAGGTCCTGCGAAATGTCTGCCAACAAACAACGCTCAAACTGCACGGACTCTGAACTGGAGTATCTCCGAAAAACCTGGGAGGCTTACTCCTGTTCGGTGATCCGATCGAATCGCAGCACGCGTCCAAAGGTGTTGTACTCGGCAACAAACAAGCTGCCATCTTCATTGACGACAACTCCGTGAGGCGCATTGAGTGTGCCTGGCCGCCATTGCTCAGGTTTGATCGCATTGGTGGCCAATTCATCAGCATGCGTGTTTTCACCCACCGTCAGTACGCGATTGCCCGCCTTGTCGAGAACGCTCACACGACCTTCGATTTCGCCGACGACAGCATAGTCACCCATCAGGGTTACCGCGGCAGGGCGTTTCATGTCAGGGATTGTTCCGAGCACCTCGCCATCGAGCGATAGCATGATCATGCGGCGGTTCTCGCGGTCGCAGCACAAGAGTTGAGGTGGATTGAAGCGGGTGTCGACGACCAGTTTGTGAACCGTCTTGAAGTTGTAGGGGGCTTCCGGACCGCCGAAACTGTGTTGGTATTCACCGTCGGCCGACAAGACGTGGATCAAGTTGTTTCCGTAACCATCGGCGGCAAAAATGCGGCCGTCCGGTGCGGGGACGACACAGGTGATTGTTTTTGACTTGCCCTCGAAATCGTCTGGGGTGAGCTGGAAAACGATTTCACCATCGAGTCGCGTCTTGATGATTCCTTTGCCGTTGTTGTCGGTGCCCAGAATAAATTCGCCTCCGTCGTCAGAGCCAATGACGAATCCATGGACGCGGCCTTTGAAATTTGGCACGTTGCGCAGGTAGCTGCCTGCCGCGGAATACACTTGAATGCCTGGGCGAGGTCCTCCCTGCACGCTGACGTAGACGTCACCTGCTTGACTGACGGCGATGTCGCCGTGCATGTTTCCCAGCGTCGCCATGGGTTCGGGCGGCTTAGCCCATCCCTCGACATATTCAAAATCCAAAGTGGATGGGGCTGCTGCAGCGGGAGACTTCGCCGGGGCGGTGTCAGCGGCATGGGCCCCGGGGGTGCTGAGTACCCCTGCGAGTGTGAGGGAAGCCAGTAGTTTCGAGGCTCGGACGAATCGGGTGCGTGACATGTAGACTGCTTTCCAAAGAGGGGATAAATAGGAATGTGACAGCGGGGGCGGCCCGTGCCGTTGACTCCATCGTAGCGCCGACGTTCACCCTGGCGTGGATGCGTCCTGTGCAGGAGAACTTCGGCCCCACCACGCACCTGCCGTGCTCGCCAAGAGCAGGCCAGGCATGCGTAGGTGACACGGGGGCGCACTAGGGAGCGGGTGGCGGAGGGGGGGGCGTGGCCGAACTGAGTAAATTGCTTAGGGCGGGGACCGTGGCCGCGGCGGACCAGGCTGCCATTCCAGCCGACCAGACCATCGTTTCCCCATTCACTTCGCCGCTGGTGACTCCAGAGCGGATTTGGTCGCTGGTGAACGGCCCTTTGGTCTGCCCGCCTGCGGCGACGTACCATGCGTCGGTGGGTGGTGGCGGTGGAGCCGCAGAACCAGCCGCTGCACCCATCCCAGGCATCATGCGGTTGGCCATGGCCATGCCGAGTCCGAGTCCGAGTCCTTCCGATGCCCCACCTCTGCCACCGCTCTCGGCGGCCGACGTCATGGCTTGGCCCATTTGGTATTGCTGGTAGCGGTTCAGGTCGCCCAGCACTCCCATGCTCGTGCGTGTATCGAGTGCCTTTTCGACCGATTCAGGAAAGGAGATATTGACGATGAAAAGTTGTGGGCAATCCAGCCCGTACTCATCATCAATCCGCTCGACAACCTTTTCGCGCAGTTTGCCTGCGAGTTGCTCGTAATTGCTCGCCAGGTCCAGGGCCGCGATTTGTGAGCTACCGATCAAATCCGCGAATGTGCTTTGAATGACCGATCGCATCAGCGTGTTGACATCGTCAGCGCCGAATTCGCCGTTGGTACCGACAACCTCTTGCAGGAGCGCCTTCGGGTCCACGGCTTTGAGCGTGTAAGTGCCGAAGGCGCGAATCCGGATGGGACCAAATTCAGGGTCACGCAGCATAATCGGGTTGGGCGTGCCCCATTTCAAATCCGTCAGTTGCCGTGTGCTGACGAAGTACACCTCTGCCTTGAAAGGGCTCTCAAAGCCGTATTTCCAGCTCTGGAGTGTGGTCATGACCGGCATGTTGGCGGTGGTCAACTCGTAGTGGCCGGGTGGATAGACATCCGCAATTTCGCCCTGGTATACGAACACGGCAACTTGGCCGGGCCGCACAATCAATTGAGCCCCGTTCTTAATCTCGTTGCCGTGCCGGGGGAATCGCCACATCAGAGTGTGGTGTGAATCGTCGATCCATTCGATGATATCGATCAACTCGGATCGAATCATGTCAAACAATCCCATTTGGATTCCTTCGTTTTGATGGTGTAGAGAGGCGAAACCGGCGTCATGAGTATAAAGCATGGCGTATGGTTTCGGGGGGCGAGGGAGGTTTTATACCGCTCCGGCCATGTCGGCGAGTTGGATATTGGCGCGGGTCTGTTCTTTTTCCAGGTAGGCCCGACCGAACTTTACGTTGACGTGGTCCCAGGGGAGTTTGTGAAGCAGTTCGTATTTCTGATGCACGATGGCGTCGACATCGAGTCCCGCATCGGCGATCGCGGTCCACCAACGCTGCGGATCAAGGTGTTCGGTCCAGCCGTCCATGCGGGCACCGCGTTCCCAAGCCAATCGGATTGCTTTTCCGGTGCGGCGGTCGCCCCGGCTGAGCACGCCTTCGAGCAGACTTGTTTCAATGTCGTGGCACTTGATGTTCACGCTACGGATCTGGCGTCGGCTGTACAGATACTGATGTGCCCATTGAAAATACTCTCGCGATTGCATCCCGTTCCACTGGTAGGGCGTGTGAGCCTTGGGGACGAAATTAGAAACGCTCGCGGTCACTCGGGCGTTGCGCCCGTTAACCTCCTTGCCAACCGTAGCGATGGCTTCGGCGAGGTCGACGATCCCGTCCAAGTCAACTTGGCGTTCGCCTGGCAGTCCGCACATGAAGTACAACTTGACGCTTTCAAATCCATTTTGAAACGCCGCCCGACACCCGTCGATGAGATCGCTATTCTTAATTTTTTTGCGAATCTGCTCACGCATGTCATCGCGGGCAACTTCCGGTGCCAGCGTCAAGGATCGGCGTCGATCGCTGCCAATCAACTCAGGTAGACTGCGCAACTGATCGTTGACCCGGAGACTTGGAACGGTGATGTTGACACCGAGCGGCCGAAAAACGTCATGGAGACGGCGGATCAAAGGTTCAAAATGCGGATAGTCACTGCTCGATAGTGACAGCACACTGATTTCGTTGTATCCCGTGTTTCGGTAGCTCTCGAGAGCTGCGTCGACAATCGTGTCGACTTCGCGAATCCGCAGCGGTCGTTTGATCACGGTGCTTTGGCAGAACCGGCAGAGGTGGGGACAGCCACGCATGATCTCGATGGCGATGCGATCGTGAACACATTTGACATAGGGAACGATCGGCGCCGTCGGTAGTGGGATGCCATCGAGATCCGAGATGACACTCGGGGCGATCGTTTCAGGGACGTCATCGCGAGTGCGTGAGATTGCGGCGATGCGGTCATCGACGTACTCAGGTGTATAGAATCGCGGGACATACGCAAACTCTAGACTCGCGGCGATTTTTGCTAACGCATCGCTACGTTGGCGACGCCCCTCGGCACCGCTGGCGAAACTGCCGTCGGCGCCGCGCGCAGCGTCTCGGAGCTCCACCCAAGCATCACAGATCTCCGGCAATGCAGGTTCTCCGTCACCGGTGATCATCACATCGAAGTAATCCGCCATCGGCTCGGGGTTCTGGCAGCACGGGCCACCGGCGACCAGCAACGGGTCCGCCATCGTGCGATCTTCGGCATGCAAGGCAATTCCTCCTAGGTCGATCATGGTCAACACGTTGGGTGAGCTGATTTCGTATTGCAGCGACAATCCGATCACGTCGAACTCGCTCAGCGGCGTGAAGGTTTCGAGCGTGTAGAGCGGCACCCCATGCTCGCGAAGTTTCGCCTCCATATCGGGCCACGGTGTGAATACGCGTTCAGCGCACCAATCCTCCCGGCGATTGATCAGCGAGTAGAGCACCTGCAGTCCGTGATGGCTCATGCCGATCGTGTAGGCATCGGGAAATCCAATCGCCAGTCGTCCCCGCAGACCCGTATGGTCCTTGACCACGATATTGCGTTCGCCGCCCACGTATTGGGCAGGCATCTGAACGTACGGCAGAATGCGCGATTCGAGCTTGCGTTTGAGCGTATGATTGATCATGACAGTCCATTGGGATAGGGTCTGCGGATTCCCTGCGAGGTGGTAGGATGGGATCGTCTCCCCGTCCGGCACCGATTCATGCCTCTGACACATCGAGCTCAATTTTCCCGAGCTCAACCTTCCGAGGATGCGGGCCAACGCGAATCTGCAGGTGATTCAGAAGAATCTAAGATAAGGTTTCACGGGGAAGGTCACCACCGCCAAGACGTCCTGGGAAACGATCGGTTTCAGCCGACAACCATGACAATAATGAACCCGGAGGAAAGATGAGCGAGTACGAGAGCGTCGGGAAAGTCAGTGATTTCGAAGAGAACGTGGGGCGTGCCGTCGCAGTCAAAAATCGCATGGTGGCGATCTTTCGTAAGGGCGACCAGTGGTATGCGATTGACGACATGTGCCCGCATATGGGGGCATCGTTAGCGGAAGGTTATGTCGAGGAGAATACGGTCACCTGCCCGTGGCATGCGTGGCGTTTCTGCATTGTCGATGGCACCTGGGAGGACAATCCACGCACCAAAGTCGATTGTTTTGATATCAAGGTCGAGAACGGCCAGGTCTGGGTACGCGAAAAAAGCGGTGACTAGCGATATTGCTCGTGGCAGTTAGCGCAAGATTGGGTGATCTTACCAACTCCACCTCGCACCGCCTCGAAATCTTGCCGCTCAATTGCCGACACCACTGAGAGTGCGGCCGTACTCATCTCATGGCTCAGTGTGGCGTAGTCGTCGTCCTCGGAGTCGTCCATGCCGTCTTTGGTCAATACTTCGCCGACCATTGCTAGCAATTCCGCATTCTTGCGTAGTTTGTCGACATTTTCCGCGGCCGTCGCAGCGTCATTGGACTGGTCGCTGAGCTGATCAACCAATAGCTGACAGTATTCCATGAGCGGCGAACGATCAACGATCATGGACCAATCATTTTCTTGGTCGCTCGTCTTGGCTGCGGTTAAGCCCGCCCCCGATACGAGGTCCTGCAGGTCAGCTTTGCGGAGTTGCGCTTCGTTGAACACGGGAGTGGATCCGGCGGCGCAATTGCGGGCCGTCTTGGCGACCAGGTCTCGGGCTGTTTTCGCGTCCGATTTCCATCTGACATCGCCTGAGTATTCGGAGATGACTGCGAACAGCGACGCCAGGATCGAGAGATTTAACCGTGCGTCCTGATATCCGCCACTGTTGAACGCGCCCGGCGTGGTCAATCCTGCATCAAACTTTAACTTGACTCGTTTGACCTCATCTTCGAGTGAGAGGGGCGAAATGAGTTTGTTCCAGCCGTGGCCACTCGCTGCGCTGTCCTCGGTGGCGGCAGCTTCAGACTGCGCGATCGCGGTTGCCGCATGAAGTTCACGCAGGCTCGATAAGGTTGGTCGGTCGCCCCGAAACGCAGTCGACATCTCGGAGAAAAAGATGCGGGATGTGACGGCGTCGTCGAACTGTGGTGGACGTGCCCGCTGTGTCTGCGCCTGAGCGGGGCTCACCGCGATCACAACCAATCCCCAAACGGCCAGCATCAGGGGTAATAGAGGCAGATGGTGACGCATGGAATCTTCTTCGAGAAATAGGGATGTTTGCCCGGTGAACGGTCAGCCTTGGCATTCGACACCGAGTAACCTCGCTCACCACCGAGGAGCTGGGTTCGCCAACGCGTCAATGCCACACCTTGGTGAGTTTGCGAGGTCAAACTCGACGTGGCTGACCGAGTCGACAGGGTACTTCACGGATCGCTTTGGCATGTCAAACTCGGCTAACTACCATCAGCTAGGTGTGCGGCTACCGCTGCGAGTAGCGGATCGATTGTTTGCGATTGAATTTGATGAGGTGGTGACCAAGCGAACCACTCGTAGGCATCGTGCTCGCTGACTTCAATTCTAACAGCAGCAGGCAGGCGTGCCAAAAAGTACCTCACCTTCTTGGCGAAAACTTTGCCGGGATATTTGCGGTAAGTCACGTCATAGTTGAGGTCAAAACGAAAGCGATCGTCGAATTGACATATTTTAGAATCGAGACCCGTTTCCTCCTGCATTTCTCGTTGGGCAGTTTCCAAGTACGATTCTTTGCCGTCGCAATGCCCCTTCGGCAGATCCCACCGATCGGGGTGCCTCATGAGCAAAAATCGGGGTTGGGGCTCCTGAGTCAACAGCAGAACACCTGCCGCGCGGACGGGGGACTTCTTCGGTATCGGCATCGGCACCTCCATCCTGTTTCGTTTCCACCGCCGTTGCGATCCGCTCAGTCGGCGACAATTTGTATGGTAACATCCTCGAATGAAAATTTACACACGTACCGGCGACGCTGGCACCACCGGGTTGTTCGGTGGGCCCCGCGTGCGCAAGGACCATGCGCGGATTGAGGCCTATGGGACGGTGGACGAACTCAACGCCAGTTTGGGCTGCATCCGCAGTACATTGGGTGATGAATGTGCGAGACGGGCTGGAGACGTCGCGACGACGAAATCCCTGCAGCAATTCGACGATTGCTTTGCCCTTGTCCAGCACGAGCTGTTTTCGCTGGGAGCTGAGCTCGCATCGCCCCGTCCTGACGAGTTCCATTTACGGGTCATCGGAGCTGAGCATATCGAACGGCTCGAACGGTGGATCGATCATTCGGAAAGTCGCCTGCCACCACTCAAGGAATTCATTCTACCGGGCGGTTCGTCACTGACGGCGCAGATTCACGTTGGGCGTGCGGTCTGCCGTCGCAGTGAACGCCGAGTGATCACGTTAGCGGAATCCGCTGGTCTCGAAGCACCGATCAGTCCCGAAGTCGTCATCTACTTAAATCGCTTGAGTGATTGGCTGTTTGTCGCCTCGCGGGACGTCAATCGCATTCTCGGGCATGTGGATCAAGCTTGGGTGAAGCCAAAATCAAGCGGAAAGTCTTAAGATGGGCGTCCGGCCTGCCAATGCGCTCGGGGCACGCCTGCCAATGCACTCGGGGCATGCCTGCCAATGCGCTCGGGGCATGCTTGAAGGCAGTCTGGTGATTGAATCGAATCGCAGTGTCAGCCAATAACCTCGTGGATGCCTGCTACCCAATTTCCCCATGATGCGTGTAGAATAGCGTGGGCACCGACGTCCATCGGACCCACCTCACGCACACTCGTTACTTCCGCCGGAGCCCTCAGCCGTGAAAAAAGTCGAAGCAATCGTTCGCCACTTTAAACTTGAAGACGTTAAAAATGCGTTGACCGAGCAAGGCATCCAGGGCATGACCGTCAGCGAAGTCCGCGGGTTTGGTCGTCAAAAGGGGCACACGGAAATTTATCGTGGCACGGAGTACGCCATTGATTTTGTCCCGAAAGTCAAGATCGAAGTGGTTTGCACCAGTGAAAATTTGCAAACCGTGATTGATGCGATTTTGCAAACCGCACAAACCGGACAAATCGGCGACGGAAAGATTTTCGTGACCGATCTGGAAGACTCGATCCGGATTCGCACCGGTGAGCGGGGCGAAGAGGCGCTGTAGGCTGGCTGAGACAAAACCTGCGACGAAATCCGTTTCGTTGACGTCGTCGGCGATGCGATATCGGGATCAGCTCAGCGAGGGGCGTGCTCGGCTCGACGTTCGATTCCATGCTGGCTTGCCGAGTGTTCAAACGGCCACAGCGTTTAGCGATTTGTATGATCAGATCGTCTCGGCTGTCTTTGCCGATGCATTGCAGCACGCTGAATCAGCCGGGGTCAATCCACGCCACTTATCTCGATTTGCCCTCGTGGCTCATGGGGGCTACGGGCGCGGGGATCTGTCGCCGTACAGCGACGCGGACCTCATGCTGCTGGTGCCGCGGACTGCGATTGCTGCTGCGACCCCGGTGGCCGGTGCTTTGGTGCGAGATTTAGCCGACGCGGGTATGGATGTCGGTTTTTCGGTGCGCTCGCCCTCAGAGGCGACGTCGTTGGCTTGGTCGGATCCCAAAATCTACACCTCGCTAACAGAGTCTCGTTTGTTATGCGGAAACGAGTCGAAGTATCGCGGCTTCTTTGATTCATTTCGCAGCGGTGCGAAGCGGCGTTGGAAGACACTCAACAAGAAGGTGATTCGGGCCCGGCTTGAAGAACGGCATCGCTGGGGGGAAACGATCTATCTGCTCCGGCCCAATGTAAAACGCTCGCGAGGCGGTCTGCGCGACATCCAGTTGGTTCGTTGGCTGGGCTTTGCGACCCATGGTCAAACGGATTTGACTCAACTGCACCGACTCGGTGCGCTCTCGAGCGAAGACCTTCAGACGTTGCTCCGGGCCAATGGCTTTCTGCTGAGACTGCGCCACGAGTTGCACTTTCGGACCGGACGCAGCCAAGACGTTCTGGATCGGCCCACGCAGATGGAGATTGCTCGCGACTGGGGTTATCAAGGGCAAACCGGGGTGCTGCCCGTCGAGGATTTCATGCAAGATTATTTTGAGCACACCCGCTCGGTGCGGTACGTCTCGGGATTCTTCGATGACAATGTTCGCGCGCACTCCCGCACCGCCATGGCAGTGGAGCGGATCTTGTCGCGCCGGGTAGACGACAGCATCCGCGTGGGGCCGACCCAGATCTGGGTTGAGCCCAAGGATCTCGACGCCTTTGCAGCGAGTTTGCCGGACGTGCTGCGTTTAATGCAGTTGGCCAATGAAAATCAGCGATGGATCGCCCATCCGACTTGGCAAGCAATCCGGCAGACGATGCTCGAGCGTCCGCCAAGCCCGCCTGATCCGGCGAGTGTGCAGGCGTTCTTGGGTCTACTCAGCCAGCCCGGGCAGCTCGCCCCGCTGCTGCGTCGACTGCATGAGCTGCGGATTATCGAGCAACTGATTCCCGCCATGCGGCGATGTCGCGGACTGTTGCAGTTCAACGCCTACCATAAATTTACGGTCGATGCTCATTGTCTCGGAGCCGTCGAAGCCGTTACGGACTTTGCTGAGCAAGACAGCGTCATGGGCCGGCGATACTCGCGCATCAAAGACAAAACTCTCCTGCACTTGGCGTTGCTGATCCATGATCTCGGCAAAGGGTACGACGAAGATCATAGCGAAGTCGGGTTTCGAATTGCCGGCGAGGTGGGTGACGCACTCGGGCTCGAAGCGAACCAAAAGGAGACCCTGCAGTGGCTAATTCATAAGCACCTGTTGATGACGACGGTTGCCTTTCGCCACGATCTCAACGATCCCGATGTGGTGCATGGCTTTGCCGCGGAGGTCGGCTCGGTGCGACGACTCGAATTATTGCTCGTACATAGTGTCGCCGACCTCATCGCGGTGGGCCCAGATGTGCTGACGGATTGGAAGATGAATCTCATTGAGGATCTTTATATCCGCACCCGTCGATACTTCGAAACTGGCAATCTTCCGGGTGAGAATGATCCAGAGCTCGATTCGCAACGCGACGAGATTGTCGGGCTGGTCCAGGCCAAGAGCAGTGATGAGTCGGCCGTCGAGCTCGTCAAAGATTTACCCCTGTCGTTGCTTCGCCACCGCAGTAGCCGCGAGATTGCCGATGAACTGGTCGAGGTGGGTAGATGGTTGGAACAGGACCAAGGCTGCTTCTGTGCCGGGTTGGTGGCATCCGATGGAAGTGAGGTTCGCTACAACGTCGTCGTTCGGCAAGGTGATCGTCGCATCGGTACTTTTGCGCGAATCACCAGTGCACTCTACGCCTGCGGATTGACCATTTTTCGCGCGAGTATTGAGACCGTTGGGGAAGATTTGTTGTGGGACTCCTTTTGGGTTAGCGACCCGGATTATGTCAACGCACCGCCACCGCATCGTATCGAAAACGTATGCCGTGTGATCCGTAGCGCGCTCGATAATCCAGAGGCGCCGCTACCGGCGGCGCGAAAGGTTTGGAAATCAAAGGACGATAGCGAGCCTGCGAGTGTGCTTCTGCTGCCCACAAAAATCATCTTTGACAATGATACCTTTGACCACCAGACCATCCTCTCGCTGTTCACCTATGACCGCCCCGGTTTGCTGGCCGATGTTACCACTGTCCTGGCCGCACATGAGGTCTCCATACAATTTGCGAAAATTGATACCCATCTGGATCAGATCGCAGACGTGTTCTACATCACCGACGCCTCGTCCCAACCGATCCTCGATGCCGAATATCAGCAGCGTATTCGTGAGGCGATGCTAGAAGTGCTCAATCGCTCGGCGGCGTAACAAGCCAGCATCGCGAGTAACGCCGTCGGGTTCCCGGTAGTCGGTTCAGGCAGCAGTGATGCGTCCACGATCGACAAGCCTGCCACGCCAGGCACCTGAAAGTCCGGATAAGTGACAGCACCCTCGCTATTGTTGCCGATCTGGCAGGTTCCGCCGGGATGGTACAGCGTCTGCGCGTAGCGAGCGATCGCTGCCAGCAGGCGTGCGTCGTCACTCCGCCGCCGGCCCGGAACTCGCTCGGTACCAAGCACACCCTGTTGTGTGAGCACGTCGGCTAGCTTACGGATCCAGCCAACGCCGTCGAGAAGCTTCGCTTTATCCGCGGGTTCGGTCATGTATTGGCTGTGGATATGCAGCTGAACATGATCGGCGTGGCGGATGGGCTCCATCCATCCGCGAGACTGGGGGCGAGTCAATTGCACGCCGAGGGTCGTCGCGCAGGCAGCGGTGTGGTGGGGGTATCGCAGGTAGTCTGTCGGTGTGACGTGACATTGGAACGTGGCATCGAGATCAAAACCACCGCACTCTGCGATGTTGGACGCCAAGGGGCCGGCGCCAGTCTGTTCCCACTGCTCAATATCCTGGTCGGTCGGCGCCCCAGGCAAGAAGG
This sequence comes from Allorhodopirellula heiligendammensis, assembly GCF_007860105.1. Taxonomy (NCBI): domain Bacteria; kingdom Pseudomonadati; phylum Planctomycetota; class Planctomycetia; order Pirellulales; family Pirellulaceae; genus Allorhodopirellula; species Allorhodopirellula heiligendammensis. The sequence continues at coordinate 60,900 of NZ_SJPU01000003.1, forward strand.
CGGGCAGATCGCGCTCATAAACGACTGGCATGATTAAATGATCGTGCAGGTTCCGACCCACAGCAGGTAGATCGACAAGCGGTGTCAAGCCAACCCGGGAAATTAACTCCGGGTCGCCAATACCACTACGAACCAGTAGTCCCGGTGTCCCCAACGCCCCCATGCAACAAACGACTCGCGTTCCGCTGCTCAACCGAATCTCACGCTCTTGGTGAGCATTCCGAAGAGTTAGGCTGTTCAAACTGCCGCGTGTGATGTTCAGACGCTGGACCCCAGCGTGGACGCAGCCCAATCGCGAGGCGATGCTCGGATCGCGTTCCCTCACATCAAGTAGCAGTTGTTCGGTGGTCCAACGTTGACCGCAGCGATTGATTCGCGGGTAGGCAGCGAACTCCCCTAGTTCCGGGTGCTCCTGGAGGGTGGCTAAGAGGTGTTGCGACGAGGGGCTGAGGTAGCGTGGAGATTCAACGGCAAATAACTCATTCGCCCGCTGCCAAGCGATTTGCATAGCATCGAGGTTCAGTCCCGCATGCTCTAAGCATTGAAAGTCCTGCGCACGAGGTGGTACCCAGATCATCGCATTGATGCGTCCGCTGCCGCCCAGGCCACGGCCCCGCGGCCAAGTGATTGCGCGTCCAGCGAGTGACTCATTGGGCTGGGTGAGGTGAGAGTCGTCGTCGGTCGAGCCGAGCAGGTGTAGCCATCTCGCTGGTCGAAGGCGGTCGAGTGAATTCTCGTCCTGCCGCCCGCCAGCCTCAATGATCCAAACCGGGCGGTCGCTTCGCACAAGCAATTCGTGGGCGAGTAGGCAGCCGCATACGCCACCGCCGAGAATCACATCGCCTTCCAGGCATGGTGGGATGTCGTTAAGCGAAATGGATTCGATGATGTCGTGCATGGTCTGGGAGGGACGCATCGCCAGCCTCTGCGTGACCGCAGCGCCCCAGGGTGTTAAGTTTTTGAAAATGAAGTCGCCAACCGGCTTAGGTGTTGCGCCGCTAAATCGGCGGCACTAGGCAGAGCGTCGCCTACGCTGTTTCACCATAAGAGCGCTGAGTGCGTGTTACAGGTATTTCGCTAACGCGTCCCCACGGGTCGCGCGTGCGTCCACTTTGGCGGTCGTGTGAGCGTCTTCGACCAACGGAGGTGCATGATGTGGTTTGACTCGTGCATCAATCAATAACGGCCCCCGGCAACCCCAGTGTTTCTCAAGAGTAAACTCGTCAACGCCACCGATGTCCGCTGCTGGATTGCTGCGGGTGAACGTGCTCCAGAGCCAATTGTTGGCTGCAGCGGCAGCAAAGCCGGCATCGTCGCACAGCGTAATCAACGGAAACGCTTTGGCATCGCATTGAGCGGATAACGCAGCGGCGAGGATCGAGCGGTCGTCTGCTCGCGCGGGGCAGTCATATCGAGGAGCGGTGATCGCGAGCACACCGGGCATCACCACAGCGGCGTGGCTGAATCCATCAGGTAGTTGCAGGCCGGGTGGTACTTGGTGAGGTAGTTCACGGCAGGGTTGCCCCGTCGCGGCGATCACGACCTTCGATCCCTGATTGAGCCCCGTGCCTGAATAATCGAGTGTGTCGATTGTTGTGCGTGTTTGGAAATGGAGGTCTCGTCGCCAATCCACACGGCAAAGCATGTACTGTAGAAATTGATTAATGTTGTGAATGTCCAGCTCATTCGCCGGATCGTCCGTGATCCAAAGGTATTTCGCTAGGGAGAGCTGCCCATTGCCCAGAATTGCGTTGGCCTGAGTCAGCAATTCCTGAGGCTCGCTGACGCCGAGGTAGGGCATGTACCGTTCGCTACCGATCGCCAAGAGCAGTGGGTGGACGCCCGCGGCATCGACAGCGTGAACCGCTCGCACGCCTGGAATCACAGTTGGGATGATGGGGTCGGTCAGTTCGTGAATCAACTTTCCAAACGTCGTGTCCTCTTGCGGCGGCCGGCCGACAACAGTGAATGGCCAGACCGCATCATCACGATGCCAGACCCGCTCAACTTTCATATACGGGAATGGATGTGTGAGCGAATAATAGCCGAGATGATCTCCAAACGGTCCTTCGGGCATGGTCGCCTGCGGATCGATTCTGCCGACGATTGCGAAGTCGGCATCGGCGGCGATTGGAGCATGGTTGCCGCAGATCATCCGCATCCGCCGACCGGCGAGGGCTCCCGCGAAGGTGAGCTCTGTTAATCCCTCGGGCAGCGGCATCACCGCCGCCAGTGTCATTGCGGGTGAGCCGCCCACGGTAATGGTGACCGGCAGGTCTTCGCGGCGCTCCATCGCGGCGCGGTGATGGATGCCAATGCCACGGTGGATTTGGTAATGCAGCCCCACCTGTGACAGTGGATCGTATTGATTACCCGCTAGCTGCACCCGGTACATACCGAGGTTCGCGCTCATCAGGTTATCGGGATCATTCGGATCCGTCGTGAGCACTTGCGGTAGGGTGACAAATGCACCGCCGTCATCCGGCCAACACTTCAGTTGCGGGAGATCGGCAAGCTCGCACGCGTTCGCCATGACAGCGCCATGACGAACTCGTTTGGGCAGCATTCGCAGTCCCGTCAGTGGCACTCCCGCATACCGGTGAGGCCGTTTCGGAAGCACCGCAGGATCGAGCTTTACCTCGATCACTCGTCGGACGGCCTCGAGCGTGTCGCGAAACAGATAGCGAGCTTGCTCGAGCGAGCCGAACAGGTTCGATGCCATCGGAAACCGGCAACCGCGTACGTTCTTAAACAGCAACCCAGGGCCGCCGTTTGCGTAAACACGTCGCTGGATTTCGGCCAGTTCGAGGCACGGGTCGACTTCGTCGGTAACCTCGATCAAGCGATGGTCACGACGCAGGTCTTCGACAACGTCTCGGGTGCAGCGATGCTTCAAGTGACTATAGCGAGCGGAACCGAATGTCTTTGTACTCAGCCCACATGGCTTTGCCAGCATGCAGTTGCAGGCCGAGCACGCCATCAAGCAATGCTTGCTCGGGCGAATCCGTGAAGTCGAGAATCAGACGACCGTTGAGGTAATGCTGAATGTGGCGACCCTTGGCAACGATGCGAACCTCGTTCCATTCGTTCAACCGAAACAGCTGCTTGAATTCATCCTGCGTGATGAGCGACCCAAGGACTTTCTTTTTGCCATCTGTTTGAACGGCCTTCTCGCCAACCAAGCAAATGCGACCTCGATTGAGTCCTTCGCCATAGATGAATCCCGACACATTGGGCAGATCCACTTCGTTGCGAATCTCATGCTGGTAGCCCTTGAGGGACCATCCGTTCGGGGCACCCTTGGCCGTGTTGTGCTTGGAGCGATATTGAATTCCGGAATTGTTGGTCGCATTGCAGCGGAAGGAAAGCTGCAGTTCAAAATCCGTGGTGCGGCCACCTTGCCAGATTAGAAACGTATTGCCTTTGGCTTTGTTTTCCTCGGTCGTTTCACCGTGGATGACGCCATCGCGGACCGACCACAGGCGTTCGTCGCCGCTCCAACCCTCCAGGTTCTCGCCATTGAAAATTGACTGGGCGTCCGCCGCGGTCGCCGACGAGCCAGCGGGGGAATCGGCAAGGCAGGGAGACGCGACGAAAAACAGCAACGCAGCGGACAAACAGACTTCACGAACCATCAAGGACTCCAGTGAATTTCGGGGTGGAAGGATTACGCTAGGCGAGGAGGAAACCGCCGCCTTAGACGCCCGCCAGGGACCCATTGAGCGCCTGTGCGGATCCGTATCCTAGTTCAACGACGCCGTGATGCCATCCCACCAGCCGAGTTACCCAGTGGCAGAAGCGACGGAATGCTGGCACGGGCCAATTCATGTTACAAAGTCCTTGTTCTGCTGCGAATTCTCGGTTTTTCTGCAGATCGACGCGGACTAGTTGGTCGAGCTGTTCAACGCGGCTCGGATATTGGCGGGTTGATTTGTCGTAATGGAATCAAATCCGAGCTGTCGTAGCGTCTTGGCAGTGGTGGGGTTGTCGACGGTCCAAGCGTGAATTCCGCAGCCCAGCTCGCGGACGGCGTTTACCAGATCGGCGTCGATCGCGTCCATGTCGTCCTTGGTTCCTAGACCCGAAGCCGAGGTTTGACGCAAGGTTTCGACAATCGCGGGGGTGGTCGGCGAGAGGGTCTGCGTGTCGGGATGGCGACGGTAGGACGTCAGCCAGTTCGTTTGATACTGCCCCATTGTCTGGCGGGCTTGCTTGACGACGTCGGTATTGAAACAGATCAGCACGATTTGATCTGGTAGCAAGTCACTCTCGGCCAACTGGTCCTTCAGGACAGGCAAAATTTCTACGCCGCATTTAATTTCGACAAAGATTTTCTTACCGGCTGGAACGGTTGCCAGCACTTCACTTAGGGTCGGGATTTTTTGCCCAGCATATTCTGGGCTTTTCCAGGCACCGAAGTCCAGCTCCCGAAGTTGATCAAAGGTGGCTTCACTGACGGTATAGGAAGGTTGATTTGGTGCCGTTCGCGTGGTGGTTTTATCGTGCAGGCAAACGATTTGATTGTCGGCAGAGAGATAGAAGTCTCCCTCGATGACGTCGGCCCCCTGTTCCCACGCGAGCTCGAATGCGGCGAGAGTATTTTCGGGAGCATCATGTGAAGCGCCGCGGTGAGCCACGATGAGCGGCATTGCGGAGACAGATTTCGTTGCAGAGACCGTGGGCTCGGCTCCCAAGGAGGCAGTGCTGGGAATGGTGAGCGAACACAAAATTGCTCCCCATGCAACACAGACAGATCGGCACATTCTAATCCAAAGCAATGAGTTCTGACGCATCGTGGACTTTCCTTAAACGTTGAATTGAGAGGTCAATGAAACCGATAGTTGTATCGCGTTGAAGTCTTTCGTCGATACGTGCCTACTCGGGGCAGCATATCTTTTTCAGAATTCTAGCGGTGCTCATGAAGATGCTATGAAAGTGCTGGGAAGGTTTGGAGAACGCGGTCAGCTGCGCCTGTGGTATGGCCGAGATCATGGGTGGTGTATGATCATTCGGGCCCTCCGGTCGGGGTGTTTCCCCGGCATGATCACTCTCTGCGAGACCTCACCGCCATGACGTTGAAGCACATTGCCCTGTTCCTGTTCGCCTCGATCGGTATCGCGATTCCTTTCGGTACCGGGTGCCGCAATGAGTCTGCTGGTGTACCTGGCGGGGGCGGAGAACGCCCGCCGCAAAAAGTGATTTACGTACGTGCCAAGGCGAAAAAGGTGACGGAGTACGTCGAATTGGTAGGCCGCACAGCTGCCAATGAGAGCGTGGAGATTCAATCCCGGGTGTCTGGGTTTTTATTGAAAACGCACTTTATCGACGGACAGACGGTCCAGGCGAATGAGGTCCTGTTTACGATCGACCCCGAAGAGTACAAAGCCATTTATCTGCAGAGCGAAGCTCAAATTGAAGTTGCTAGGACACGTCTCGATGTTGCCAGAAAAACATTTACTCGATCGAAAAAGCTGATCGAGAACGACGCCATCTCGCGAGAGGAATTCGACCAAAATCAAGCGGCGGTGGAAGAGGCCGAAGCACGCGTGATCGTGGCGAAGGCGGATGCCGCGAGGGTGAAGCTGGATGTCGACTACACGGAAGTCAAATCGCCAATCGCAGGTCGGGTGGATCGAGCACTGTTAGACGACGGGAACTATGTTATCGGAGGGATGAATGGGGGGACGGTGCTCACCACAGTCGTCGATGATCAGCCGATCAAGGCGATTGCAAATGTCGATGAGAACGTACGACTGAAATTCATGAGGCAAATGCGTGAAGTCGCGGGAGAAGACTTCAAGCAAGCCGATAAAATCGCGGAGCTGAATATTCCCTGTGAACTGCAACTGCCAGACGAAGTAGGGTATCCGCACAAAGGCACTTTGGAATACGGCGAAATCATTGTCGACACGCAGACCGGCACGTCGCAGGTTCGAGCGATATTTGAGAATAAGAGTGGTCTACTGACACCAGGCATGTTTGTGCGGTTGCGGATTCCATCTTCCGAGCCACATGAGGCTGTCGTTGTCCCTGACGTCGCGATTGGCACCGATCAGGCAACAAAGTTTGTCTACATCGTCAACGACGAAAACGAGATCGTGCTGCGCACCGTCAAACTTGGTTCTCAACAGGAAGGCCTGCGTGTCATCGAAACGGGGGTGAAGGCAGGAGATGCGGTTGTCATTGGTGGATTGCAACTGGTTCAACCGGGGATGAAGGTCGATCCCGTTGAGCAGGCGGATTGATGGTATTGCGTGAGGCGATACGTCTCACGATGTCATTGTTTGCTTTTGTACTTCGTCCGCTTCCGCCCTTCCGACGCTCGCTTCTATGTCTCAGTTCTTCATCAGCCGTCCCATCTTTGCCTGCGTGATCTCAGTCTTGGTCGTGTTGGCGGGGAGCATCTTCGTGTGGACGCTGCCGATCGCGCAGTACCCTGAGATTACACCGCCGTCGGTACGCGTGACGACGAAGTACCCAGGTGCTAGCAGCGAGGTCGTTGCGGAAACCGTGGCTGCGCCGATTGAGCAACAGGTCACGGGGGTTGAGAATATGTTGTACATGTCCAGCCAATCGACCAACGACGGCGGTTACTCACTTACGGTGACATTCGCAGTGGGCACGGATCTGGACATGGCCCAGGTGCTCGTGCAGAACCGCGTGAATCTAGCGACGCCAGTGTTGCCTGCCGAGGTAAAAAGCATCGGTGTGTCGGTGGTTAAGAGTTCTCCCAATTCACTGATGGCCGTTAATTTCTTTTCGCCCGATCAGTCACGCGATCAGTTGTACCTGAGTAATTATGCGACCATTCGCGTCAAGGATGAGCTGGCGCAGATCGACGGCGTGGGGAGTATCAACATCATTGGGCAGCGTGACTATAGCATGCGAGTGTGGCTGGACCCGGATCGCATGGCGGCGCTGCAATTGACTGCCACTGATATTATTGCGGCGCTGCAGGAGCAGAATATTCAGGTGGCGGCCGGATCGCTGGGGCGTCCACCAGTGCCGCGCGGCGAGGATTTCCAGTACACGCTGAAGACGCTCGGACGTTTATCGACTCCTAAGGAGTTTGCAGACGTGATCGTCAAAACAGGCGACAGCGGTCAGATCGTCCAGCTCCGCGATGTCGTCACCGAACGCCGCACCTCGGCGGAAGGCATTGCCTACGGCGGGATCGCGTTCGGTTCGGGATTTGAAGACACGATGTGTAATCTTGATGGTGTGCCGTCATCGGGCCTGATGATCTACCAGTTGCCGGGGTCCAATGCCCTCGATACTGCCGACGCGATTCGCGCAAAGATGGAAGAGCTCAAGACGCGGTTCCCATCGGGCGTCGAATATTCGATCAGTTACGACACGACACCCTTCATCGGGGAATCAATCCACGAAGTTTTTAACGCCTTGCGGGATGCAATCATCTTGGTGGCGATTGTGGTCCTCGTCTTCCTGCAGTCCTGGCGTGCGGCGATCATCCCACTGGTCGCCGTGCCCGTAGCGATCATCGGCACCTTTGCGGTGATGGCGGGAATTGGATTCAGTCTGAACAATTTATCGCTCTTTGGATTGGTCTTAGCGATTGGGATTGTGGTCGACGACGCGATCGTCGTCGTCGAGGCGATCGAGCATAAACTGGAGCACGGGCTGACACCTGTCGAAGCGTCGCGGCAAGCGATGCGGGAGGTGACCACGCCGATCATCGCGATTTCGCTGGTGTTAATGTGCGTGTTCATTCCCTGTTTGTTCATCACCGGGATTACCGGACAATTTTTCAAGCAGTTTGCGGCCACCATTGCTGTGTCAACGTTTTTCAGCGCAGTCAATTCGCTCACGCTCAGCCCCGCACTGAGCGCTCTCCTGCTGCGTCCTAAGTCCGAGCAGCGTGATCCGTTATCCCGGTTGATCAATTTTTTGTTTGGATGGTTCTTCGCACTGTTCAATCGCTTTTTCACGACGGTCTCAGGGGCCTATGCAAACATTGCCGGTTGGTTGGTGCGGTTATCGTTCGTCGTACTCGTTGTGTATGTCGGTTTGTTGTGGGCTACCTACAAAGGCATGACCACGGTCCCCACCGGATTTGTACCCGAGCAAGATAAAGGATATCTGCTCGTCGACGTCCAGTTACCTGACTCGGCGTCGTTGGAACGGACCGAGGCCGTGGTGAAAGAACTGAGCAAAATCTTGCTGGGGGAACGCAGTGGAGACAGCCAAGCGTTAGCGGCCTCACTCTCAGCAGCATCGCAGGTGGAGCACGAGCACGAGCCGGGCGGGGAGTCAGCAACCGGCGGGTTGGCAGGCGTTGACCATACCCTGGAAATTATCGGCCAATCCTTTGTTCAGAATGCAGTCGCCTCGAACTTCGCCTCCCTGTTTGTGATCCTTGATCCGTTTCACGATCGCGAAGACGCTGCACTGTATTCCGATCGAATTGCGATGAAGCTCCGTCAGGCCGTCGCCAGCCAGATTCTTGACGCAAGAGTGGCGGTGTTCGGTCCACCACCAGTCGATGGTTTAGGCAGCGGTGGTGGGTTCAAGATCATGGTTCGTGACATCGGCCAGTTGGGTCTGACTCAGCTCGAAGAGACGACCACGGCACTGGCGAAAGCGGGTTCAGCCGAGCCAGCGATCATGGGCATGCAATCGGGCTTCCGTGCCAATACGCCGCAAATGTTTGTCGACGTGGATCGTGAGAAGTGCAAGCAGATGGACGTATCGCTGAGCGAGGTCTTCACCGCGATGCAGACGTACTTAGGCGGATACTACGTCAATGACTTCAATGCATTCGGACGGACATGGCAGGTCAACGTACAAGCCGATCCGCTCTATCGTTTGACGCCCGAACAGATCACTCAGCTCTACGTGCGTAGCAACCGTGGCAAGATGGTTCCGCTGGGCGCAGTCGTCACCGTTCGAGATACCACCGGGCCCGCCTTGGTGACGCGTTATAATGGTTTCGCAGCGGCAACAATCAACGGCATGGCCATGCCTGGGGTTAGCTCCGGCGAGGCCATCAAGACAGTCGATCGTGTCGTGGCCGATGAGCTTCCGTTTGGATTCGATACCCAATGGACGGAGTTGACGTTCCTCCAAATCCAGGCTGGCAACACCGCACTGGTGGTTTTTGCACTTGCAGTCGTGCTGGTGTTTTTGGTGTTGGCGGCGCAGTACGAGAGTTTGAAGCTGCCGCTCGCGGTGGTCTTGGTGGTGCCGATGTGTTTGCTGTGCGCCGTGATTGGCGTTGCCCTCGCGCACATGGATATTAATATCTTTGTGCAGATCGGCTTTGTCGTCCTGGTGGGGCTGGCAAGTAAAAACGCCATCCTGATCGTCGAGTTTGCCAAAGAACAGCAAGACGCGGGACTGAGCAAATATGACGCGACCATTCAGGCGTGCCGCCTCCGCCTGCGGCCTATCATCATGACCTCACTCGCGTTCATCCTCGGCGTGGTGCCGTTGGTGTTAGCCTCGGGTGCGGGTGCCGAGATGCGTGCCACGCTCGGTGTCGCGGTGTTCTCGGGAATGCTCGGTGTGACGTTCTTCGGTATTTTTCTGACGCCTGTATTCTATTACGTGCTAGCGTCGCCGACGCCTGACGAGAAGCTGAAATAGTGTGGGCAACGCCGTTCGGATTGACGTTTGCATATTTGTATCGGGCTGGCACGGAGCGCGGTTGTTCGCCGCCGGAGGTTGTCAGCGTCGATCGTCCAGCATTTCTGGAGGAGCTCGGTGATTGTTCAGCGTTCGCTCAGCAACCATTGACCATTGGTCCCAAACCGGTAGCAGATTCAGTCCAGCTGAATCATGGTGCCCGCGGGACCGGCATTGAGGATGAGCGATGTTCCTAACTGCACCTGTTTGCCCCAATCGCTGTGGATGTGGCCGCAGACCACCAATTTCGGCTGACATCGCAGGACACATGCTCGAATACTGTGACTGCCGCGAATGCGACCGGCGCTATCGTGGTCGACAGTGTCAATCGGGGGGGAGTGGGTCACCAGGATGCCGCCGCTGGGGCAGGCTGCCAGCATTTCCGTGGCAGTTTCCTCGTCAAAGTCGTAGCTCCAATCGCCGAAGGGGGTGACCGGAATCCCGCCACCCACTCCCCATAGCTCGATATCACTCGCTGTGGTGGGGAGCGTCCAGCCATCACCGTGCAGTACCCGGCAGTTCGCCCAGTCACGCGTTGCTTGCCGGAATTCGTCGACAGTTTCACCATTGCCTGGGACGAGACAGGTCGGTTTCTCGATCCGCCGGAGGATATCGAGCGTATCAGATAACCCTTGGTGTCGGTTGGCAAAATCTCCGGCACCGATGACAAGATCGGCTTGGGCAGCCATTTCAACCAGATGTTCCGCGGCGTCTTGATCGCGGTGTAAATCGCTAAAACAGAGGATATTCATGGCGGGGGCTTGAGCGAGCAGGGGCGTTTTCGGCGTGACGATTGAGTTATTGTGGCGTGAAACAGAAACAAGATGCAATGCGGGCAAAGTTTCCTGTAAACTGGTTGCTATGAATACGATATTTTGCCGCACTGAGGCATCGAAAATGGGTGACGCGATCGGGCGCAACTGCGGTCTGGCGTGTTGGTGGCTGATGGGCGTTTTTCTCATCGCTCCGTGTGAGGCTGCCGACGTTGCATCGGCGCAGCTACGGGACTTAGCCAGCCCCGAGGAGCTGGAGTTCTTTGAGAAGGCGGTTCGCCCGCTGCTTGTGGAGCATTGTTACGAGTGCCACAGTACCAAATCGGAAAAGCTGCAGGCGGGATTGTTGGTTGATAGTCGAGCGTCGTTACTCGAGGGCGGCGATTCCGGGGCTGCCGTGGTGCCGGGCGACGTGGACGGAAGCTTGTTCATCGAAGCGGTGCGGTATGAGTCGTACGAGATGCCCCCCGAGGGGAAACTCGCGGACGCCGAAATTCAGACGTTCGAACGATGGATCGAAATGGGCGCGCCGTGGCCCGAGGAAGCCGCACCGACTGCATCGGCGGCGCGACCTGAGTTCGATTTGGAGGATCGTAGAAATCAACACTGGTCATGGCAGCCCATCCAGCGAGTCGCCCCGCCGCACGAGCACAGCGGGTGGTCGCGAGATGAAATCGATCAATTTGTCTTCGCTCGGCTCGACCAGGAGGGGTTACAGCCTGCCCCTGATGCGGATCGTCACGTCCTGATGCGACGATTGTATTTCGATTTAATTGGGCTGCCGCCAACGCCCGCACAAGCTGCTGAGTTCCTAGCACAGCCGGGCCCGCACGCGGTTACTGAGCTCGTTGATAAGTTATTGGTATCGGAGCAATTTGGTGAACACTGGGCACGGCATTGGCTCGACCTCGTTCGCTACGCGGAATCGCGTGGTCACGAGTTTGATAATGATGCGCCGAATGCCTATCAATACCGAGACTACGTGATCCGTGCACTCAATGCCGACGTGCCATATGACCAGTTCGTGCGAGAGCAGATCGCGGGTGACTTGCTTCCCCAGCCGCGTCTAAATCGGGAGTCTGGATTCAACGAATCGATTCTGGGCACTGGCTTCTGGCATCTCGGTGAGTGGGTGCATTCACCAGTTGATATTCGCAAAGACGAGAGTGACCGTTTTGACAACATGATCGACGTGATGTCCAAAACGTTCTTGGGGGTGACCGTCGCCTGCGCACGGTGTCACGATCATAAATTCGATGCGATTTCGACGGCAGACTACTATTCGCTGAGCGGATTCCTGCAGAGCAGCGATTATCGGCAGGTGCGGTTTGAATCCATCGAGCATAATGCACGTGTCGCCGATGAGCTCAATGAGTTGGACGCTAAGTATCGTGCCATCATCGAGTCGTCGATTGAGAATAGTGGGTTCATTGATCAGACGCCCAAGCTTAGTGACGACGCTGCGGCTGCGATCGTCGTTGATTATGAGGCGGTCGAGCCGATTGACTACCTTCAAGACGGATTCATTTTTGGCGGGCACCCCCGTCACGCGGGTGAGCCTGGACTGACAGTTACCGGCGGTGAACCAACGATTCAGTTCTCTCGTGTTAGTGCCGCCGTAAGCGATCGCTTCTGGGATGGACTCGAGTCGGTTTCCGGTCCCGTGACGAGTGACAAGAGCTCGCTCGCGAAAATTCCGCGTTCTGGTCGTACTCTGCATACGCCGTCGTTCGAAGTCCGACATGGCAATGTCGCCGCCCGCGTAGAGGGGCGTGGTCACGTGTTCGCTTGCGTGGATTCACATCGGATGGTTGCCGGACCGCTACACGGCGAAGTTATCCGGCCTATCAAAGAGAAAAATGCCTGGGTGGAACTCGATCTGAGCCGCTATATTGGGCACCGTGTCCATCTGGAGTTCACGCCTGCAGTGGATGCTGACCTTAAGGTTTCCGCCGTCACGGATGGCGCGACCACCGAGGTTCGAAAAGAGCTCGACGAGCGGGCGAAAACACTCGGCGATGCAGTGACAGATTTTGAGTCGGAGGTTCGTAAGCGTCTCGGTGATCAATGGGAGTCACTGACAGCCGATTGGGCGAAAGAACGCGAACAACTGAGCGACCAGGTGATGCGTCGCTCGGAGCTCGCGATCGCGATGATCGATGGGGATGGTGAAGACGATCACGTGTTGATCCGAGGCAATTCTGCCAAGCCTGGCGATCTCGAACCCCGCCATTTTTTAACCGCGATTAGTGGCTCAGCACCGATCGAGATACCTCAGGGTAGCGGTCGTTTGCAGCTCGCCGAGCACATCACGGCAGCCGATAATCCGCTGACCCGTCGTGTCATCGTCAATCGCATTTGGCATTACTTGTTCGGTCGTGGAATTGTGCCGACCACCGACGACTTTGGAGTCCTTGGTCAGTTACCAACCCATCCTGAGTTGCTCGACTATCTCGCGACGGAGTTTGCCGAGGATGGCCAAAGTATCCAGCGTATGATTCGCCGGATCGTGCTGTCGCGGACCTACCAGATGGCCAGTAACACGACACCAGCGGCCGTGGCCGCTGATCCGAAGAACTTGCTCTGGCATCACCGACCCATCAAACGGCTCGAGGGTGAGACGATTCGTGATGCCCTGTTGGTGTTATCGGGGCGACTGGATGCCACCATGTACGGCCCATCGGTACCCGTATATCTGACGTCGTTTATGGATGGACGGGGGCGGCCACCGCACAGTGGGCCGCTCGATGGAGCGGGGCGACGTTCCATTTACACGGCTGTCCGTCGCAATTTTCTCTCACCTTTCATGACCACGTTTGATGCGCCCACACCGTTCAGCACGATGGGCCGTCGAAATGTATCCAATGTGCCGGCGCAAGCTCTGATTCTTATGAACGATCCTCTCGTCGTGGAACTGGCGCGGGATTGGGCAGCTCGTGGCATCCAGCAATTTCCTCAGCCCCGTAACCGGATCAACTGGATGTTTCAGTCTGCCTTCGCTCGCCCAGCGAGCGCCCAAGAGCTCCAGCTCGCAGCGGACTACATCGATGCCCAGTCCGCGGCTCGTGAACTCGACACCAATTCGCTCGACGTGTGGGCCGACCTTGCTCACGCGTTGGTTAACGCAAAAGAATTTATCTATATTCCATGAAGACATCATCTCCCTTTCCCTGCCGCCGACTGCAGTCCCAACCGGTCACTCGGCGCCAGATGCTTACCCAGTGCGCTGGCGGCTTTGGGGCCCTGGCATTATCCGCCCTGCAGCGGCAGCCCGCTTTCGCTGCCCAAGACAGTTCCGCCTCTCGAGCCGGGCATGGGCCGCACCATCAAGTGCGTGCCAAAAACGTGATTTTCCTGTATATGGACGGCGGACCCTCGCAGATCGACACGTTTGATCCCAAGCCGCTGTTGACGAAATTTGACGGCAAAGATCCCAGTAAGTTATTTGATGTCGAACCGACCCAGTTCAACAACAATGGCAACGTGCTGGCGAGTCCATGGAAGTTTCATTCGTACGGCAAATCGGGGATCCCTGTCAGTGATCTGTTTCCCAACATTGCTAAGTGCGTCGACGAATTGGCAGTGATTCGCTCGATGGTGTCGGAGTTCCCCGAGCATTCGTTTGCGAATTACTTTTTGCACACCGGCAGCGGATTGCAGGGGCGGCCGAGTATGGGGGCGTGGGTGAATTATGGGCTCGGTAGCGAGTGCGAGAATTTGCCTGGATTTGTCGTCATCAATGGTGGTTTGATCCCACCGGGTGGTCTGGATTGTTTTGGCAGCGGTTTCCTGCCGGCAAGTTACCAAGGTTCGATTTTCAAACCATCCGGCAGTGGCGTAGCCAATATCTCGCCCACCGAACCCAATGGCCAACAGCAACGCAGCAAACTTGACTTGATACGCCAGCTTGATGACATTGCCGTCGAGCGGGATGGCGAACATGACAGCATCGATTCTGCAATCCGCAACTATGAACTGGCCTATGCGATGCAGATGGCTGTACCGCAGGTCATGTCATTGGCGGATGAACCCGCCCATTTGCAACGCATGTACGGTATGGAGTCCAAGTACGAACCTACTCGTATTTATGCGGCCCAGTGCATGATCGCACGGCGGATGATCGAGCAGGGAGTGCGGTTCATTGAACTGACGTGCCCGCAGGTCGGTGGCGACCGCTGGGATCAACACAGTAACCTGAAGCAGGGCCACGAGAACAACGCGCAGGCGGTCGACCAGCCAATTGCAGCGTTGTTGCAAGACCTTCGTGCCCGCGGCATGCTCGATGACACTTTAGTCGTTTGGGCAGGAGAGTTTGGACGCACACCGTTCGCACAGGGGGCTAACGGGCGCGATCATAATCCGTTTGGATTCACGGTCTGGATGGCGGGCGGAGGAGTGAAGCCGGGTACCGTCTACGGAGCAACCGACGAATGGGGCTACAAAGCGATCGAAAACCGCGTGGAAATCCATGACTTGCACGCGACGATGCTGCACCTGATGGGCGTTGATCATACCCGTTCGACCTTTCGCTTTGGTGGCCGTGACATGCGTTTGACGGACGTCAAAGGAAACGTGATTCACGACGTCATCTCTTAGCTGCCTATTGAATCACTACCTTGGTGATGCAATTGTGAGCCGAGTGCGGTAAGGCACCGGACAGCGTCGCCAGCCCGGTCGCCTAGGCACACTCAGTCAACAGTCCGTCAAGCTTCCTAACAGCACTGTCGGATGAAATTGCTCGAGGGACATCTTGATAGGCCGAGTCGTCCGTCCAAGTCACAATGAGAATATGAGATGCGCCATTGTCAAAATGCAATGTACTCCTCGACCAAGGCCATGATCCTGCTGGGGATGATCATGGTGATCGCGATGCCAGTGTGGAGTACCTCCGACGGCCCCGTCAGGCGTCTCTGCGCGTCCGAAAAAGAATTGGCAATCCATGGGAACATGAATGAATTGCCTTCGGGTGAATTGGGACGAGTCGTGCAGCTTGGGCACGACATCGTTGAAAACACGAAAGACCACCCGCTATCGAAACCCTTCGTCGGCAATTCGCTCAATTGCACATCGTGTCACCTGGATTCTGGCAAGCATCCCGAGGCCGCCAGTTTTCTCGGCATCGCGACGGCATATCCGGCGTGGTCGCCGCGCGAGCAACGCGTGATTACTCTGCAGGATCGGATTCTGAATTGTTTCATGCGCAGCCAGCATGGAACCCGTCCACCACTGGGCAGCGAGGTCTCCGTCGCAATTACCACTTACATCACCTGGTTGTCGAACGGCCAAGCGATACAGCAGAATCCAGCTAAGCCGCTCGGGCCACGTCATGTGCCCCGGATAACCGCAGAAGACGGCAGTGAGCTTAAGGGCAATGTGCAGCGAGGAGAGGTACTCTATGCCGATCACTGTGCCTCATGCCATGCTGATGATGGCGTCGGTGGCGATGATGGGCCACCGGTATGGGGTGATCAATCGTACAACGATGGCGCCGGACTGAGTCGCGAAGACAAACTCGCGTCGTGGTTAAAGGTCGCCATGCCGCTGGACGACCCGTATCTGACCAACCAGGAAGCATTTGACATCGCGGCGTTCGTCAACAGCCATGATCGTCCGCGATTCGAGCTTCAAAATCATCTGCCGAGTCCGCAAGGCCTCGGCCAATACAACGCGAAGTAGGTTGATACATACCTTCGATCCGCGTCTCTATATACGTCATCTCGTGACGTATTTCGAAGCACGCAACAGTTCATTCCAGTCTCCGTCGAACAGGTGCAGCAAATCTTTGTCGTCGATCTTGTAGCGCGTCACTTTGCCGAGCGCGTTCAAGAATTGTTGTTCTTGATCCATTAATGCGGGTGGTCCGGCGCGGCGTGTTGCGCCCATTTTTCCAAATTGAATTTGGTCCCCTGCGATGGTTGCCTTGCCGAAATAGCGATTGACAGACGTATTGCCCGAGACCGAGCCATCGGCTGCGATCTCAAGTGTGGGTTCGGCCAGTTCGACAACACCATGACCGTCGATATCCACAATCACCCAGTTGCCAAACACAGTGTTTTCCTTCGTAGTTGGGGGCCCTTGGACGCTCTGGTCCGCATCAGTGAGCGATTGAGTGACTGCCGCGATGCCTGCTGCGGCGACCTCAGCATCCTGTTCGCCCGTCGCACCTCCGACCCCGATAGCACCGATCACCTGATCGTCCAGGACGATCGGTATGCCGCCCCGGAGTGTTGTGAATTTGCCACCACTTGCCGTCGCCGCATTCTCCAAAGCGAGACTCAAGTGCACGCCACTGAGTTGGTCTCCGCCTAAAGGCCCAGTGGGTTGGCGGTGAGTCGCCGCGGAAACTGCCTTGGTGATTGCCGTGTAAATGCTGCTTGGACGAGCACCGTCCATGCGAGCAAACGCCAGCAAGTGTCCGCCGTCATCCACCACGGCGATGTTGGACTGCACTCCCATCTGCTCGGCCTGTATCTGGGCCGCAGCAATGACCCGCTGGGCACCTGCCAACGTGAGTCTCGCGACATCGCGACGTACCAAGGGCTGCTCTTTGTCAGCTGAAGCCGATTGAGCAGAGGCGGTCGCGGTGCCGATCAGCAGTAACGCAGCAACAAAAAAATTCTGTCTCGTTGAAATGCAACCGAGAGTTTGAAACATTGGAAAATCCTTTCATGTGGAGACAAAGCCGTCCGCTGGATCCGCGAACAAATCACTCAAAATCTGTGGGCGTTCTAGATTAGGTGTACCGCGCGTTCAAGCTCCGTCTAAACGAGCAATTGCATTCGGGGGCGATTTTCGTTCGACACGCCGGTTCAGCGTATCCTTCCAACTGGGCGATAGCGTCGGCAGTGAGGCAAGTTCCTTCGCCGCGATCAGGTCACTGCGATCATGGTGCATGATTCGGTTTGCCTCGGCGATCGTCCAGTCTGGGTGTGGGCGTTCGGCGAGCCTCATGGGCATGCCCTGTTGAACAACGCCCTCAACGAGGACGCGGAGATACCAGCCCGTTCGTCCGCTTTGCTGGACCTGGAGGGCAAGATCCTTGATACCCCAGCGGCGCGCTAGTTTCCAACACGGCTGGCGTGGCTGGGACACTTCCACCGTGGCGGACCCAATCGTCCACACGTCGCCAATGCAAACTTCGTTCTCGACCAGTCCGTCGAGGGTGAAGTTCTCACCGAAATCACCGCCGGTGAGTTCGGGTATCCGGAGTGTTTCACGCCACCACGGGTAGTGACTCGCGGGATAGACGCACACCGCTTTATGCGTACCGCCATGATGCACGCGATCGCTTTGACCGTCGCCGTCCAGATTGGTCGCTCCCAACCAGAGTGATTCAGACACGGATTGTTTCAGAAAGCCCGAGGTCCACGGCTTCTCTCCTGGAATTTCTTGCGGTAGGCCGACTTGAATGGAACGGACGAATACTTGCATAAGAATCTACTTGCGTGAAAATCGCTCCCGGAAAGATTTACTCACCGCTCAAGTTCAATGGCATCGAGATCGTTAAACCCGCTGTACGGTCTTCCGTGCTGAGGCGATGTTTGACATGACACTTCAAGCATTGAGATGCCAATCGAATCGGGCCGGCGAAACGGTACCGGTCCTCTTGCACCTCTTCGTAGCGCGGTGCATCAGCACGGAGTGCCTTCACCGCCGCACGTTCGAACTCGTCTTGGGGGAGGTGATCGACATTCAGGTTGTCTGTTTCGACGATCAACCACTTTAACTTAACTTGATAAGTTTCTTCCAATTCCGCGAAGACATCTTCGAGCGACCCCGAAGGGATGGCACTGGGGTTGTCCTCATCAAAGTAGTCGCGATGGACGACCTGTAGTGTCCCGTGGATCAGCTCGTGAAGTAGTCGGGCTCGGCCATGCGCCTCGGCGACTGTGGTCGGCCGCGATATCGAGTCATCGGCGACAACATCGGTAACCTCGTCGGCACGGAGGCTCATCAAGAGGACTGCCGAGCAGAGCATAATCAACGCAAGTCGCATTGGATGTTTCATGTCAGATCCCTCAATCGGTACACGTAGACGAGTTTCCGCAATGCAAAGTGGCGACCGAGCGAAAACTAAAAAATCACCATCAGGTATATGTTAGCTGAAGGCTTGTGACGCGTGAAAGGGGACCGGGCGAGTCCGACTAAGAGCGAGTGTTTTCAGGTATTGTCCGGAGGGCTTTCGCGAGTGGGCAGTTTTTCATCGCCTCGGGATCGCCGCTGCGATATTTTTGCAGCAGACGACGAGACTCAGTCGCGAGTTGCCGACGGACTTCGCGCCGCTCACCCTTGATGCGGGCGATCGCCATGTTGTCGTAGGCCGTGGTTTGATGTCGCATCCAGGCAATCACAGCAGATTCTGCTCGCCGCTCGATTGGAATGCGTTCGGTCCGCGCCACTGTGCCGCTGCCGACAGGCGTCGCGTGCTCGGTGACGGCGTTGGAGAGTCGGTCGGCGATACTGCCATAGGTTGGGTTGAAGGCCAGAAACGCGGTCACGGCGGCCTTGAAATCTTCGACGTATTCTCCCTGTTTTTCATCCCGGCGGGTTTTGGCGGCGGCTTTGGATTTGGCGTATTGAGGCGTGCTGCGGGTCGCTTCCATGGACGCCCGGGCCGTTCGGATTTGGGCCGCGTCCGCCCACAGCCCTTGTGAAAACTCCCGCCGGCCCTTGCGTTCTTTGACGGTCCATGTGGGCCCCGCCGCTTTGACCCGGCGCGTCACGCCAGCATCCCCGGGAGGTAGCAACTCCCAAGTGTCCGGTACGACGACCACCTCACCAGCGGGCAAGGTGATGCTGCGATCGTCAGGCCCGGGGCCAACAATCAGCGTCTGTTTCACCAGCGACACGTTGGGATTGGGATGAGGGTGATGAGATGGCGTTTTGGGTTTGGTCTTTGCTTTCGACTTGGGCATGGAGGCAGGCAGCGAAAAGGGTTCTGAAGAGGCGATTAGGTCAGCGAGCGGTAGTGCACGCAAGGATCCCGCTAGCTGCGGGCAAGGCATAACTAGCCCCCTCACCTGGATGGGTCTGGGTGGGGGAGGGAACCAAAATGCCATTTCGAGCGTCAAAAGTGACAAAGTCGGAATAGTGGTCCCTACAGGAATATCGTGCACCTGCGTCGGACAAACTCACTCGAACACCATCTTTGATAGTGGCCGAGTGTCGGCCTGGGAACGTTAATAAAGTGTTTTCGGACGGCGGGCAGTTGGACCGGGTGCTAGAGTTTTTTCGCTGGCACAACTGGAACTTAGCTGGGTGTTTGCGAAGACTGAGGTGAGTTATCCGGTTGCCCAAACCCATCCGGCTGTGCTGAAATACCTTGTTGAACCGACGGTTATTCGTCGACTTTTCCGATATGTCCTGCGTTGCCATGCGATGGTGGCGGCAGGTACCACAAAAACCCTTGCAACGCGTTTGCCGATGAATCTCGCTCAAAAACTCCGCCAACGTCTCGCCCGTCTGATCGCCTTGGATGCTCGCGGCGGGTCTGTGGCCAAGATCTCAGCTGATCGCGGACGGTTGTTGTTGGAGACGCTCGAGGGGCGGCAAATGATGGCGGGCGACGTCAGCATGTGGTTTACCGACCCGGCCCCAACTGCGGCCGATGACGTGTCGAACATGACGGATTCGACGGCAAATGATCGTGGCAGTTCGAGCATCGCGGCCGCTGGCGAATCGCCCGTTGACCTGGTCGAGCTCGCGAAACACCTCGATCAGGAAGGCTTTGAATTCTACGGAGCGGCCTGGTGTCCGGCGTGCACCCAGCAGAAGCAGCTGTTCCAGGACGGCCAAGAGTATCTACCGTTCACTGAAGTTACGCTCAACGATGCCACGCGATCGCAAGACCCGCAGTACGCAGATCTCAATATTACGGAGTATCCAACTTGGGTGTTCCCTGATGGGACGCATCACTCCGGCGTGCAGTCCATTGAATCCCTGATCAGCGCCAGCGGATTTGTCAATCCAGAGGAGGCCTTGCCTACCTTTGCGCAAATTGGCCCTCAGACCGTGGCGATTGGTTCGCCGCTGCATATCCCAATTGACGCCTATGACGCTGATGGCGGGCCACTGACAGTGACCGTTTCGGTCCAAAACCCCTCGATCTTGTCAGGCACAGTGCTCACGGGCAACCGATCGCTGCGTCTCGATATGGAGGGTTATGGCGACATGGTGTTCGAACTGTTCGAGCAGCGGGCCCCAGAAGCTACTGGTCGCGTGATCGAACTGGCTGAGGAAGGTTTTTATGACGGGCTGTTGTTTCACCGGGTCGTCGACAATTTCGTGATCCAAGCAGGCGATCCCAACGGCGATGGCACGGGTGGTTCCGATCTCGGGTCCTTCGACGACGACTTTAACGCCGAATTGCAACACAATCGCTCGGGCGTGCTGTCGTTCGCAAAGTCTACCGATGATACGAACAATTCGCAGTTCTTCGTGACGGAGGTCCCGACCCGATTTTTGGATTTCCAGCACTCTGTGTTTGGGCAGCTTGTCGAAGGAGACGACGTCCGCGAAGCGATTAGTGAAACCAATGTGAATGCGAGCGATAAGCCGACCAACCCGGTCAGGATCACGCAAGCGACGGTCTTCAATGACACTGAGAATAGTGTCGTCATGCTGAAGGCGCTCAGCACACCGGGGACGACCAATGTGACGTTTACGATCACAGACAGCAGTGGCAGGCAGTACCAAGAAGTCGTCCCTGTCACGGTCACGCAGGACGTGGACGCGAACGGCGCGCAGATCAACAGCCAGCCCTTCCTCAAGCCGATCGACGATCCGATCCTGTCCAGTGGTGATGGTCCTGCCACATTGCAGCTTGAAAGTGTCGACGTCGAGGGCGACGCGGTCAGGTACTACGTTACCGGTACGAGTTCGGACGATGCGACCGCCACGGTGGATCCCACGTCGGGCCTGCTCGTCGTGACGCCGAAAGCAGGTTTCCAGGGTGATGTCCGGGTCGGTGTGGCCGTGCTCGCGGCGTCGATATCCTCGCCGAGTTCAGACTCGCCGATGGATTCTCAGGTCGTCACGTTCACGTTCGATGATTCTGCCATTGCGGTGCCCAGTTCGATCGATTTGCGTGCTACTAGCGATTCGGGTAGTAGCAACACCGATAACGTCACCAACCTTGGCTCGATGACGTTTGACATCAGCGGTGTAACCACCGGAGCGACCGTTCAGATCATCGACACTTCCGACAACACGGTCGTCGGTGTGGGGACGGCGACGGGCAATACGATTGCCATCACGACAAACAACATTGCCGCGATCGGCCAAGGTACCTACACCCTTGCCGCACGGCAGGTGATCGACGGGACTGCCGGCGAAGCGTCCGCAACGCTGACCCTCACGTACGACACATCCGCACCAACGCTCGACACCAGTACCATCAAGACGACGGGGAACGTTAACACTCTCTATCAAACCAATTTGGTGAGTGCGGAAGAGGGCAGCGGAGCAACTTATGCTTTGACCACGCGTCCGAGCGGCGCGACGATCGTCGCGGGAACGGGTGTGATTAACTGGACGCCGTCAGCCTCGCAAACTGGAGCGAATCCATTCACCGTCACGTTGACGGACAAGGCTGGTAACGTAAGCACCAAGTCGTTTACAGTCGATGTCGCTGGAGAGCCGCTCGCGGGGATCAAGTTAGAAATCACCGATCTGAACGGAAATCCAGTCAGCTCGCTCGATGTGGGCGACAAGTTTCTGTTGAAGATGTACGGCACCGACGAGCGCGCACGTGCTAATCGAGGTGGGATCTACGCCGCCTACGCAGACATCGTCTTCGATGGCACGCTTGTGCGAGTGGTACCTGGCACGTCGATCGACCATCCCGTCGCATTCTCCAACACGCCCTCGGGCACGATCAACACAGGATTAATCGACGAGATTGGCGGTGTCAGCACCAGCACAGCGCCGAGCAACGATGATCAATCATTGATCGCAACGCTGCAGATGGAAACACTCGCAGCAGGATCAGTCAATTTTGTGACCAACCCAGCTGACGGCGGCAATCGCGAAGTGTTGCTGTTCTTTAATAATGACAATGTGCCTGCCGATGCGATCAGCTACGGCAGCGCTTCGCTTGCCGTCGGTCAGAGTTTTACTGCGAACTCGGATAGTTTCACTGTGGCCGAAGACAGCGGACCTACCGAACTCGACGTGCTCGCCAACGACACGATTGTGTCTGGGTCGGGAACCTTATCGGTCGTCAGCGTTACCCAGCCGAGTAGTGGCGGCAGTGTTACCCTGAGCGATGGCATTGTCAGCTTCACGCCTGCGGCAAACTTCGTTGGCACCGCGGAATTCACGTACTTGGTGGCAGGTCCTGGTGGGGTGCAAAATACGGTGCCGGTAACCGTAACGGTCACCGGGACGAATGACCCACCCGTTGGTGTCGATGACACCTTCATTGTTGACACCGGTTCAGTTGCAAACACGCTCGACGTGTTGGCAAATGATCTGGATTCGGCCGATCCCGGTGAAACATTCACCGTGACTGGTGTGACGACGCCGACCTCTGGCGGTACGGTGACCATCAATGCTGATGGTAGCGCGGTCAGCTACACCCCGCCGGCAACTTTTGTCGGCACGGATACGTTTGAGTACACGCTCAGCGATGGTACCAGTACAGACACGGTTTCGGTGACGGTCACCGTGCAACCAGCCGATGCGCCACCGACGGCAGTCGATGACTCCTTCCCTGCCAGCGGCAGTCCCGCGATCAACGAAGATGCTCCCCAAGCGAGCTACGATGTGCTCGCCAATGACACTGCTGATGTGGACAATCAAACCTTCGAGATTTCAGCGGTGGGAACGCCGTCAGCAGGCGGTACCGTTTCGATTAGCGCTGATGGTGGCTCGTTGTTGTATCAACCGAAAGCCAACTTCCATGGTACTGAAACAGTCACTTACACTATCCGCGATAGTGGTGGCGGCTTGGCGACAGCGACAGCGACTTTTAACGTGACAAGTGTCAATGATGTCCCGCCAATTTCGGATGGTTCGATCACGATTTCAAAGGGCGCTGATCCAACCACGGTGCTGTCGATCTCGGATTTGCCTGCCAATGTGGACATCGGTGAGGCTCTCAAATTCATCAATCTGACGGCACCTAACAGCGGCACGGTTGCGATCTCCGCGGATGGTCAATCGATCCTCTTCACACCCGCAGATGCTGACTTCACTGGTGAAGTGACATTCGATTTCTCGGTCGAGGATGCTGGCGGTTTGCAGAGTGGCCCTGCGACGATGACGATCACGGTTGCCGAGTATTTACCGCGATCTTTCGAAGTGCTGTTCAGCGGCAGTTCATTTGGATTTCTCAGTGGGAATCTGTCGCAGTTTGTCCTGACCGGTACCGACGTGCAAAACAATGCGGTGAGCATCCCACTGAATGACACCAGTGTGGTGGTGACCGACAATGGCGTCCGTATTCCGAACCTATTGCCCGGTTCCTACCAACTGAACGTTCCGGCGATCCCGTTCCTGCATCATGGCGAGACAGCACAAACGATTGATATTGAGAGCGGTGTCGACGAGAGTGACGAATCCGTGGAACTGAGCTTTGGTAGTATCAAAGCTCAATATTATAGTGTCGCCGACTGGCTCGGATCGGCACCCAAACTTTCCGTCCTGGCCGCCGTTAATCCTGGCGGCGAAGCAGTTTTTGCCTATACCAGTTCAGCGGCGAGCGATGCGGTTTCGGGACTGCAGGTTCGGCTCGATGACACTGGGGATGCCTTCACCATCAATGCGGACAGGAAAGCCGCTGCAGACGCCACGGACCAATCGCCAGTGCCGGTGAGCCTGTCTGCGAGCGTCAACGACGACTCCGTCGTGCAGGTGCGAGGGACGTCGGGAGAAATGCAGTTCTTTCGCATCAGTTTGCAAAACAGCAAGGGAGAATTGAATTTTACCGTGGCGGGATCCAGCGGTTCATCAGCGAGTTCGGCTAACGCGGCGGCCGCGACGGCCATGTCGAGTTCGGCTGGCACGACGGTCACCGACGAAACCGTCCCACAGAACGCCGCAGACCTATTCAATCCCAGCGGGGAGCCGTTGCCAGGTGCCGAAGCGACCGCGGCGGACGACTCGAGTTTGCAGAGCGACACACAGCCTGTCGGCGAACCACTACCGACATCGAGCTTATCTGCGAATGTCGATGCCGCGATGGCCGACGTGACCGACGGTTTGAAGCGTATTTCGCCAGCCGGAGATCAGATTGCCGAAGCCGGATCGGGCGCCGTTGAAACGTTCTCAGCCGCCGTGGATCGGGTCTTGACAGACCTCTCAGATGCGTGAAACGGTAGCATTTTGCCACAATTTCAGTAAAAACACGTGAAAACACACGCTTTTTAGCGGTCAAGTGGGTTGCGGGTTTTAGAGTGCCGACATAACACTTGGATCGCAACGAAGCAGAAACGTTTTTCTGATTTCTCTCGTTTTTTCCTGTCTCCGAATCCATTTCACAGGTTCAGCCCATGCCCGCAGCCATTCCACCCAAAGCGCCCACCAAGACTCAAATCCTTGCTAACATCGCCGAAGAAACTGAGTTGAGCAAGAAAGACGTCGCCGCCGTTCTCGACGCCTTGGCTGGCGAGATTGGCAAGTCGCTCATGAAGGGTGGCCCCGGCCAGTTTGCTATCCCAGGACTTTGCAAGATCGTCCTGAAGGATGTGCCTGCCAAACCGAAGCGTAAAGGTCGCAACCCAGCCAACGGCGAAGAAATCTGGTTAGCTCCCAAGCCTGCCAGCAAAAAGTTGACCATCCGCCCGCTCAAGGGCCTCAAGGAAATGGTCTAGGCGTAAAGCTCCGACCTCCTCATTTTTATATCAATGCGACTGCCTTCCTCCCGATGACCCTCGGGACGGAAGGCAGTTTCATTTTGGGATGGAGTTGTCTCGGCCGATTTGCTAATGACGGCGTACCGTGGGGCGATTGCCCCAAGCGGGCGAATCGGGTTTTGACGGAGTCAGCGGATGAAAAGGAGATAACGCCATGACACTCACGCGAGGCAAACGCATTCAGGTGGTGCTGCTTGCATGCGCCGGAGCGTTGATGATGGCCGCTACCACGCGGGCTCAAGACACGCTCGTCTCGACTGCTGCAACACCGCGTTGGGTAGTGCTGACCGAAGTGTTTCAAGGTGATGCCAAGCAACCACACGAGACACACCACATCGTTTTTCAAAACGGCATCTACTACGACTTTCCCGCCTCAGACGCTCAGTCGTGGACTGTTTTTGATCTCACCAAATCACGAGTGATCTTGCTTGACCGCGAGCGCCAAGAACGAACCAGCATCCCGATGGAAGATCTCGTGCAACTGACTGCGCGGGCAGAAACTGAACTCACCAACAAGGATCAGCGAGCGCGGTTTGGGATGGATGCGCAGCCCGCCCAAGCGAACGCGACACAGTTCTCGATTCAGTTCGATGACACGGAGTATCACATCAGCGGTGTCCGCCCCCAGGACCCCGAGGTCGCCGCGCAGTATGGTCGATTTGTGGACTGGGTGTGCCGATTGAATATCGCTCGCCCACGCGGAGTGCCCCCGTTCGCGAGAATGAAACTCAATGACCTGATGACGGCGCAAAATATCCTGCCGCGAGAAACTTCAGTCACCCTCACCCGACACCTAGGTGCTGAGCGGATCGCTGCAACGATTCGTCTGCGATCAATGACATCACACAGCAGTGAAATTGACGAGACCCTGGCAGGGCAAATTCAGGACGCGCAAACGATGCGTGTTGTTTTCAACGAAGTCCCCTGGGATCAATACGAGCACTAAATGAGTCACTCTGATCAGAGCGAAACGGTCGACCGATCACCCTCTCGCAAGCGCGGCAGAAATAAAAAGATCACCCTGACCAAACGCGTCGAAGCGATGGTCGTGATGTGGTACTTCACGTTCATGCGGCGAACCGTCCGCATTCGTGTGAACAATGACCGGCGTGACGCGATCCGGCATCACTCCGAGCGACAGTTCATCTATGCGTTACTGCATGCTCACCAGGCCGCCGCGATCGCGCTGTCTGATCCCAATACTGGTGCGTTGGTTTCGCGTTCCCGTGACGGTGAATTACTTGTCCCCCTGCTAAAGTCCTGCGGATGTATTCCGATTCGCGGTAGCAGTGGCCGAGGCGAAAAAGGAGGTGCCACGGCGTTGAGCCATATGATCCGGCACTGTCGGGCCGGGCACCCGGCTGTGATCGCCGTCGACGGCCCCAAAGGTCCGCGCGGCAAGGTCCAGAAGGGAGTTGCGATGCTGGCGCAGAAAAGTGGCATTCCTATCGTGCCTGTTGTTCTCGTGCCCGGCCGACGAATCACCTTCGCCAAGGCATGGGATCGCATGCAACTACCGATGCCATTCTGTGAATTGGATTGTCGATTTGGAGACCCCATTGTCGTCGGCGAGGATGACGACCTCGACCAGGTTGCACTCCGCGTGGAGTCATCACTGGAACGACTCGAATGGGCCACCGATCCACAAGAGGCGACGATCGCACGCGGAGCTCGGCCGGTTCCGATCGACAGCGAAGCCTCGTTGCTAAGCCGAGCGGCATAAGCCCGCCTGTGCGGCGCATGCGCGGGACGTCGCCCACGGAGCTCAACGGGGTTTCTGCATGCACTTCGGACAAAGCATTTGACTAGCGGCGGGAATGGCTGTCCTTGCCGTCCCACCTCGCAACTGTTGACGCTACAATTAGAGCGTGTATGCACGGTATCGACGCCCGCGTCGATTGCGTTTCAAGGAAAAAGGAAAGCAATGCGATTGTTACGGTTTACTCTGATTTTGTTCGGTTTCAGCGCTGCTTTGGCGAGTGCCGAGCCACCGACGGTGGCCTCCACGTCAGTCGCGGCAGCGGCCCCTGTCGAGGCCACGCTGACCTACAAAGAAGTCCCGGCGGACGAGGGGACTCAATCGGAGACTCGGAAGCTGAAAATTGATTGGACGCGTCCGCAGGATTGGCAGGCCTCGGATTCCCGTGGCGCCGTCGTCTTCTTTCACGGTGGCGGCTGGGTGGGTGGCAAGCCAGGGCAGTTTGCCGAGCATTCCAAGGCGTTGGCGGACCTGGGATTGGTTTGCTTTCGTGTGGAGTACCGATTGCTAGATCGAAAGCAAAACGATCCGCCGCAGATCTGTGTCGAAGATGTCTCCGACGCGATGCGATTGATCCGGGGTTCGGCTGCGAAGTTTGGTATTGATCCGGACCGTATCGCCTGTGGTGGTGGCTCGGCAGGTGGTCACTTGGCTGCCTATTTGGGCATGATGGACGATGAGCCGGTCGACGGGGTATCCAGGAAAGCGAATGCGCTGTTGCTTTACAATCCTGTTTACGACAACGGCCCTGGCCAGTGGGGAGCAGCGCGGGTGGGCGAGCACACCGATCGATATTCGCCGGCACACAACATCACGTCGGATGATCCGCCGGTAATCGTATTTCTAGGTGAAGCGGATGCCTTGATTCCTGTGGCGACCGCAGAGCGTTTTCAGCGTCTCAGCCGTGAGGCAGGCTTGGTCAGCGAACTGCATACTTATCCCGGTCAAGAGCACGGTTTCTTCAATGTGCAGGTCCAAAAAGGAAAATACTTCCGCGATACGCTGGCAAAGTCGATTGCGTTCCTCGAGCAGTTGGGCTGGATGGACGAGAAGTAGATTGGAGTGTGCCGATGGCTTGTTGCGAGCCCAATTTGGCGGCGCATTGCCGTTACTCACGGCCTGGCAAACGGTACACTACTACGATGTACCGACGAAGTTCGCTTAGGCAGATTTCATCGCGAGCCTAACTGGACAGCGCCACTATGGATGGGTTCCCTCGCAATTCGCTGGGTTTCCGAACGGATTAACCGTTTTGGCGCTAGCCACGGTTCCTCTCGTGAAAACCGCGGCTAGCGCCGTGCGGCTAATCCAAAGTGGCGCTGTCCAGCTAAGGTGCTCCCCAAATTTTGCCCGCCACATTTACTGTGACGAGACCCTTGTCTCGCGATCGAAACCGCTCAAAACTCTGTCGTTGTCGGCAGACTTTTTACCAGTTTGTGATCCACACTTTTCCATACCATCGCCATGTCAGCATCACGCGATTCCATTCTAAAAATCTCTGCGGCAATGAATGCCGCGATCATCGGCCAGGAGACTGTCGTCGAGCGTTTGTTGATCGCGTTACTGACCGGTGGCAACGTACTGATGGAGGGTCTGCCGGGGACGGCCAAAACACGCTCGATCAAGACGCTATCGCGGCTGATTGAAGGCGAGTTTTCGCGGGTCCAGTTCACGCCCGACCTCCTGCCCTCTGATGTGACGGGATCAGAAATCTATCGAGAGAAAACGGCCACGTTCGAGTTTCAGCCCGGACCGATTTTTGGCAATTTGGTACTCGCTGATGAGATCAACCGGGCGCCCGCAAAGGTGCAGGCGGCCCTGCTCGAAGCGATGGAAGAACATCAGGTGACGGTCGCTGGCACGACTCATAAACTGCCCGAGCTGTTCCTCGTGTTGGCGACGCAGAACCCGATCGAACAAGAGGGTACGTATCCATTACCGGAGGCCCAGATGGACCGATTCCTGCTCTATGTGCAGGTACCCTATCCGGCTGCCGAAAACGAGTTGTCAATATTGCAGTTGGTTCGCCGCGAGAGCGTTGCAGAGACTCCAGCGGTGTTGGATCCAATCTTGCAAGAGACAATTTTTGCGATCCGCAAAGAGATTGATTCAATGCATGTCGCCCCTGCTGCAGAGCAGTACATGGTGGATCTCGTCGTCGCCACCCGCGACCCAATCCGTTACGACAAGGAACTGGCGAGTTTGATCCAGCTCGGTGCCTCGCCCCGTGGAACCATCGCACTGGATCGAGCGTCTCGCGCACGGGCTTGGTTGCAAGGCCATGACTTCGTCTCACCCGCGGACATTCAAGCGATCGCTCCGGCCTGCTTGGCTCATCGTGTCCATTTGTCGTATGAAGCCGAGGCGGCAGGCAAATCACGAGAGGACGTCATCGGCGAAGTCATTCAGCGGGTCGCCGTCACAGCTTGAGCTATTTGAGTCATGGGCAGTCATCCCTATACACGATTCGAAGACCTTGTTCGCCTGCGTCATGCCGCCGGCGGGTTTTCGTTGTTACCGAAGCAGCCCGTCAGTAGCTTGCTCAGTGGCCAACATGCGTCACGGCTGCGTGGTCGAGGGATGATGTTCGAAGAACTGCGTGATTATCGGCCGGGTGACGATATCCGCCAGATGGATTGGAAGGCGACAGCGAGGTTGCGTAAACCTTATATACGTGTCTACTCGGAAGAACGTGAGCGGACGGTTTTATTGGTTGTCGATCAACGGACGTCAATGTTTTTCGGTAGCGAGCGAACGACCAAGGCGACAGCCGCAGCCGAGGTCGCGGCTTTGGCTGCGTGGCGAGCAATCGATGGGGGCGACCGCATTGGAGCCATCGTGTTTGGCGACGATGAGACGTTGGAATTGCGGCCCCGACGCAGCCGAGAAAGCGTGCTGCACATCTGTCATGAAATCACACGCATGAACCAGCAGTTGTCCGCGGACCAGCTTGCGGAGGACTCGTCGAGGCGTCTCAATGATGCGTTGAGGCAGTGCGTCAATGTTGCCAAACACGATTGTCTCGTTGTTCTCGTCACCGACTATGCAGGCGACGATGATGAAACCCGACGCCTAACCACCCAGTTGGCTTCTCATAACGATGTGTTGGCGTTTTTGGTCTACGATCCGTTGGGGATCCGTCTGCCTGCAAGGGGCCAACTGCACGCGACCGATGGTAGTACCCAGTATTCGATTCCCTCGGGTCCGGAATTTGCGCAGTCTTTTGAAACCTCCTTTCGCGCTCGCTGTGATCAATTGCGAGAGCGACTCGGCGCGATCCGTGTTCCCATCGTGCCGATTTGCACCCATGAGCCGGTGGCTCGACAGATCTTGGCGGCAATGGGGGAACGACCGTGAATGACTCCCATGATGTTGGCAGCCTGGATAGTCTTCGCGATATTGTCGAGCTGTCACCTGTATCGTGGTGGCCGCCCGCTCCGGGGTGGTGGATTTTACTGGCACTGGCAACTGCGCTGGTGTGCTTTGCCGTGTGGCGTTTTTGGCGAAACTGGCGTCGCAACGCCTACCGCCGTGCGGCGATCGCGGACTTAAGTTCAGCGACGAGCCCAGCACAGATTGCAGCGATCCTTAAACGCACCGCGCTGGTCGCCTACCCGCGGATAGATGTCGCGTCGATGACAGGGACACAGTGGTGTGACTGGTTGGCCAAGTCGAGTGGGGCTCCCGTGTCAAGCCGCGCCTCGCAACAACTGATATCGGGCGTTTTTCAGGAGGAGGAGGTAGCGAGTCTTCATGAGTTGAGTGAATTCGCGACGGCCTGGATTCATCACCACGTCGACGCTCGTTTCGCGACTGAAGATATCTGTGACGCAGGTACCGGGAGGCCGACCGAATGCTGACCTTCGCCTATCCATGGCTATTTTTGCTGACGCCCTTGCCCGTCCTGGTTTATTGGCTGGTGCCTCCGCGAACATCCAATGATGTTGCCGTTCGGACTCCGTTCTTCGATCGCGTACAACAGGCGAGCGCGGGTCAACTGAGGACTGACGCGAGTGATCCGATGCGCAGCCCGCTAGTGATCTCCACTCTCGTGTGGCTGTTCATTTTGCTGGCACTGACGCGTCCACAATGGCTCGAACCACCGATTGAGAAGACAATCCCCACGCGAGACTTA
The DNA here is from genome assembly GCF_007860105.1 of Allorhodopirellula heiligendammensis. Lineage (NCBI taxonomy): Bacteria > Pseudomonadati > Planctomycetota > Planctomycetia > Pirellulales > Pirellulaceae > Allorhodopirellula > Allorhodopirellula heiligendammensis. The sequence goes on from NZ_SJPU01000003.1 coordinate 92,067, forward strand.
CTATTGTTGGTGGATTTATCGGGATCGATGGATGAAAAAGATTTCACGGGCACCGATGGTAAGCCGATCACCCGATTAGCGGCAGTGAAAGAAGTATTGGGTGATTTTCTGATTCGTCGCAAAGGCGACCGCGTGGGTTTAGTCGTGTTTGGAAATTCGCCATTTCTGCAGGTTCCTTTCACAACCGATTTAGAACTGTGTCAGCAATTGCTCGATGAGACCGCCGTGCGGATGGCGGGTCCGAGGACCGCATTGGGGGACGCGATTGGATTGGGGATTCATCTGTTCGACAATAGTGACGCTCCTGCCAAGACGATCATTGCCTTGACCGATGGCAACGACACAGCGAGCTCGGTACCGCCCGTCGAGGCGGCCAGGGTGGCGAAAGATCGCGGGATCAAAATCAACACGATCGCGATGGGTAACCCCCAGACAGTCGGAGAGGAGAAACTCGATCAGGTATCGTTGCGCTCGGTGGCTCAGGAAACCGGCGGCAACTTTTTCCTCGCTCTGGATCGGTCGCAACTTGTCAATGTTTATGCGGAACTGGACAAAATCGAAACGCGAAAAGTGAAGACAGTCAGCTTCCGCCCGCGACGCGATCTGTATTATTGGCCCCTTTCAGCGGCCGTGTTGGTCTCCCTGGCCGGTCACATTTGGCTGCTGTGGACCAATCGTCGGGATACCACGGCGAGTTCATCGCCGATGCGATTGAAGGTAAATCCGCGAACCTTTGAGCTGGAGACCATTGAGTTGACTCCTGCCCGCGGGGAGGTCAACCATGCTGGCTAATTTTCATTTTATCCGTCCGTACTGCCTCTTGTTCATTCCGGTCGTCATCCTGGTGTGGTGGCTGGTACGTCGGGCTCACGATCCACTGCGTGGTTGGCGGTCTTCAATGGATCACGAACTCCTGACAGCCCTGACTGTAGGGGATACCACACGTGACAGATGGCGCAGCGTGGTAGTACTGGTCGCATGGTTGCTGGCAACTATTTCCGTGGCGGGGCCGACATGGCATCTGGAACCCTCGCCCTTTTCAGATGATCCGGTTCCGCTGCTGCTGCTGCTGCTAGCGGACGAGTCCATGGACCAGGACGACCTGGCCCCGAGCCGGATGGAGCGAGCTCGATTGAAGGTAGCTGATATTGCGAACAGTCGCAAAGGTCAGCCGCTCGGGTTAATCGCTTACGCTGGCACGGCGCACCTCGTGTTACCACCGACACGCGATACTTCGGTGGTTGCGACCATGGCTGCCGAAATCAGTCCAGCTATCATGCCCAAAGACGGTAATTCTCTCATCGACGCGTTGCAGCTTGCCAGTCGAACGCTTCAACAGAGTGGCGGCTCGGTGATTGTGATCGCCGACGGCGTGCCTGTGGAAGGTGCCGCGGCATTGACGAGGTTTCAGCAATCAAGCTCGCTACCTGTACAGATACTGGAGGTGGCACCAGCTGATTCTGCCGATGCATCTGCAATGGATGCGGCGGCAGCAGCATTGAAGGCGAGAGTGGTTCGGATCACCCCGGATGACGAGGACGTGCGAGGATTGATACGTGATGCCGCACGCTCTCCACGAACTGTGGCTGCGGCGGATCGTGGAACCCGCTGGGCCGAATCCGGCTGGTGGCTTGTGCCGGTTCTTTGCGTCCTAACGCTAGTCTCGTTTCGCCGCACGGTCTCGAATGTTCTCCAGGAGCGGGACTCATGAAACTAATGGCAACAATGCTGCTGATCGGTGCGTTCACGTGGTCGGATCTTTGGTTTTCTCCCGACCAACGAGGACAGCGACTGATGCGTGACGGTGAGTTCGCTCAGGCCGCTGCTGCGTTCCAGGATCCAATGCGGCAAGGCATTGCATGGTTTCGCGCGGGCGAGTTTAAAAAAGCGGAGCAATCCTTTCGACGGCTTTCAACTCCCGACGCGATCTATAACCGTGGCAATTGCCAGGTGATGCAAGGCAAATATGAGGCCGCTGTTGAGACCTACGATCGTGCACTCAAGCGGCAGCCAGATTTTCCAGCTGCCACAACCAATCGCGAGATTGCAGTCATCCGCGCCAAGCGAGTTGCGCAGGAAGGCGGCGATCTCGGGGATCAGCAGGAAGGTGCTGACGACATCACGTTCGACAAAAAGGAGCCGGGCGGCCAAGAGACGGTCGTGCAAGCGCAGCAACCAATCTCGAGTGCCGCCATGCAAGCGATGTGGCTCCGCCGCGTGCAAACAAAGCCAGCCGAGTTTCTCAAAGCAAAGTTTGCTTACCAAGATGCATTTGCCGGCACGCAGGGAGATTCCAAATGACAGAGTTGCGTGGGACTTTTTTGCTGCTAGCACTGATTGGGCCAGTATCGAGTTGGGCTGAGCAAAGTTCGGTCGAGGCATCGATCGAAAAGAAGTCAGCCTGGACGGGGGAGGCCGTGCCGCTGACGATAAAGCTGTTCTCGCCGGGGCCATTCGATGGCACGCCAGCCTTCGATATTCCTCAACTACCACTCACTGCCATTATCAAGACCTCTGGCAGCCCGATTGTGCAAAGCGAGGAAATCGACGGAGATTCCTGGTTTAGCCAACAGTATGAGTTCGTGATCTATACCCAACGTGAGGGCGAAATCGTGCTTCCCTCATTCCAAGTTCGCTTTGAGGGAAAGAGAACATTCACGGGCGACGCTGAGCCGATGCAGGGCAACACGAGCGAACTGCGGTTCCAGTCCAAGCGACCTCCTGGTACGCGTGAACTTGGATTTGTTGTCGCAGTGTCTGCGTTAGAAATTTCACAGCAATGGAACCCCGATTCGGACAGCCCCATTAAGGCGGGTGACGTGATTGAACGAAAAATTTCGCGTCATGCCGACGGCACCACTGCGATGATGTTTAACCCGATCGAGCCCGCCGCACCCGAGGGGATTCAGGTATATCCCTCCGACCCCGTCGTGCAGGACGATACAGAGCGGGGGGCATCCCAGGCCGAAAGAGTCGATACGATCAAGTATCAGTTCCCGCGCGGCGGCACGTTTGAATTGCCGGACATCACTCTGACATGGTGGGACACGAAGAACAGCTCACTGCAACGCCAAACGTTGGCGGGACGATCGGTCGAGGTTGTTGCTGCACCGCCAGTAGCCGCTGTGCCCACATCATCTTGGCGGGGAAGATTGAGCTGGATTTTCATATCGATCGCAGCAATGGGTATCCTGGGATGGTTGATCCGTAAACCGGTAGTGGCAGCCATTTCCCGGTGGCATGCCGTGCGAAATAGCCCAGAGCGACTTGCCGCCAGACGATTGGGTTCCGCGTGCCAGTCGAACGATGCGCCAGCGGCCTACATGGCTTGGATGGATTGGCAGTTGGCCATGGAGGCATCCGATCCGACTTGGCAGACTCGGTTGCCAGTCGCGCTTGCCAAGGAGTTTCGCAGCCAATGCGACGTCCTCACTGGTGAGCTCTATGCAAGCCATAAAGCCGAATCTCGTTGGGACGGCCCAGCGTTCATCGAAGTTTTTAAGCGTGTCTGCCACGCGCTCACTCAACCTGCCGGATCACAGGGTGCTCCTCCCGCACTTCCCAAACTCAACCCGACCTAGCGACTTCCAGTTTCGCAAGGCTGAACCAATCGCCATCGCTGGTGATTGATGCTCCTTAATAGGCTTTTGCTGTCGATTTGAGTTCAACCGAGAACGTGTGGTAATAACTCGCTGAGATGATTGATCACTGCCGTTGGGGTCGCGTTGAGCAGCTGCGTTTGCGTTTGTGCGCCGGTCGTGATGCCAAAGGTCATTCCGCATTTCGCATTCTTGCCCTCTTCAATATCAATCTCGCTGTCGCCTACTTTGACAACCGCGCGAGCGTCCTTTACTCCCGTGGCAGACATCGCTTGGAAAATCATATCAGGAGCCGGCCGTCCATTCTGAACGTCGCTCGCGGTGATCAATCCGTCGATATCTGCGCCGATCGTCCAGCCAATCTTGTCAATCAGGCCTTTCGCTGTGACTCGGTCGTAGCCAGTATTTAGTACGACCTTAATCCCTCGTTTCCGTAACGCCACAAAGACTTCGGTTGTACCGGGTTGCGGTCGGACATGCAGGACCGCGTATGCTTGGGCGAGCCGCTGTTGGAAGTCCGCGAAGATGGCTGCCACCTCGTCTGCTGAGTGCTGGTTTCCATCGGTAGCCAAAACGTCGCGGATCGCTTGTGATTTTTCCTTGCCAGCTCCAGCCGTCTGAACTTGGTCCTGGGTAAATGCATATCCAGCAGCGTTGATTGCTTGGCGAACGGTTTTGTAGACGACGTTATCTTCATCGACAGTGGTGCCAGCCATGTCGAATACAATCAATTCAATCATTGTCCAATTTCTTTTCACGCGAATGTTGCGAGCCGGATGCTGGCTCATTGTGTTGTGTGAAGACCGACTCGATTTCTTGTTGACTAAGCGCACGTTCCCATACTGCGACTTCGTCGACCCAGCCATCGAAGTTGCGTCCCACCGCGTCGCGGTGACCGCCGATTACCAACCCACCGAACTCGGCGGCAGGTCCAGAGACAGGCAATTGGTTTGATGCAGCTCGTTTACCATCGATGTAGAGGTTGATTTGCTTTGAATCAAATGTGAATAACACGTGAGTCCAGCGGTCGAGGAGCTGTTCGCGATCAATCAAGAAGTCAAATGGACCCTGCGCGAGAGTCGTGGGTGCCATTTGAGATTGCGCTGGTTTCAACGTAACGGTATGCAATTGCAAATTAACTTTACCTTCGTCCGCTGCTGCCGCGCGGAGCCCCAGTGACAAATGCCATGCCGTTTTGGGGCTGGGATGACCTTCGGCAGTACTCTCCAGCAAAAAGTGTCGGTCCGTCGATTCTGCACCTGGCAGACTTTCAGGCTTGAACCAGAGCGAGACGGTGTGGGCGTCTGAGTTATCATCCAGAAAGCTTCGCTGAACCGTCACGGATTGCTGTTGGTCACGATGCAGGCGAACGGCTCCGCCGCGGATCCCTCCCTCTGCGAAGATCGCAGCACCATGGTGTGAAACGGCGTCGATGCGATTTCCCAAGATGGAATCGTTTTCAAAGCCATCATCGAAGTGCCAGTTCGCTCGCAATGAGTTTTGCAATCCTTGAGGGAGTTCTCGCGGTGTCATCTCGCTGAGCCTTAACTCGACGCGGCGATTGACCTTTCCATCGGTTTGCCGATACTCGGCGATCAGGTGAGGCTCCTCACCGGTTCCGTCTGCGGTCAGAGTGAGGAATTGCCAGCCTTCGACTAAGGACCACTCCAGCGATGGGTGATAGACATCCAGTTCTGTGATGGTGCGAGTGTGGCCAGGTGAGATGACGAAATCGTGAAGGTTGTAGCCAACCCGTTGTGGGTGGACGAGGTGTCGGGACACGTGGATGTCCCCACCCAATAATGTGACACCCGAAATTTGCTCTTCGGCGACGAAATCTAACAACGCGTCCCGTTCGTACCAGTAGGTAAACATGTCGTCGATCTCTCTGTTCTTCTTATCCTGCCAGACGGAGCCAAGTGCGATCACCTTGAAGGGCGCTTCGGACGCTTTCAGTCCACTGAGCAACCAGGTCCATTGGTCGGCACCAAAGCATGTCGTCTCCGCCGGATCGACTGGCGACGGTTCGGTTTGAGAGAAATAACGTGGATCCAGTAGGAAAACTTCAATCATGCCTAGATCAACTTTATGATAGACGCCCTCGCGGCCATTGCCATACTGAGTATGTGCGCGATAGTCGACGAATCCCCTCCGCGTGTTGGGCTTGCCAGATATCATATTCAGACCATTGCCGTTATTGCGGCCAAAGTCATGATCGTCCCAGACACCAATGGTCGGCGTGTGCGTCGCCAACGATGCTAGGTCCGGCATTTGCAGAAACATCCGATGCCGCTGGCGGACAACATTCAAGTCAGAATTGTCGATGTATGGCGTGTCCCCCATCAAGCACAACGTATTCACGCCCAAGGACTCCATCTCGTTCCAAATGCCATTGGGCTCAATGTCGACGCAGGATACAAAACCAACGGTGACGCAGTGTCCCTCACGGGCGGGACTGGCTGTGGTGAACCTGTGCTTGGGACCGGGGGCAATCAGCGTCCTGGTCGGACTGCCGAGAGCATCGATTTGGTAGCGATAAGTAGTCGCCGGGGTGAGACTATTGACAGTGAACTTGGCGACGTGGTCCGTGCTCTCGTCAGCCAATGATTCGACGATCGAAACAACGCTGCCACTCTCGGACAGTACAGTCAGCTGCAGTTTTTGTTCCTCACCACTCGGCCGGTAAAGCAAATGGGCAGTAGTCGCCTCTACCGTACCCACAAGTGGCCCAACGACCTCATTGGCACGTACATGCCAATGCGGCGGAAAGATCCAGGCGAGGCAGAAACTCAGCACGAAAAGCATCCACTCTGGTATGCGAAATAACATGACCGTGCGTTGCAAACTTACTCGCTGGTTTATGATCATCGGAAAGACTCTGTCCTTGGGGAAGATTGCAGCAGTTCCATGAGTGTCGTCGCATCGGCGGACCGGGGATTGTTCGACATGCGCTCGGCGTTCACGCTGGTGACGATTTTTCTCAGCGTCGCAGCGTCTCCGACCCCTGCCCGCGCAGGCGAACACGCACACCCGATAGCGGTGATCATTGTATCGAGCTGCACGCAAGCCTCGTGCACACCGGCAGTACCCAACAGGTTCATAATCAATTCGATTCGCTTGCGAACATGATCAGCGCCCCTTGGATCCATGCAGTCTTCGTCGGATACGCCGGCATTGTGTGCCAGCATCCGGCTAATGGTCATCGCAACGGCCATGCCATGTGGAATCTTGTGCTGTGAGGTGAAGCCATACGATAGGGCGTGAGAAGCAGTCGTTTTGCTGATGTTGATCGCCTTGCCGGACAGATGCGAAGCTTGGCACATGCCCATCCGCGATACTGGCGATGGTTGAACGACCGCATCGACGAGGTGCTCTCGAGCGAGCTCAACGGCTGCTGCTGCGTAGCCGACCGATTCGTCGGTCGCGCCGACCGCCCAGATCGATTCAATGGCTTGGCAAAATGCATCCAATCCCGTCGCCGCTGTGATCCGTGGCGGCAGACTTGCCGTCAAACTCGGGTCAACGATCGCGTGGCTTGGCAGCAGGAACTTGTGAGAGACAGAATACTTTTGCTGGTCCACGTAAGCGACAGCGAATTGGGTCGCCTCACTTCCCGTGCCCGCTGTTGTTGGAATCGCCACCAGGGGCGGACCGCATTTCGTAATACCGACCCTACCGGTCACAATATCCATAGCCGTGGCGGGCTGGACCGCGATCGACCCAATTAATTTGCCCAAGTCGATCGCAGTGCCTCCGCCCAGTGCAATCACTATCTGCGGGCGAGTCTTTTGGAATTGTCGAATTCCTCGCTCGATGTCATGAAATTGAGGGTTCAGTTCAAAGTCGTTGAACCGTGTAGCCTGGCATGTTGCCAATGCCGTGGTGAGGATCCGATTCGCCCCCGACGCGTGCGCAGCGTCCTCGTCAACGACCAGCAAAACCCTCTCGGCACCGAAATCTCGAACCAGAACGCCTATACTATGGATCGCGTTCTCCGCGAGGTTAACCGTCGGTTCGCCGCAAAGGTTCTCAGGCATGGCTGGTTTGGGGTAGTGATTTACGATCAACAGAAAGTGATTTTTAATCCACATGGGCTTCCGATGCAATGCAGCTCTTGGGCCGAGCATGGCAGCGGCCAGCAAGCAGCGACGTCACCGTTATCCGAGCATATAGCTATCGATGATCGCTTGATTTAGAATCACGACATGAACGTCGTCGAACTTGCTCAGCGAATCCGCGCCCATCGTCTCGCCCAGCATCTAACTCTCGAGGAGGTGGCCTCGCAGACGGGCCTGACGCGGAGTTGGCTTTCCAAGGTCGAGAATTTTCGCGTCACACCGTCACTGCAGGCGCTAGGTCAGATTGCCAGGGCGTTGGGCGTGTCGGTCAGCGACTTAGTATCCGGCCTGGATGAGAAACCGACACTCGTATCGGTGCGTAAAGACGAACGTCAAGTGGTTCAGCGGGACAACAATGCTCGCAACGAAACCGTCTACGAATCGCTGGCTCATAAACGTCCCAATCGATCGATGGATCCGTTTTTGCTGACGGTGCCAGCCGAAACTGTTCGCGACGAAGCCCTCTCCCACGAGGGTGAGGAGTTTCTGATGTTGCAGGGTGGCACGATCGACTTTGAATATGACGGCAACATCCAGACCCTGCGAGCGGGAGACTGCCTTTACTTCGACAGCAATGTGCCGCATCGAATTCTTAATCCGTATAAGCGTCCAGCGACGGTGCTATGTGTCTTTAGTAAATAGCATTCTCGCGCGCCCCTAGCGTCAAGAATATTTTTGTGATCACCCTCCGCTCCGCGATCGCGATGCATTGAGAAGCTCTCGCGGAGCGCAGATGATCACAATGGTTTACTTGAGCCGGCATCAGGTAATCTTTGCGTTCGGCTCGCAGTTCATCGGTGTGCCGTTATTTGTCTATGGAGACGGATTCCTCGTTTGAGAAGTTGGACTCATCTGCGTAGAAAGCAGCCCGTTCGTCCCACAGTTCACCCTGTGTTTCAATGGTTCGGTTTTCAGAACTCCCGCATCCTGGAATCAAAATGCCAAGTGTGAGAGTGACGGCTGAGACAATAAAAAGTCGGATCATTTGAGAATTGGTATGGTTAGAGTGTGTGGATTGAGACTGGGGACTGTTGTCTCGTAATCGTCGGGAATAGTTGCGCCGTTTCCCACAAACCAGTATCGTGGACCCGAGGCGCGCCGCACTCAGACGAGACGTTTGTGAGCGGTCAAAAATCGCTATCGATCACTTCACTGGATGCTCGTGTTCCCAACGCGCCCCAAAGACCATAAGGGCTTTGCGATCCTGGTTGTCTTGCGCCGTTGCCGTTGATCCACACGCAGCCCGCTGATCCATTCCCGGCGTCAATGGAGTCTGTAATGAAACGGACCGCTCCATCACCCATCAGGACGTGAGCACCGCCTTGGTGTCGACTCGACGCGGGAGCGATTCCGTATCCAGAGTCCCCACCTGAAACACAGAGCTCTGAATTGGGTGCAAGAATTGCGGTGAAGCATGAGAACCCAGTGCGTGCATCGGACCATATGTAGCCGCGCATCTGGAAGACCTTTGCAAATCCATTCGGAGAGTTGGAGTAGTTGATATCGCTCTTGTAAAATTGGGGACGCTCGGGATCGATGTATTTCGCACATGCTTGAGCGGGGGCGTCTCTCAGGAGACCTTGGTTGCCATTGATCATTAGCGTGGTGGAAATATCACGATCGCCAATATCGGTCGCAATTTCGCCGCACATCATCGTTGAGGACAGCCCATCGAGCACCTCTCGAAATTGGCCTTGGAATCCGGGCTGAAAAAATCCACGATAGGCCGCCCTGGCTCGGGAGACATCGTTGGAAGTGTAGCGCAACTGTCCGTTCTGAGGGTTGTCGGGCCACCTCATGTCAGACCAGTCGGGCGAATCTCCAATGCAGGCGGCGTAATTGGTGCGTCCCAAGGCTGGTAGTCCAAATCCCGGATCACTAGGGCATCGGTAAGTTCCTACCTCGGTGATCCAGGGCTTGTACTCTTGCTGTCTGGGTGAGGGGCCCATCGGTGACCAGGGCTTGCCGGGCGCCCCACCGCTGGAGGTCTCATTGTTTGGATTGGAAATTTGTTGCCACAGGGCTTGCTGCTCTATAAATGGTGTGAGTCCAACTAAGAAGCTGAGCGTATATTCGTTGTGGCCTCCCCCATTATTCTTATTGCTGATGCCGCTGTTGTAGTAGCTGCCCTGGGCGGAGTGGGTGCCCATGTGATGAACTGGCATACGGCCGTACGCCGCATGATAGTTGTGGATGCCCAGTCCAATTTGTTTGAAATTATTGCTGCAGCTCATTCTCCGAGCCGCTTCTCGTGCCGCTTGAACGGCCGGTAGCAACAGACCGACCAACACACCAATGATCGCGATCACAACCAGCAACTCGACGAGCGTGAATCCGTCCCGTTGTTGACGCTTCATACTAAAATGCCACATAGGATTTGCCTTCAATATAGAACCGGGGTGAACTTCAAATCGACAACGCCAAGATTGCCCGGCTGACTGCACGGCGCGCCTCAGGGCTCCACTTCGTGCGTGGCTGTCGCTCGAAAAACCTTGACGAGGTCTTACGGTATCACCAGGGTGTCATTAATGCGCTATTGAAGGCGGTTCATTCTCCCTAATATCATTAGGCAGCGTTAAATCGCTGGGTGACCGATTAAGCTGGATCAGATCATCAGCACTCGTTCTGAGCACGTCCATGCGATCCTAAACACTGGGGGCGGCGCATCAACCAGGTCTTGGGGAGCCGCCACTGGGGGCTCTTTCAATTCGGTCTCGCCTGCCAATCAATGGCTTGCCAACGCTAGAACGCACTGACGGAATGCGCTTTGATGAGCGGGTTCACGACGGTTGCGGCGTGACAGAATGACCAGCTTTTCCTCGCCGAAGACTGTCTTTAAACTGCGAAAGCCGAGTTTCTTTTGGACTCCCCTCTCCGCATTGAAAAGCGTAATCTGACGGCGGTTAAGGGGGACGATCGCGATCCCAATTCCGAAGCGTACAAACTGCAGCATCAGCTCTTTCGTGTTGGTCTCACAGACATTTCGCACATCAGCCAGCAACCCAGCACTTTCGAATACTTGATCGACACGCGTCCGTGTATTCGATCCGGCGTGATACATTACCAGCGGATATCTGACGAGCGCCTCTGGTGTGATCTTGACTTCATCCAGGATTGGATGGTCGTCCGGGCTCACCATCGTGAATGGGACTGAGGCGAGATGATCGACATTCAGGCTTTTTGGGAACGAAGTTTCCAGTGTACCGGCAATGGCGAGATCCACATCACCTTCCTCGAGCATTTTTCGGGCTCGATTGGAGTCCACGTCAATGAAGTTAAGTTCAACGTTGGGGAATTGAAAGTTATATTCGCGAATCGATTCCATGAGATCGTAGATGAGCTTGTTCGCCGGCGAGGCGATCGTGAGTCGTTGGGCAGCTAATGAAGCTCGCCCTTTGAACTGCTCCAAGATCGAATCGAAACCCTCCAGAATCGGCCGGGCGAGTTGAACGAACTGTTTGCCATCTTTGGTGAGCGTGACCTCCTGACGATTGACCTCTACCAAGGCAATGCCGAACTCCTGCTCAAGGGCACGCACTTGCTGCCAAACCGAAGGCGTCGACAATTCCAAGACCTCGGCCGTGGCAGCAAATCCATCGCCCTTGGCAAGCTCTACAATCGCGCGAAACTGAGCAATTCGGATCTGCTTGTAGTATCGGCGTTTGGTCGTCATGGGCCTGGCCTAGAAGTTGCGTAGATGGAACGAGCTCCTTCGTCAAGATGGCCGACATGACGCTCGCAAGTTTCTGTGCTCATCCTTGCAGACTCATGCGATGATCTCTCGCTGCGGTGGTATGCCGACATCGCTCAAACACCGCCTTACTCGAATGGTGCTGTGACCGCATTGATCCAAACACATTGAGCCATTGCAGGCACGTAGCGTCTTGCCGCACCACAATAAGATGGCGGAGCGAGAGACATGGTCCCTGACCCGGGTGAAGGCCCTTGAATTCTACACGTCCCCCCTGACGGTTCCATTGTAGAATTCTGAACGTCCATTAGGAAAAATGGAAGGATGCATCGGTTTTTCTCAGCCGAGACCGAATGATCCCCGCTCCGCGTCACGGCGGGCGAGGCCGCGTCACGGCGGGCGGGGCCGCGCAACGGCGGGCGGGGCCGCGTCGAAGATTATGCGGGCCATCCATGCTTGGCCTGAGGTCACTTTCAACCGCCCAAATGAAGGACGGCCTCGCACACAACGTCGCGAGCGTGTGCGAATTGGGCTAGTTGTTGGCGGGCGCGTTCGCACCAGGGACAAGAATGGTCAGTGATCGCCATCGTCCACGCGAGAAAGCGTATGCATCGCCCTCTGGTACCTTGCCATTGGAGGCCGAGTTGAACTCGATACGAATCGTGTCCCCGGGTTTCAATGACACAGCATCGAAGCGATGTTGAATTGCCTCATAGTCACGAACAGACTCCGGGTTTTGAACCTCATCGATCTTTTTTTCTGCAACGAAGATCCGATAGGTGGATTCACCGTCAGTCTCGGTGAGTGACGTCAGTACCAAATCGTAGACGCCCGCATCCCCTTTAAATTCGGTCTCTGCTGCGGCAAATTGACTTTGATATTTGGCTGCATTGATTGCTAATGCTCTGCGGACGCTATCTTTGTAGCTCGGCACGAATGGGTCCGAGGCGACGGCCTCAAAATTGATCACGGCGCGCAATACCCATGTGTTCTCCGGGGAGCCTTTCTCGCTTACTTGAGAATGATCTTTGCCACTGGATTCGCTACGGCGTACCACGGCTAACCAATCGTGTCCTGGATCGCTCGGCGGATTGCCGAGCGAAACCTTGCCGCCCCCCTGCACGATCTGGGTGGATCCAGTTAGCAGCGGGCCACCGTCACGTGGATTGAACCACTGAACCTCGAAGGTTCCTGTGACATCCGAGAGATCGAGCGTCGCTGAATTCGCCTTCTTAGCGAACACGATGTAGAGCGTCCCGGGATCGCAGAGGCAGTAGGCATTTTTATCGTCAATCTTGCTGTCGGCATTTTTCATATTCCAGAACGGGATCTCGTGTTCCGTGAAGAAATCGATCGCAATTCGGCTTTGTTCCCACATCTTCTGACGCACGCGATAGTCTTCACAAGTCAGATCGCTGTGCGCGTGTTTGTATCCGAAGTACCATTCCACGCCGGCACCGCCAGCCATGATGTTCCCCCAAAGTGCATTTTTCCGCGCGTTATCACGAGTCGGGTCCTCCGTGTCGGGAACTAAGGAGTGCTGGGCATCGCCAGGCTCATCGCATGCCACCACCCACGGTTTCCCTGCTTCGTCAGAGCGGCGAATGTAGTTCAGGGTGGCGCCATGCACTTGACTGAAATCAGCTCGATTGGTCTGGAGAGAGAAGCCCGTGAGTGCCGAGGCGTCTCCGAGTAGATCAAAGTGATTGTTCCCGTTATGTATCACGATGGGGTGTTGATAAGGATCGTGGGTCCAAAAGTATTCTGCCCAATCCGTTTTCTTTTGTGTGGATACTTTGTGACCCAAGCCAACCTCTTCGCCCAGGTTCCAGTTGAGCGCGAGATGGTGGGCGAAGCGGGCGATGATTTCGCGATAGTACAACTTTCGCTGGGGGCCCATGTTGCCGTCATCGAGCAGATTGACGTTCTCGGCTTCCTGAGTCTTGAAGTGCAGGTGCATGCCTCGATGGGTTCCATGGGCAAAGACAATTTCCCATTGATCCATCCGTGAACAGTCGATTCTTGCGCGCTCATCATAGTTGGTGTAGGGGAACACATTTCGATCATCGCCGTCGATATTGAGGGTGAGGAATGAGAATGCATTTAGCCCTTGGGAGGCGAGATAATTGACTGCGCCAATGATTCCCTTACCTTTACCGTCCTGCCAGCTTGGATCACCAGGCATCCAGTCTTGGACATGGGGTGCCCAGTCCTTGACCAGATTGTCTTTGTGACCATCGGATTTAAAATCGCCATCAAAGTCTTCGTAGGCAAGAAAATTTTCAGGAGCGTCCGCTCCGGCTTTCAGAAAGAACTCACCGCTCCCAGCGAATTGCAGATGATGCTTGCCGACATAGTTCAGCCGCCCTTTGCTGCGAAAATCTCGTCCCGATTTGTTGGTTTCTTGAATCTGCAAGGTGCCACTCAAACCGTCGACAGCAGGTACGGGCGATCCCGCGCTGTCGACATCCGAGATACCGATATCGGCGCCTTCTCGGAATGAAACTTCGTACGTCCACTTGCCGGGGTGATCGGGTGCGAGATGAGCTCGCCATCGATTGCCCGAGGTCGCCGAGGTATTGGCAGCATCGCCATCGGCGGCGAAGTAACCAGGCACGACGTAGGTCAGTCCTGACGCAGCATGTTGAAACGTTACCTGCATGCGGTAGTCGAGGAATGGATTCACGTCACCATCTTCGGAGGCGTGCGGCCCGTCGAGCGTGAGCGTGATCTTGTGCCACTGCCTCAGCTCCCCGCTGACCGTCGCTTCGGCCGCAATTGCGACGCCCGACAGCAGTAACGAAATTCCCAGGATAAAAATACTGCAACTGAAAAGTCGCGTTCCGTTTGCCTGAAGCCGTTTTGTCATTACCGAGATTCCCTGAAACTGTGATTGAAATCAAATCATTCATCTTGTTACGGACCATTGAATCAAAGATGCCAACCGTGCACATGGAAAACAAAATTTTCCCAAACCATACTGAATCTTGTGCACGATTTGAGCATTCCGGCAAAGTATATTCAGCGGGTTGCTGCAGCTGCCCAAGAGACAGGTGCTGTGGTCCTATTTGAAAGAAAGTGTTGTGGACAGTCGCTCATTTCAGGCATTCCTAAGTATTACTGAGAACCGATCTCGGATTCTGGCGATGATTGTGACCATGGTCCAGGACTTTGACGTTGCGGAGGATTTATTTCAGGAAACCGTGATCGAAATACTCAACAGCGAAGAGCAGTTTGATCCGACAAGGAGTTTTACGCCCTGGGCCTGTGGGATCGCCAAGAATGTTGTGAGGCAACATTGGCGGCGCCAAAAACAAACTCCCTCCAGCGGGCTCGATGAGATGATTTCCGACTTGGCGATGGTCAGTACCGAGGGCGACGATGATCTGTGGCATCGGGAGCAGAAGGCGCTGCGAAGTTGTTTTCAGAAGTTGCCCAGCCGCATGCAGCAACTTTTGCTGTTGCGTTACGGTCATAACATCAAGGGCCGAGAATTGGCTGAGTCCGTCGCCTGTCGCCCCGGTTCGATTCGGACGACGCTGGCGAGATTGCGCGGACAACTGCGTCATTGCATTCAGGCCAAGACAGCCGAGAAAATGGTAAAGGCGAATCTGTAATGACTGAGAGTCGCTTTGACGATTTGATGAACTGCTATCTCGATGGAACGGCCACCGCAGACGAGCTGAGTGAACTGCACAAGGTGGTGCATGCGTCGGAGTCGTGGAAGCAGCAATTTCAAGCGGCGACGCGCTTACACGTTCTGCTGCGCGAGACGCTTGTCGAGCAGGTGGAACTCCAATCGATTCAGGGGACGATCACCCAGCCGGGCTTTGGAAAATCACGGAGCTGGATGTACGCGATGATCGCCATCGCGGGGGTTCTCTTGATCACGTCCACCATCGGCTACCAGAGGTTTTTTCGCCCCGGTGATGCTGGCCTGGAGATGGCGGTCTGTATGAGCGTATCGGGTAGCGGCGAGACATCGATCGAAAGAGGTGCAAAGCGTTTTCAGGCAGTACCGAACTTCTCGCTCCGGGCGGGAGACCATGTCGTTTGCGATGCGGATGCGCAAGCGATGGTGCGTCTGGCGGACGGATCGATTTTATCAATGGAACCCGGCGCAAGGCTAACACTGGTCGCAGACTCGGCCGAAGTCACTCTCCAGCAGGGCGAGGCCTTTTTCGAGATCGCGCCACGTCGACAGGGAATGCCCGCCTTTCAGGTCCGTACGGGGCACTCCACCGTGGCTGTGATGGGTACGATTTTCTCACTCGTGGCGAACGACCAGACCGAGCTTAAAGTCTACGAAGGCAGCGTGACGCTGACCCGAAACAGTGACCGCGCCACGGTGGAGGTTCGCTCTCAGGAAATGGCGTCGACCGGGATGGCGAGTTTCGCGGCAGAGAAACTGTCGCAGCCACCGATGGAAGTTCTACAGCTACTCCCAACCGACGACGTGACGCTGGATCGGGGCGAGCCAGAGCGCAATCAGCGACTGAAGGTGGAGGGTGAGCGGCGCCGTGCCTACCTGCGGTTTGATATCCCAGAACGAACGGGAGTCCGCTCAGCTCGGCTACGGCTAACCCAGAGCATCGACTCCGGTACCGGGACGCTCCGGTACTTTTTAGGCGACCACGCTGATTGGAGTGAAGATAGCTTGGCCGCTACGGCAGCACCGAGTTTATGGATCCAGGTCGCAGAACGCACTGGGGTGGTTCAGCGAGGTCAGGTCATCGAAGTCGACGTTTCCAATGCGGTACAGCGTCCCGGGCCAATAACGATCATCGTGACGTTAGACACAACGGACGAAGATGACATCTGGTTTGGTTCGAGGGAAAGTGACACGCCTCCGCAGCTGATCCTGAGCTATCCGCCAAGCGGCGTGGACGGCTCACAATTCCCAGATACAAATTCGTCCCAGCGATCTGGCGATTCCGAGCATCATGGTGCCGTGAGGATGTTGAAGTCGGTCGCGCCTGCCGCCAATGCAACCAATCATCCGCCCGTCGTAGCGACGCAGCTTCCCAGGTTCGCTCAGGCTGGTCAACTTTAACGTTGTGGCCCGGGGCGATTGTCCTGACGCTGGAACGGGCGAGATGATTTTCGATTATCCTAGTTTTCGATTTACCTACCTGCGCGTAGCGATTGCGGCCTCTGAAGGGGCCAGCCTCCTGTTGATTTACTAACCCGATGCGCCAGGAGGCAGTCCCACTCTTCGCTCGCTTACGCTTTGGATTAATATTCGTGCATTTGGCCAGCGAAAGCAACTAACCCAACAGGCTGCTAGGTGCCACGTCCGCTTAGGAATCAGCAGTGCGCCCCATTCAAGCGATCTCGGAAGTCTCACGATGCAAAGAATGATATTCAAGATGATTCAGCTGCTTGGTCAGCCCACCTACGAACCGGTTGGTGCTACGTCCCGCAGGTTTTTTCGGCTTCCGTTGCTGCACCTAACGATGCGTTTGGCACTATCTGCTGCGTTCGTCTTGCTGGCATCGCTGTTTCGTACCGCCCCACTTCGAGCTGATGAAAATGATCGACCCAACGTTGTGGTGATACTTGCCGACGATCAGGGGTGGGGAGATTTGAGCCTGCATGGTAACCCCAATCTATCGACGCCCCACATTGATTCGTTGGCTCGCGATGGAGCGCACCTCGAAAACTTCTATGTATGCGCTGTCTGTTCGCCCACACGAGCGGAGTTTCTGACAGGACGCTATCACACGCGGATGGGGGTCTACAGCACGTCGGCGGGCGGAGAACGCTTTGACGCGGGCGAGCAGACGATCGCCGAACTGTTTCAGCGGGCGGGCTACGCCACTGCGGCTTACGGCAAGTGGCACAGCGGAATGCAGTGGCCCTATCATCCCAACGCGCGAGGATTTGACGATTTCTACGGATTTTGTAGCGGGCACTGGGGCAACTATTTCGATCCGATGTTAGAACATAATGGTCAGATCGTCCAAGGACAGGGGTTCCTGCCTGATGACTTGACCAATCATACGTTGGACTTCATTAGCGACCACAGCGGCAAGCCGTTTTTCGTGTATCTAGCTCTGAATACGCCGCATTCGCCGATGCAGGTCCCACAAGAGTATTGGGATCGCTTTTCGGATAAGGAGATCGTTCCGGACCCGGCTGCCGAAAACGCCAAAAAGCAGGATACACCCCACACGCGCGCCGCCCTGGCGATGTGCGAAAACATCGACGACAACGTCGGCCGCTTGTTAAATCACCTGCAATCCACCGGAATCGCGGATAACACCCTGGTAGTTTATTTCAGTGACAACGGCCCGAATGGCTCTCGGTTCAATGGGGGCATGCGTGGCCGCAAGGGGGCCACATTCGAAGGTGGATTGCGGTCTCCCTGTCTGATCCGGTACCCGCGTCGTATCGCGCCGGAGACGACGGTGAAGTCCATTGGCGGTGCGATTGACGTACTCCCCACGCTCTGTGAATTTGCGGGCATCGATTGGGAGTCACAGCAGTTGCCCGATCGTCCGGTCGATGGCCTGTCCCTCGTGAGACAGCTGACAGGACAACTGCCATCGGGCTCCAGCGGAGAACGAATGCTGTTCAGTACTTGGCACCAACGTCCTACCGTTCGAACCCAGCGTTATCGATACCACGACAACGGTGGTCTCTTCGATATCGTGAACGATCGCGGAGAAAATAACGACATCAGCGGAGCCGAGCCCGCGACTGCCAATCAACTTGCCGAGAAATTGCGGGATTGGAAGTCAACCTGGGCAGATGCGGAGAATCAGCAATTTCGTCCGTTCCCGCTCGGACATCCAGAGGCAACCTGGACCCAACTGCCCGCTCGAGATGCTGAATTCAGCGGCACCATCCAACGTAGCAATCGATACCCCAATTGCACCTATTTGAGGAACTGGATTGATACCGATAGCGAGATCACGTGGGACGTCGACGTGCTCAGCCCAGGACGCTACGAGGTACAGCTCTATTACGCGTGCCCGCAGGCCGATATCGGATCGAGCGTTGAACTGTCTTTGGGAACCGAAACGCTCAATGCTACGATCAGTCGCCCGGTGGAGAGCCCGCTGTTGGGCGCAGCGGATGATCGCGTTGCCCGGCAAGAAGGCTACGTCCGAAACTGGCAGCCGATGACCCTGGGCATGATGGAACTGACGCCGGGGCGGGAAAAATTGCGGTTGAAGGCAACCGAGGTCGCTGGTTCTCAGGTCGCCGAAATGCGTTTAATAATGTTTCGTCGCTTACCTTAACTTTAGGCATCGAAACATTAGACCTCGTCTTACCCCTCGCCGAGCGAAGTCTTGCGGACCGATTCAGTCCCTGCTATTCAACGCTCGCTCGACGGAGGATCGTGTCGGCGCAGGCGGCGCTAGCGCAATACCAGCGGACTGCAGCGCGTCGTCGAAAATTGGCTGGGGACTACCCATCACGAGGAACCCGTCTTGTCGCTCATCGTCGACGTACAGTCGAGCTTGCAGGCAATCGAAACAAAGGATGACGTCGTACGTCGTACCCTCGTGTTGGGCCCGGATCGCGTGCCGGGGGGTAAAACAGGCTGCTGCGATGCCGTCGTTCTCGTCGATCCCAGCCTGGAGGGCGTCGAGCAACGCACCGCTGGCTTCTTTGTCTGAAATGACGGTCGATCCCAGTACAGTCCAGTCATGAAACAACGGCTCCGTTTCCGCCTGCGGATCCACGTCCGGTGCAACGACTGGTTCCGATTTCAACAGGGTGGGGTCGAGGGAGTACAGTTCAATCGAGCTTGCCTCACGCAGTTTTTCAACGAGCGTTGTGGGTGATCGCTCTGTCGAACACCCGGCACCTAGAAGTAGCAGGACGATTATCGTGAATCGCATGGCAGTCGGGCGCTGAGAAATCGAGATAACATCTGTCCGGGGATGCACGCTGCGCTCGACGACCGGATCGACTCTGAAACGTTTTGGGAATTGAAAAAAATTTCCGTCACAAGCACGCCTATCGCCCCAGACGATAGGCGGTTGCTCATTTCAAGGCTTACCCCGCCGAGCGGGGATTCACGGTGTCAGCAATGCCTGTGACAGCGGCTCGCTATTTCGCGGCCTTGGCGTCGTCAGCTTTCGCGTCCTCGTCGGCTGGTTCGTTCGCCATTTCCTTGATTTCATCAAGCATCTGTTGCATGCGTTCTTTCTGTGTGCCTTCAGATAACTCGATTGCTTGAGTTTGAGCCGCGATGGCTTTGTCGAAGTCAGACATTGAGGCACTGATCTGAGCGATGCACAGATACATCAGAGGTTTGATTTGATCGTCGGCTTTGTCAACGTCCGCTTCCAACGCTGCGATCGTTTCCGCAGCGAGTGGGCCGGGATCAGTACCCTGTTGCATGGAGGACATCAGACCGAACCCGAACTGGGTGACCGCGCGGGCGTCGCCCTTGGCATCAGCGATTTGCTTGCGGAAGAAGCTAATCACTTCATCGGACATGTCACCAGCATCCAAACGGAGGTTGTAGCGGAAATTGGTGAGTTGCTCGCGAATCATTTCCGATTTGGGGCTGTCACCCTTGATTTCTTCGAGCACCTTGTCGACGACCTTGATGGCGTCGTCAAACTTGCCTGCCCGGGCGAGCTGATTGATTTTCTGCATTGCTGCGAGCATTTGCTGCTCCTGCTTCATCTGCTCCTTGTAGGCTTCTCGATCCCACGTACCCGCAACAACCTCGGCGAGTGGTTCGTCCATTTCCATCGGGTGACCAATCCACTCAACCAAGCCCGTTTTGCCCACGAGGAATGCACATGGAATGCCGTTTTGTCCGGCAGCCAACATGTAGTCGGTGCTGACCGATGCATCGGGATCGGTCGTGATTGTGTAGGCGCTGGTCAGTTCACCGAACGTTTGATCTTTCTCGGGATAGTCCTTCGCCATCAGTTCGTCGACCGTCTCGACGTCTTCGTCCGAGATGCTAATGATCTGCACGCCTTCACCCCGGTATTGGTTCTGCAGTTCAGCCAAGTGCGGCATGCTGGCAATGCAGGGGCCACACCACGTTGCCCAGAATTCAACGACGTAGATTTTGTCTTTTTCAAAATCCGTGACTTTCCCAAGACCGTCCTTGGGGTCATGGACATAGTGTTCGATGTCCAATGCAGGTGCCTTGTCACCGATGTGCAGAGTCACTTCGGCCGAAGCGGGTCGGGAGGCGAGGAGAAATCCCGTCGCGGCGACGGTGCAGGCAAGCGTAGCGGCGAAACGAAAATATCGGCGGGTCATGCGGAAACCTGAGCGGGTTGATAGTTAAGCGAGTGAAACACGATCGCTTGCGCGACCGCCACTTCAGAATACAGGTGGGTTGTCGGCCCGTCGAGTGTGGCCGTCCTTCTCTAAATGGCGGACGAGATCATCCCTCCGCCGCCATCTCGGCTTGCCGCAGCGTTTCGACGAGCGTTTCAATCTGCTGCAGATCAAGTTCCTCAGCGCGAGCGTTTTCACCGTGTCCCAGTGAGGCGAGCACCTCATCAACGGCAGATTTGTCTAACCGTCCCTTAAAAGCACTGATGACCACACTGCGAAGAAACTTGCGGCGATGAAAGAACAGCGACCGCACCGTCTGATGGAAGTACACCAGGTCGGGGATCGCTTCGCGTCGGGCATGATCGAGGTCGAGCCGGATGATGGCCGATTCGACTTTGGGCCGCGGCCAAAACACGCCCGGGGACAACACTCGCACGATCTCAGCGTGGCAGATCGACTGCACCCATACGCTCAGCGCACCGTAATCCTTCGTACCGGGAGAGGCGATCATCCGCTCGGCGAGTTCCTTCTGGATCGTTACGACAATGCGATCAGGCGGCGGCGTTTCGTGTAGCAGGTTGCTGATGATTGGCGTCGCGACGTTGTATGGCAAGTTGGCAACGAGCATGAAGCGGCCGCCCTCGGGTAATCGTGCCTTGGCATCGCGAACACTCTCCATGATATCGCTGCGGAGGGAATTCTTGTTCCGTAGAGCGTCACCCTGGATGAGCTTGACGTGGGGGTAGTCAGCCAATTCCTCGCCAGCGAGTTGGTGTAGGTTTTTGTCGATTTCCACCGTCAGAATTGCGCCGGCTTGCTCCGCCATGATCGCTGTGAGCGAACCGACACCGGTCCCGATTTCCAGCACCAGATCGCGTTTCGTCAACTCTGCAGAGCGGGCGATCAGCTCCACCAAGTTGAGGTCGACGAGGAAATTTTGACCGTACTTGGAAACCGGACGCAGCCCGGCCGAAGCTAATCGTTCGGAGAGATAGCTGACCGTTTGCCGCGGTCCCTGCTGGGCCCGTTTGGCCCGGATGTAGGCGGCATGCGAGGTGTCGACCGGCGCATCGTCCACCACCGAGCGTTTGGACGCCGGTTGCTTCGATTTCGATTTGAGTGGTTCCGAAGCGGTGGACGATGTCGGTCGGGTGATCGAAGCGGGACGCCGATGCCGACTGCGGTCGCGATCGAGCCGGATCGGCTCAATCGATTCGGCAGAGGATTCATCGGCCCGGGGGCTACCGGGCACATCGGCGGGATCGTCAGTGGGGGGCACGTCGTCAGGAGCGTTCATCGATATTTGTTTTAGTTTCCGCGTTGTTGCAGGCTGCGCTGCACGTATTTAGCAAGGATATCAGTTTCTAGGTTTACCGTATCGCCGACGATACAGTGCCCCAAGGTAGTGGCGGCGAGGGTGTGAGGAATCAGAGCGACGGTGAAGTAAGCGTCGTCAGCATCCCCCACATCGACAACGGTCAGGCTGATGCCGTCGACTGTGATGCTGCCCTTGGCGACGATTTGGTGGATATATTGGCCAGGGATGCTGAATTTTAAGTGGGACCAAGGCGGATCGTCCGTCCGCTGGGTCAATTTGCCGATTGCGTCAACGTGCCCTGTCACGTAGTGACCGCCGAGCCGATCGCCGACGGCGAGGGCCCGCTCTAAATTCACGCGAGATTCCCCAGGATGGAGCTGACCCAGATTGGTTCGCTGCAGCGTTTCCTCGCCGGCTTCGAATGAAAACCGCTCCGCCTCGATCTCGACGACCGTCAAGCAGCATCCGTTGATCGCGATACTGTCCCCAATACTCGCGCCCGGCGTCCCGTCATCGCTGCAGAACGCAGGTGCGGCCACGGTGATCCGTTTCCCGGGAGGTTGGTCGTCGATCGCGACTACGTCGGCGAGGGTTTCGATCAGTCCGGTGAACATGAAGGGGCAAGGTCGATTGAGTATGGGGGCGGGGTATTCAATTTGCCGCTCATTGGACAAACTACGCCACGAAAGCACAACGCCCAGCGTTTTTGACACTCGTCTACTCCTCGATTTCTTCACCTTTCAACCAATCAAAAAACCATGACACTGATTGAATCCATTCATGCCCGCCAAATCCTCGACAGCCGCGGCAACCCCACTATCGAGTGCGAAGTCACCCTGATGGACGGTGCGGCCGGCCGCGCTGCTGTCCCAAGTGGTGCCAGTACGGGCATTCACGAAGCCTGGGAACTGCGTGACGGCGATAAGTCCGTCTTCATGGGCAAGGGCGTCACCAAAGCAGTCGAGAATGTCAACGGCAAGATCGCCGATGCGCTCGAAGGCATGGACGCGACTGACCAAGCCGCCGTTGACCAAGCCATGATCGACTTGGACGGAACTCCCAACAAGAAAAATCTAGGTGCCAATGCGATTCTGGGCGTCTCTCTGGCGACGGCCCATGCGGCAGCTGCGTCGACGAACCAGCCTCTCTTTCGCTACCTCGGTGGCTGTGGTGCCCGCATGTTGCCCGCTCCCATGATGAACATCATCAATGGCGGTGAGCATGCTGATAACAACGTCGACGTGCAAGAATTCATGGTCATGCCGCTCGGCTTTGAACGGTTCAGCGACGCGTTGCGGGCCGGTACCGAAATTTTCCACAACCTCAAAAAGGTGCTCGCGGACAAGGGCTACAACACCGCTGTGGGCGACGAAGGTGGATTCGCACCCGACTTGAAGAGCAACCAAGAAGCTCTCGACGTGATCATGACGGCTATCGACAAAGCCGGTTACAAGGCAGGCGAACAGGTCTGGATCGCCCTGGACGCGGCCTCCACCGAGTTCTACGACAGCAAGACTGAGAAATACACGATCGACGGCAAGGAATTGTCTGGTGACGAAATGGTCGATTTCTTTGCCGATTGGTGCAACAAGTATCCCATCTGCAGTATCGAAGACGGCTGCAGCGAAGATGACTGGGACACCTGGAAGAAACTCACTCTCAAACTTGGTGACAAGGTGCAACTCGTCGGCGATGACTTGTTTGTTACGAACGTTGAGCGTCTGCAGCGAGGTATCGACGAAGGCATCGGGAACAGCATTCTGATCAAGGTGAATCAGATCGGCACGATGACCGAGACCATCGACGCAATCCAATTGGCGCACCGCAATGGTTACACCTCGATCTCCAGTCACCGCAGTGGCGAGACGGAAGACAGCACCATCGCCGATTTGGCTGTGGCGTTGTCGACGGGACAAATCAAGACGGGTTCGGCGAGCCGTTCGGACCGCATGGCCAAGTACAACCAACTGTTGCGAATCGAAGAATTGCTCGGCGACGCAGCCCAGTACGGCGGACCAATCTTCGCTGCCAAGTGCAAAGCGTAGTAGAGCGGGCGCGGTAGCGTTTAACGAGCGTTAAGACGCCTCGTCCTTCACCCTCGAGACGCCGATTTCACCGGCGATCTCGAGGGAGTTCCGCATTGGGCAGGACTTGGCGTCCCGTGATCGACCTCAGCTGGCACCGAGTTCGACATCGATTTTCGCATCGCGTGCGGCTTCGCGAAGCTTGGTTAACGCTCGGGCTTCGAGCTGACGAACGCGCTCTTTGGTCACACCCATCTCGGCACCGACCTCTTTGAGCGTCAGCGGCTCGACACCTCGTTGCAGCCCGAAGCGTGCGGAAATGATCTTCTGCTCACGCTCGTCGAGGCGATCGAGAATTCGTGCGAGTTCTCGCTGCCGCTGTCGCTGCACGGTTTCTTCGGTGTACGGATCGAGCCGCTGGTCTTGGTGCGCGTCGAACATCTCCTCGCCACTGGTGCGGAAGCGATCGCGGTGTTTGAACTCCTTCGGGATCGTTCGTGCAAAATTTTTCATGATCGCCCACGTTGCATAAGTGCTGAACTTGTTGCCACGCGAATAATCAAATTTTTCCACGGCGCGGATCAATGACATGTTGCCGTCGCTGATCAGTGAGAAGAAATCATCCGTGCTCGCGAGGTGCCGTTTGGCGATCGAAACCACCAGACGCAAGTTCGCTTGCACAATCTTGTTCTTGACCCGCACCGCTTCCTCGTACAGCGACTGGATTTGATCCATGCTCGCTGCATTGTTCTGGCCACTCGCGATGAGTTCATCCCGCAGCACACCTGCACGGTGTTTGAGGTAATTCATCTTGCGAAACAGATGTCCTTCTTGCTCGCGGTTGAGCAGAGCGACGTCATACAGAGCGGCCAAATAGCTGGGGAGATCGGATGGAGTGCGGACCTTCCGCGACGCCGTGCCTGCGGGCATATCGGCCAAGTACTCCGCTTCGCGACTGGTGTCTTCGAAGTCTTCGTTGTAAATGTGATCCAGGGGCAGCTCCGTGAGTTGCTGCATACGCACCTCATCAAGAATCCGCCGGATACTCGAGCGGGTGCGCTTGAATCGCTTGCACAATTGCGGGATGGTTGCCCCGTGGTCATGCAGTTGGGCAATCACGCGTTTGTCCTCTTCGGTCAACGACTCGCGATGATGTGGGAAGATCGCGAGCTTCTGGTTTTTGACGTCAAAGTTTTTGAGTGTGTAGCGGATCGTCTCCGGTGAACGGTCCATCTGTCCTGCCAACTGCAGCGTGACCTCCGAAAGGCTCGCACCGCCCTCGGCCAATTGCCGGGCACGTTCGATCATCTCCGATTTCTCTTCGCCGCTCAGTTGGCTGAAACGCTCGCCCCGGCGGACCTTGTCACGATTCGTCGCGATAAACCGGTCCACACTGCTCTGCAGAAAACCAACGCGTTTGCGTTTGCCGAACATGAACTTGCGGGCAACCAAGCCCGCATCACGCCAGCGGCTGATGGTTTTGGTAGAAACGTGGAACTTCTTCGCCAATTCGTCGACGGTCAGCACCCGCTCACCGGCGTTGTCGGCGTCAACGGCTGCCGAATCGGCCAGATCTTCGATCAACAGACGCAGGTCGTGTTGAAGATCTTCGGAGCGGATTGTTTGGCGTAGTTTCGAATCGGGGCGATAGTTCGTGATTCGGAAACACACGTAATCAATCACGTAATCGCGATCATCCACGAGTTCGCTGAGCAGTTTTTCGGCGAGCAGTCCTTGTTCAATTTTCTTGGGACGGGGCGCAAACCGAGTCAGCTGGTCGCGAAGTTCGATAAGTCCGGTGTGACGGTAGCTGGTATGCATAATCTTGTTTTTCCCAGTGCTTGATCGCTTGTGTCTATCTTTCCTTGCAACCCCGGCGGGTCGCCAACACGTCAATCTGATTTGCCCGGGGATCGCCAAATCCATATGGCGATGTGGTGGGTTTGACCCGTCGAGGCAAACGATTCGATCAGCAACCGAAAGCTTACCAGACCAGTCAACGGTTTCGAGTGGCTCCGTGCCACCCGACGTCAATCTCGGCGATCCGAAATGACTGACGAGCTCGCCGATCCGCCTAAATCCGGTGATTCAGCCCACTCATCCATTTCAAAACAACCTGTCCGATGTCCTTAGTAAAGACCGCAAAAGGAACTAAAATGTTCATCTGATATCGCGAAGTTCCCGCGGGGCGGGCGACGACATCACACGGCTCTGATCCAGACGAACCAGATACACTGAAACTTTCAGGCCAAAGTCGCCCGCAATCCGTTTGTATGGAGCCTTGACTTGGTAAGTGTCCCGCAAAACAGTGGGTTTTTGTACGCCGAAAACTTTTCGCGCGTCCCCAAGTGTCGCGTGGGGGGCGGGGTGAAATTGTTACTTTTACAATCAGATTGAAACTTTGGTGTCTCACAATGAGAATGCCGGTGTTTCTGCGACATCGATTCAATCGCGTGGCACGTGTGTGCCGATTGTCCGGAGGTGCGGTGTTGCTTGCGCCGCGATCCCCGTGATTTTTGCCTCACTCTCCGATTGACTGGCCCGCTACTATGTCGCATCGCCTCCGCCATGGAATCTCGTCCCGTCCGTTGTCGCTCGAAACGCTCGTTGAAGAACTTTCCCAAGCGAAGTGGCGGACTGTTTCGCCAGCGGGTGAAAACCATTCGCGGCGTCGATTCCTCAGGTCGCTCTCGAGCGGTACCGCTCTGGCGTTTGCCACGGTGGCGGGTTCGTCGCTGGCGGGCATTGGCGGTGTGTCACACGCCACCGCCAATGCGGCCGACGAAATTCGCTTGAGCGTGAACAAGAACCAGGACCTGTTCCGGGTGCGAATGGAGATCGACGTGAAGGGCAACGTGAATTTGGTGGCTGACCCTTTGGTCCGCAATGGCAAGCGACGGATGTTGCCACTCGAAGCGAACCTGACGCTGGATTTCGAAGAGCGGTTCCTCCGCCCCAGCGGGGCAACGGCCGCCTCCGCCATCATCGCCGCAGAGCGACGGTTCCACGAGGCGGTCGGCACCGGCAGGCTGAGCAAGAGCGACCAGCAGATCGAGCTGCGTGAGTCGGTCCGCGAAGTCATCGCCCGACGCGAGCAGTTGCCTGAAACGATCTACTCGCACCAAGAATACTTGACGCACGAAGAGGTCGACCTGCTACGCACGCCCATCGCCAGCGCTGCGATTGACGCCCTGGTTCCCGAGCAGTTGATGCGCACCGGCGAGAAAGCAAGCATCGCCGCAGCGGATCTCGCATCGTTTTTCAACCTGTCGTCCGTGGCGACGAGCGACGTTGAGATTGAACTGGTCTCGGCAGATGCCGCCGAGGCGAAATTGCAATTGCGCGGCAAGATCGATGGGTCTGTCTCGGGAGTACCGACGCTGTTGCGAGTGGTCGGAAAAATGACACTCGACCGCGGCGCCGGTGCGGTTACTTGGGCCGCGATCGCGATCCATGAGACCCGTGAGATCGGCAATGCTGAGCCAGGGTTCGATGTGACTGCGACAATTCGGATGGTTCGTAAACCGCTATCAAATCCCCAATCCCTGTCATCGAAACCTGCCAAAATTGCGTTTGATGAGCCTCCACCGCAGGACAGATTGCTCGTTGCGATGTCAAGTAAACATGTGGGCGTGCAGGGCTTGATGGACCGGCGCTGGCGAGTGATGAAGGATCTTCCTGGCGAAGCGATCTTGCGAATGATCGAGAATGATCGATCCATCGCGCAACTGAACATGCGACCTCTCGCGAGGTTGCCCGCAGGCGAACAATTGACTCTGGAGGCCTTTGAGAGCGACGTTCAGAAAACGCTGGGCGACCGTTTTGGTGAGTTGATTGAGAGCCAAGAGGGGGTGACTGACGGTGGCCTCAGGATGCTCCGCGTGGTCGTGGGGGGCCAGGTGGAGGGGGTGCCGATTCAATGGATCATGATGCACTTCAGTGACGACAACCGCCACCGCGTCCTGGCGACCTGGACCATGGACGGTCAAAGCGTCCCCCAGTTGGCAGGGTCGGACACCCAGCTCGCAGCTTCGTTGCAACTGACCGGTGATTCCAAAGACACGGGCGAAAGCGACTCGCCAGGCGTGAAAAACAGCAAAAATCTCGAATTATCAGCGGCCCAAACGGTGGACGAAGTAGAATCGGAAGCAGCCATCGCAGCGTCGCTCTCGCCGAGCGACGTCAAGACCCGCTGACGAACACGAACCGATGACTTGCCTCGTAGGCCGCGCCAATGAACTTTGGCACGTGACGACGCGGCTCTCATCGATCCAATTCGCGGGGCCCTGCGTCGTATCAGTATCAATTTGACAGCCGTTTTCGAGTTTTGGGCGTTTTCCCCGATGCTACCTTCCCGCAATGCCCCGATGCCACCTTCCCGTAATGAACGTTCCTGCCGCTTGGTTACCCCACCTATGGTCACACCGATGAGCAGATGGACTGTCACGTTGAGTTTTTTGGCGGTTGTCCTGGCGAGCGTCGGCACGATCTCCAAAGCGAGTGGCCAGGATGCTGGTGCGGAGACTAAGCAGGATCCGTCAACCCAAATGCAGACCCAGTTCGCACCGGGCGTGGTGACGGTGATCCCACCGGCGCCCGATCCCAAGGAGACCTTTGATGGGCCGCAGACATTGCAATCGATGATTGACGCTCATCCCGAAATCGCCTGGACCCAAACGGGGAATCACGCTGAGGGCAAACCGCATTTCGATCCGCGATCGCGAACGCTGGAAGAGATGCTGAAACAGGTAATTTACCGCCGCGAGATTTTTTGTCTGGAGTTTTCCTTTAAACCGCTGCGGCAACTCTATCTCGACATCCCTCGTCCGGACGGGAAGATGCAGCGAAAACTCGTGCAGTACATGGTCTATCGCGTACGCTACCGGGGTGGCGACCTGCGTCCGGCGGCGGACAATCTGGACGAGCCGATCTTCAAGAGGATCGAATCGGTGAGTTACCCCTCTCGCCGGTTTTTCCCGATGTTCGTTCTCGAGGACCGTGAGTCTGGCCAGCAGTACATCGATCAAATCTTGCCGACGGCGGTCGACCGCATCGCTCTGCGTGAGCAGATTACCGCACCGATCCACAACAGCGTAGATATTTCGCGGGTCAAGATCCCACGCACGGAGGACCCCAACGCGCCGGGTGTGTGGGGTGTCGTGACCTGGGTCGATGTGGATCCCAATATCGATTACATCGCCGTTAACGTGTTCGGCTTGACGAATGCCTTTGAACAGGATGGCGAGGGGGCTGACGCCCCCTACCGACGCAAGGCACTGATGCTAAATTTCTATCGCCCGGGCGATGCCACGAACCAGATCGCCGACCGGGTACGCTTTGGCGTGCCGGCTTACGACGATGCTGAGGACCAGACTTACGTGCTGAAAAAATATGGCCTTGATAAACGGCTTGATTACCGGTGGGTGTTCCGGTAACTTTCTCCTCTTCCCATACCAATTCAATTCTTGGACGCCGCCTTGCAGGCAGTGTCGAAATTAGCAAAACGAAGACAACATGGCACATAAAAAGGGTCAGGGCAGCAGCCGGAACGGTCGCGACAGCAACGCACAACGTCGCGGCGTGAAGAAATTTGGTGGCGAAGCTGTATCGGCAGGAAATATTCTCGTTCGCCAGGTAGGGACAAAGTTCCACCCTGGTAAGGGCGTTGGCATGGGCAACGACTACACGATCTACGCCCTCGTCGCGGGCAAGGTACGTTTCGATCGCGAAGGTCGCCGCATCAACGTCGACGTGGCCTGAGCACTTTCTGTTGAATGGATTCAGCGTTGAGGGACTCAACCCTCCGCAAGCCGAAGCGGTCACGACGCTGTCCGGACCGCTGCTGGTACTCGCCGGCGCCGGCACGGGGAAAACTCGTGTCGTCACGTTCCGAATCGCAAATTTGATCAAGCACGGCATCGCTCCCGAGCGAATCCTCGCGGTGACGTTCACCAACAAAGCTGCTGGAGAGATGCTCGAACGCGTCTCGGAATTACTCGGTCACAAGCAGCAGCGCCGCCGAAAAGGCGAGAAGCCTCCTCCCAAGCCCGTCATCAGCACGTTTCACTCGCAGTGCGTGCGGATGCTACGCGAGCACGCCAATGTGCTGGGGTTTCCAAAAAAATTCTCGATTTACGATCGCAGTGATCAAGAGTCGTTGGCGCGTGCAGTGCTTCGCGAACTCCGCTTGCCGGGTACGGCGCTGAAACCGTCGGACATGCTATCGATCATTGGCTCGTGGAAAAACGAGTCGATTTTGCCGGAGCAGGCCGCCGGGCATGCTTGTACGGATAAAGAGCATTTCGCCGCATCGGGATACCGCCGATATCAAAATGCGTTGCGAGCTCGCGGTGCCATGGATTTTGACGACCTACTGCTGCACACCGAGACCCTCTTAACGGAGCACGAGGAGGTCCGCCAAGCCGAGGCCGCGAAGTACGACCACGTGCTCGTCGACGAGTACCAAGACACCAATGGCAGTCAATATCGGATCACCCAGGCCCTGACCCGAGACCATCGCAACTTCTGCGTCGTTGGTGACGATGACCAGTCGATTTATGCATGGCGCGGCGCGGACGTCACCCACATTCTCAGTTTCTCCAAGGATTGGCCGGACGCCAAGATCGTTTGGCTCGAAGACAATTATCGCTCGACCGGTGCGATTCTCGAGATGGCCAATACACTGATCGCGTTCAATGCCGAACGTCACGACAAAATTCTCAAGCCCGATCGCCCCAAAGGAAAACGCCCCCGAATCGTTCAGCACAAGGATGAGACCACGGAAGCTGAAACGGTTGTTCGTGAGATTCGCCATCTGATCGATAACGAGCATCTGCAACCCAAAGAGATTGCGATTCTGTTTCGTACTAACGAGCAACCTCGGCTGTTTGAAACGGAACTGCGCAAAGCGGATGTGCCCTATGTGATGCTGGGTAGCCAATCGTTTTTCGATCGTCGCGAAGTGCGGGATCTGATTGCGTATTTAAAATGGATCGACCAGCCCGATGATGAGATCTCATTGCTGCGAGTGATCAATACGCCTGCACGCGGACTGAGTAACAAGACCACGCGGTTGCTCATCGATCGGGCGGTGCAACGGGGCGTGCCTGTATGGCAGGTGATGCAGAACGCGGCGGCGATTGAAGACTTGCCGCCGGCCGCCAAACGCGGCATCGATCAGCTGCGTCAACTCTGTGCCGACGTGCAGCAGCGAGCAGAAAACGACTCTCTCGTCGGTGCGATGGAAACGCTGATGCAACGCACCGCCTACGCCGATGAGATTGCGAAACTTTACGACCAGCCCGATGAGCGGGAGGCTCGGATGGCTTCGATTGGTGAATTTACCAACGCCATGTCGGCTTATCAGGATAAGAGTGAGAAGCCCGAACTATCGGGCTTCTTGAGTGACATCGCGTTGTCAGGGCGTGAGATGGGAAGCGAGAAAGACAAGCTCGCAATGAAGAATGCTGTCTGGCTGTTAACCATGCACGCGGCCAAAGGGCTCGAGTTCCCGGTCGTGTACATGGTCGGGATGGAAGATGGATTCCTTCCTCACAGTCGTAGCGTCAAGAGCGGCCGTGAAGAAGACATCGCCGAGGAGCGACGGCTGTGCTACGTCGGCATCACACGCGCCCAGGAAAGTCTCACGATGTCGCTCGCCCTGACCCGGCGAAAGTGGGGGAAACCCCGCCCCACGCAACCCAGTCGCTTTCTCTACGAGATCACTGGAAAAGCCGATAATCCCAATAAGTATCGCAAACAGGGCCGCCGCGGTAACGGGGCGCGACGATGAGTAGCCGAGTCTCTCCGAGACTCGCGCACACCACCTCCAGACGAGTCTCGGAGAGACTTTGGCAGAGCTTGCCTTTGCGAGTCTCGGAGGGACTTTGGCAGAGTTTACCTTTGCGAGTCTCGGAGAGACTTTGGCAGAGTTTACCTTTGCGAGTCTCGGAGAGACTTTGGCAGAGCTTGACTTTGCGAGTCTCGGAGAGACTCGCCTACTCAGTTGGTGGTTTTGATGGCTGAGCCTATTTCGCTGTCGAGGTTGGCGATCGCCTTGGTGCCTGTGGTTGGATTGCTGATTTGGCTTGCCATCGAGGGGCACTCGCTGCGCGGGACCCTGCAAGGGCTCGCGCGGATGCTGATTCAATTGTCTTTGGTCGGATATGTGCTCGTCTTTTTATTCGAGTCTGACCGGATCTGGGTGACGCTCGTCTCACTGACGGCGATGATGATGGCCGCGTCAGCGATCGCGATTCGCACCGCCGAACAGAAACCATGGGGACGCTATCTGCAAGTCATCGTATCGATCATGCTCGGGGGAGGTGTCACGCTCGCGGTGATCACCGTGGGCGTTCTCAATGTCCAGCCCTGGTACAATCCTCGCATCTTGATTCCGCTCGCAGGAATGACGTTCAGCAACTGCATGAATGCGCTTTCGCTGGCGATCGAGCGTCTCGATTCGTCTACTGACGGCAGTCCGGATTCTGCGGTGCGAGTAGCGCTCATCCCGATTACAAACAGTCTCTTCGCCGTCGGTGTGGTTTCGATTCCCGGGATGATGACCGGTCAAGTTTTGGCGGGGGTGTCGCCACTGATCGCGGCACGCTATCAGATCATGATTATGTGCTTGATTTTCGCATCAGCGGGATTGTCCCTGCTCGTCTTCATGCGTTTGCAACCGAAAGCAAAGGCTGCATAGCAACCGTCACGAGAGCATGGAATCCCTGTGTTGGCGGAGGCTGCCAGTTCATTTCATCACTCGTGATTGCTAAAACCGGCTTTGCGATCGCGAATCAGCAGACTGGTGAGGTCACTTCGACGAACGGTGGCGATCAACCGATGCGGGGCATCATCGGTGACGACGGCCACGCAATCGTCACTGGTATTGCGGAACAAATGGACGGCATCGCGAACGGGTTGAGAAGGCCGCAACAACAAATCCGGTGGCGTTGCCAGATCACCGGCACGGACGAGCAGGTCTGACTGCGGGTCAAAGAAGGCTTGGTTGAGCAAGTCAAACCGGATCAATCCCACGACGCAGCGATCATCGTCGACGACGGGGAACGTATTGGCGTGGGAGTGCTCGACAAAATGGACGACCTCGTTGAAGTCCGCGTTTTCGGCGATGCCGTCGACGCTGCGCCGCATCACCTGCTCGACTCGCATCCGCTCGGACAAGGCCACTTTTTTATCGAGCAAACCGGCTGAACCCGCCAAACGTGTGAACACGTTCCGCAGTGCGCTCAGCGGTGTGCCGAAGGTATGGTGGATTGAATTAGCAATTGGCATCTCGCCACTGTGCAAGACGGCGGCGCGGGTGAGCAGAGGGCCAAAGATCTCAAAAACGACAACCGTGCCGAGGATAATCGTCTGGACGTGGCCGGCGATCTCCGGATTTCTCGCGGTCGCCGTCGCGCTCAGTGAGATCGCCACACCAGCCTGGGCCAAGAGGGCAGGACCTAACCAGGTACGGACTTCTGGCGAGGCCCCCGTGCGGGTTGCCACCGCCCACACGCCGAAGACCTTCCCAAGGCTTCGCAGGACAACATAACCAGCACCCACTGCCCCCACCTGCCATAGCAGGCGGAGGTTCAGTTCACTGCCGTGAACGGAAAAGAACACCACCGTTAGAAGTCCGCCGATCGAATCAAATTGCGCCGTGATTTTCTGTGTACCGCTCGATGAATTGACGACGACGACACCCACGACGAGAAACACCAGCATGTAGGGAATCTGCCAAGTCTCGCTCAACCCGAGCAGCAGCGAGGCCATACCCACCAACAGCACCAGCCACCGCCGTGTGTGCATGATCTCGCAGGCGTAGCTCATCACCAATCCGCCGACCAGCCCCAGCAGAGTTGCTCCGCCGAGGGATTGAACCAGTCGCAATAGAGTAGTGCTGATTGAGTTTGACTCCCCACCTGGCGATGCCAGTTCAATGCCCAGCCACACGAGTTCAAAGACAATCACAGCCGCCAGGTTATTCAGGGTGACCAGGGTACTGGTGAGGCTTGTTACGGGGCCTTCCGCATTTGTCTCCCGGAGCACGAACATGGTCGTCGCCGGTGAAGTCGCGATCGCGAGCGTGCCCAGCAGTACGGATTGAGCGGGCGTCATCCCAAGCAGGTACACTCCCGCCGTGACGAACAATGCCGTGCACACCATCTCGCCAATCGAAAGCGGAATCGCGCGGCGACTGATCCTGCGGATCTGATCAAACGGGAAGAGGGTGCCCAGATAAAACAGCACCAGCGCCATTGCGAGCTTGGTTAATGGTTCGAGGAACTGGTAGTGTTCGTGGGGAATCACGTCGAAGACACTCGTGCCCAGTAGCAGCCCCGCAATCAAGTATGCCGTGACTTTAGGGAGTCGCAGCATCTCGCTGGCCAATCCGGCTGCCAGACTGGCGGCTAGCAGCAGCCCGATCGTCGTTGCGATGTGGATCGGCGCGGTGGACGCAACCGCAGCCATCGCGTCCACTGTTTCGGATGCGGACGGTGTCGCGGCGTTTGCCAATCCAATCGTGAGGCCCGTGTGAGTCATCATGGTGATGGCCGAATTTAGGTCGGAGAAAAGTCACGAGGCGCCGAGGATCGTTCCGCTATCCGTGGCTGGTCGGAGCATTCTACCCAGCTATGTCGCCAACAGGGCAGCCCGGTGTAGCATTTTTCTGCTCACGATGGAGTTTTAACGCGTCCGTCGTAGGGCTGCTGGGAGTCGTGCTAAAGGCCGAGCGAGGCTATCCCTTTAGCGAATCGATCGCTGTGGCCAACGAGTTCACGAGATTGGCGTACATCACAAAAATGATCAGCATGCCGAAGAGGACAACCACCAATATGATGGAAGTCAACATGCCCATCAACACGATTCCAAACACGGATACCAGGCCCATGCAGATCAACACGACTCCGCCCCGCAGTATTCGCCGGCCGGCGGCGCGTAAGTCCTCACGCTGAATCGAACTCGCGATTCGCATCATCGCTAGGATGAACAAGGCCACCGAGATTACCGCGAGCAGATTCGTCGCCAGCGAGCTGTAACGGATATTAACAACACCCACGGACTTCGCTATGGCGATCATCAAAGCGCTCAGCTGACAAATGATCGAAACGATGACGAATCCTTTCGTCTGCGTTTCGGGGGGCGCCGTCAAGCAGAACATGGGGCCGATTAACCACATCAAAAAACCGACCAGCATGAGCAACCCGAGAGGAGCGATTGCCTGAGGAAAGATTGCAAACGATAGGGTCATCCCGATCAAGCACAACAGCATCAAGACGATGCCGAAGTGGATGATTCGTAAGCCCCTGGCTGTCGCCGCGAGAGCTTCGTAGTTGCCCTGCGTCGGGATCGGAGGGCTGGTCGTCTCGAGCGAGGGTGCGTATGGATTGATCGGATCGGACATTGATGACTCGCTGATCGAGGCATGATAGGGAGTGGACGTTGCTACGGACGCTGATGCTGCAGGCTCTGTCGCGGCTTGTCGAATTGCTGAGCCGACGGGCTCACGCTGAGCCGACGTGCTCACTCTGAGCCAACAGGCTCACTCTTAGCCGATGGGCTCGCGCTGTAGCTGCGCCCATTCCACACGACAACGGGGGATGAACGTGCGGATCCATGACCGGGGAACGCAACCCTCTCAACAGCCCGTTTTGAAGATCGACCACAGCAAAGTTTGTTAACGAGCGGCTTGGATGAGTTCCTCCGCTCCGGCGGCGCGAAGTTTCTCTGCAACGGAGGTGCCAAGTTGCACAGCGACGGCTTCACCATCCGTTGCGCCGAGATTGCAGCTCGCTGTCTCTTGCAGCCGCTTTGTGCCATCGGTCGACATTACCACTGCGGTCAAAGTCAGCCGGC
This sequence comes from Allorhodopirellula heiligendammensis, assembly GCF_007860105.1. Lineage (NCBI taxonomy): Bacteria > Pseudomonadati > Planctomycetota > Planctomycetia > Pirellulales > Pirellulaceae > Allorhodopirellula > Allorhodopirellula heiligendammensis. The sequence continues at coordinate 127,940 of NZ_SJPU01000003.1, forward strand.
CGGCAGCTTGGTCGGCCAGTGATTCGACGATTCCATGAGCGGCGATCGGCGCCAAGCAGCCGCCATGCAACGCCGCGAGCACAGTACGCTCCGCCACGACCGCGAGACGCGTCGCGAGGTCATCGAGGAGTTTCAATGCCACCAGCGCTGTCTCATCATCGCTGCGGACCTCGATCCCGAGGGCACCTTGGCCAGGGGCGGGAAGCATCTCATCGAGCGAGAACCGCACGCGTGGGAGATCGTCCATTTCGAGTCGCAGTAGGCCTGCCTCGGCGAGCACGATCGCATCAAATTCGCCAGCGTGCAGCTTGGCGAGACGCGTCTGCACGTTGCCGCGAATAGGCATGACGACGAGGTCATCGCGAAGTGACTTCAGTTGGGCCATGCGCCGCGTGCTGCCCGTGCCAACGCGAGCCCTGTGGGGAAGTTCTGCCAGGGTTTTCCCGGCGGGGGAGACCAAGCAGTCCGCCACAACCTCGCGCGGCGGCACCGCCGCGAGTGCAAATCGTTCGTCGAGTTGAGTCGGTAAATCCTTGAGCGAATGAACCGCCACGTCAGCTTCGTTGTCGACCAAGGCCTGCTGGATACGTTTGGTGAACAGGCCGACCTGACGTGTGCCGTCGATGGGGCGAAGATCGGTATCGCCGCCGCTGAGCAAGGGAACCAGTTGGGTGGCAATTCCATGCTCGGCCAATCGCGCGGCCACATGGCGAGCCTGCCACATCGCCAGCGGACTTTCGCGGGTCGCGATACGCAGCTCACCAGCGGAAATGCTGTCGGACGGACGCGAGACGGGAGAGGTGGGACCGGGCACGGCAAAACACTCTGAGATGGGATGAAGAAAAACGACCTGTCCACGTCACATGCCGAGTCGCGGAGAAACCAGCACATTCCGTCGAAACCGGAAAATCCGCTATTTCACGCGGATACTTGGGAACGAGGGCTCACAAGATGCGTTCCAAGAATGGCTCACCTGCCTATCGTAGGCAATGTCATCGTGTTTCACGAGCCGGCCAGACGTCGCACGAGTCTGGGTGCTGAGCGGGCCATGATGACTTCAGCGGGCCATGACAGATTCAGCTGGCCATGACAGATTCAGATAGACTGCTCAGGGGATGACGCCACCGTGAGCTCGCCTGGGAAAGCTCCTGGGGCTGACTCCCGCGATTCGATGGGGCAGAAGACCGTGTCGCGGGCCGCTATAATTTGGTTTGGGGGAGTATTCTCCCAAAAATTGATCTCGATTTCTCCTCTACCCGGTTTTCAGTTTCTCACGTGTCTTCCTATCCCCGCGACGCCGCGACGCCATCGAGCGACCAAGAGGGGAGTGATTCCTGTCTGAGTAAGTGGGACGCGCCAATTGATGTTCCCGGTTCGTCCAGCGACGTCAGCGAGGCCCGAGTGGAGCGGGGCGTTGTCGCTGAAAATCGCCAAAATTACACTCGTACGTTGCTGTCGGGTGACGATTCAGTTGCGATTGAATTGGACGACTTTGACGATTTCGATGCGGTGCCGCTGCCCGAAATTCTGGGCGGCTATCGAGTTGGCAGAAGGCTCGGCCGGGGCGGCATGGGTGAGGTGTTCCTCGCCGAACACCGCTCGATGGGCCGTACCGTTGCGTTGAAAGTTTTGCCGTCGCGGTGGCTCAATCATGCGGGTTCGATCGAGCGATTCAATGAAGAGATTCGCGCGGCCTCACGGTTGATGCACCCGAATATTGTGACCGCATTCGATGCCGGTCAAGCCGAAGGGATTCATTATCTTGCCATGGAATATGTCGATGGCAAAACGCTCTCGCAGATTGTGGCTGAGGAAGGGCCGATGTCCATTGGCGACGCCACCTCTGCGATCCGCCAAGCTGCCTTTGCATTGCACCATGCTCATGCGTCCGGAATTATTCATCGGGATGTCAAACCGAGTAATTTAATGCGGTCTCGGGAAGGTACGATCAAGCTGCTTGATCTGGGGCTGGCGAGGTTTTCTCGCCACTGGCATCAGGCGACTGAGCACAAGTCGGGCGATCCGAAGTCAGGCGACATGAAGTCGACACAAACCGGGACGCAAGTTCCTGCATCCAATCCGCCCAGCAGTGGTTCGGTGATCGCCGACGGCCGACCATCGAGTCGTCCACCGGAGACGCTCGAGATTGAAAGTGACGACGAGTCATTGCGTTTGATGAGTTCGCCGAAACGTTCGCTGATGGGGACACTGGCGTTCATCTCGCCCGAGCAGTTGCAGGATCCGGAATCCGCAGACGCCCGCAGTGACCAGTATTCCCTCGGCGCAACGTTGTTCTATCTGTTGGTGGGGCATCCGCCCTTCCCAGGCGAGATGATCGACCAGGTGTATGGTCATCGTCATGGTGAGGTCCCCGACTTAATGTCGTATCGCCGGGACGTGGACCTGACGCTGGCGAACATTGTCGCCCGGATGTTGGCCAAATCGCCTGCGGAGCGGTATGCGTCGATGGACGAGGTTGCTCGCGCCATGGCACCGTACGACAATGATCGTTCTACGCCCGCATGGGTACTGGATTTTTCTCACCGGAAGATTGATGAAGAGGGTTCGACGGCGAAGGAAGTCGGCGCATCGACAGGACCCATCGCCCCCAAGGCGCTCAGTGTGCTCGGTATCGATCTTAACGCCACGCATGCCGCCACGGCGGTGGGCCGACCTGGTGGGCACATTCAGGGCGGCTGGCCCGCGGGAACTCCTGAGCATCCCCAACCTCTGTTCCGCATGGCGGTCGCAGAAACTGCACGCAGGGAAGGTGCCGATTTGGGCGAGCTCCGATTTGGCCAAGACGCCTACGATCTACGCCAAAAATACCCGCACCGGGTCTCGCATTGTCAGATGTTGTACTTTGGTCGTCGTGATATGCTGCGACCTCTTGCCGGGCGAATGTGCCCACCGGTGATCACGACCGCGCTGTGTTTGCGGCAACTCGTGGGCCGGACCCTGATGAATTACATCGGGGGGACGACATCTCATGCGTCCGCCGATGGAGGCCAGGTTGGTTCCGGGAGTCATGCGGGGTCGATCGATCAGTTTCTGGGGAGCAACTGGCAGCGTCACGACAGCTGGCCCGCTGCCGTGGCGATTACGGTTGCGGGGTGCTACGACCAATTGCACCGCCGCGGTATTCACACCGCCGCTCGGATTGCCGGGCTGCCGGGGGTGCGTCTGATCGATCGCGGGATCGCCATTGCGCGGCACGCGTTTGAAAACAGTTTGGATGAGCAGAGCCACGAAACGGTTTTGTATGTCGGTTTGACCGCGCAAGCACTTGACGTTGCGGTGATTCGCCGCCGCGGCAGCAAGATTGAGCAACTCGCATCGGCCGGTCACTGGCATCGCGGCGCGATGGCCTGGTCGAGTCGGTTGGTCGAGATGATTCGAGCGCAGTTGTCCGATCGCCCGCAACCCGCCTCGTCAAAAGCAGTTGATCGTAGCCAGTTGATCTACGCGACCAAGGTTCAAATGGCTGGCGAGCGAGCGATGAAGTCGTTGCTGCTCCTGGCCAACTCGAAGATTGAAATCCGACACGAGGGCAAGACCGAAACTGTCAACGTGTCACGGGCGCAGTGGTTGGAGGCGTGTGGAGACTTGATGGAGTCTGTCGAGCAAGCGATTGACCTCGCGTGTCGCCGGGCGGGGGTCGATCCCCAAGAGCTCTCGCGGTGCTTCGTGCACGGCCCGATTCTGCGTCTGCCTGCGATCCGCCATCGCGTATTCGCTGCCCTGGGGCAGTTGCAGCTCGAGTTTTTTGATTCGACCAATGCCGCCGAGGGGGCTGCAGCCTGCTTGCAAGCCGAGTTGCCTGGACATCGTGGAAACACCATGCCCGCGCAATCCCGCGCCGCTCGTTCGGTGGGATTCGTGGTCGCCGACGCACAGGGAAAACGGAAGATCCTACCCATCATCACTCGCGGCACACCAACACCCGCCCGAACTAATCGACAATTGGGCGGGAAGACCAAAGACGACCATTTGACACTCGCCTTGGTTGAGTCCTCGGGTGTCCATGACGAATCCTGGCAGTCGCTCGGTCGCCACCGCATCGAGGTTGATCCAAGTGAACAAACGCCGACGCGTAAGATCGGTTTTGAGATCGATATCAATGGGCTGCTGTCGGTGCATATGGAGCGTCCTGACCTCGGCCGCACCGTGCGATTGCCTGTTCTGCCCGAGCTCGCGGTCAGTGCCGACCAGTGGGACGATTGGCGGGAATGGGTCGAAGATCAGCTTTAGGCAAATCGTTCCGCCGCCGAGTCGGTGTGAAAGCGTGCCGCTCGTAACGGTCAGGCCGATCTCGGCCGTCAGTATTCTGTACGAAGAAGTGAATTTGACTCAATTCTCGTTGGACGAGACCCGCGGTCTGGATAGCCTAGTAGATGTCCAACGCGAGTTGGTCATTACACGCAAAGCATCTCGCAAGTGGGCGAAGTCCATTGGGGAAGGTGAAGCAAACGATGGATATGAGTGAGACGAGTCGACCCATGATCGATGAAGTGGATCTGATGATTGACAACGCTCGACTGCGCGACGAGCTGGAGCCGTATCGAGATGATTCGATCGATGATTCCTCCATGGGCCGAATGCCGCTGAAAACTGAAAATGAGTATCTTTCCTCGATACTCGCCTGGGAGCGTGCTCCGGCACTGCCGATCCGGGATTGGTTCAATCCGCCGCTGCACATCCCGCCCCCGGAATCACTTGGTGGCGAAACCTTGTCGGCGATCCTCCGGCAAACGATCGAGCGGCTTCGTTCGCAAGCAATCGTGCTGACCTGCACCGACCATCTGAGTGATCGCGAGCTGTATCGTCTGATCTACCGCGATATTCTACCCTGCTGCGAGAAGAAAATGGATGCGGCAGGAAATCAGCTGGAATATCGCTGCGTAGCTGATACAGAGACCTGGCTGACCTACTACGCCGATGCTGTTGAACGGCGTCGGTTCCAGGAAGAGCACCAGGTCGAACTCCCGGCCGCTCGTAAGCCACGCTATCCGCGAAATCTTCCCTAACAAGCCGGCCGTCATGCCTCGGCGCTGGATCTTCCTTCAGCGATGGCTAACTGCGTCTTAACGTGGCGGCAGGGGAAACCGTTGGTCGTTCGCCTTTCGCGTTACGGATTTCCGCCAAATTAGCCGCCTGCTATCAAGATCTCCTACCAGGGTGCCATGAATGGCTGAGCTCGTTTATCATGCTTGCCCGATCATTCATCCTCACCCTCGATCCCTGTCCGGACTGAAATGTCGTCACCGCATGCCGCTCGTGATTCATCTCGCACTAACGTCGCTATCATCGGAATGGGAACCGTCGGTGCCGGAGTTGCCAGGCTCCTGATCGATCACGGCGACCGCACCGCGCGGCACGCTGGCAAAACGATCTGGCTGTCCAAAGCCGTCGTTCGTGATCTCAACAAGCCGCGCGGTATTGATCTGCCGGCCGGAGTTCTGACGGACTCGATTGACGAAGTCTTGAACGATCCCGAGATCGACGTCGTCGTCCAGTTGATCGGAGGACTCAGCCCCGCGCGAGAAACGATGTTGCGTGCCATGGAAGCGGGGAAGGACATTGTGACGGCGAACAAGGCGTTGCTCGCTGAACACGGTGGTGAGCTGTTCACGCGGGCCCGTGAGCTCGGACGCAGCATCGCCTTTGAGGCCGCAGTCGCCGGAGGCGTGCCGATCGTCGCCAACATCAGTCAGTGCTTGTCTGCCAATCAGATTCTGTCGATGGAAGGCATCCTCAATGGAACCAGTAATTTCATCGTCTCGCAAATGGACGAGAAGGGCGCGGGCTATGAGCAAACCGTGAAGCTCGCCCAGGAACTCGGTTACGCCGAGGCCGATCCAGCGATGGATGTCGATGGTACGGACGCCGCACAGAAGCTAGCGATTTTGTCGCATCTCGCTTTCGGTGCCACGGTCGACTGGCGTGATATTCCCCGTAGCGGTATCGACCGCCTCGATCCTGTCGATCTGCAATACGCATCACAGCTCGGCTACCGCATCAAGTTGTTAGCCGCAGCGAGGATGATCGATGGCGAATTGGAGCTGTCGGTCGCGCCCACGCTCGTTCGCAAAGGCACACCCATGGCGGAGGTCCGTGATGCCTATAACGCCATCCGAGTTGTCGGCGACGCGGTTGGCCCCGTGTTCTACCACGGGCTGGGTGCAGGACAGATGCCAACAGCATCAGCGGTAGTGGCCGATATCATTGATACCGCTGTGGGACGAACGCCAATCACGTTCCAAACACTTGAGTATTTCTCCAAGGATCGCCCCGCGCGTACCGTTCAGCGCGATGTGGCCAAACTGCGTGGTCGATACTACCTCCGTCTCCACGTGTCGAATCATCCGGGCACCTTAGCCAAAATCGCCAGCGTGCTCGCCGAACACAACATTTCCATCGCATCGGTAATCCAGCACGAAGAGTGCAGCGACGAGGCCGTAGCAGCAGGCAAGACGAGCGACGAAAAATTCGTACCGCTGGTGATCATGACTCATGAAGCCAGCGAGGGAGCCGCCAGCGAGGCGACCCAAGCCATCGCGGCACTGAAATCAGTCGACGGTCGCGCTGTGCGGATGCCCGTCCGAACGTAGTGCGGGTGCGCACGTGATGTGTTGTAGTATTGAGGATCATTTGGCAGTACTGAGTTGGCTTTTCTGTGCTGCGTGGAATTCAAAATTCTGCAAGTCGTGCCAACACCGATTGAGGCTGTAGCTTCGTTTTGTACACAACCCGAGGCACACCGATGTCAGGGATGGCTTCGTCGGCATGCTCGGAGACGGCGATCAAAATGCGAGCATGATTGTGGAATTGCATGAGCCTTTGCGCCTTATCGCGCAGGTACTCGGGTGTCCAAAAGCCAACAATCTCAAGCAGCACTTCCCCGTGCTCCGGATGGCGAAATGTGAAATCTGGCATCAACACGCTTTGCCCGGCATGCAGTACGGTGGCTTCACGTTGGATGCTCCAGCCGTTCGTGTCCGATTCTTGCCAGCGGCGATGAAAGGTTTCTTCGAGTTCGCTGTCAAAGTCGCTGGGGACGATCTCGCCGCGCAGCCCGTCACGGCTAGACAGTTGCAGAGCAAAGCGGCGGCGTCGAGGGCCGATCACCGTGGCCCGCATCCGCCAGTCTTCCGCAGCCAGTAGACCTGGCAGGAACCGTGCCATCGCCACGCCATAGCGACGCGTTTCTCGCACGATGGAGGCGGGGCCGTTGAATCGAAAGAAGTAGTTGTTGTCCTGCCGTGTGATGGTATGCATCAATCGGGCGAGTTTCGCGTAACGCAGAATGGTTTTGAAATCACGACCTGCGTACACGGTCATCTCGACAGCGCCGTACAATGCTGTCTGTGTCTGGGCGATGTTGTATCGGCGGAGCATCCGACCCGCATCGATGGTGGGATCGGGCGGAGATTTGAGCCGATGAAACTCGATGACATCGGCAAACAAGTCGGCTTCGATGTCCGTCCATGGGCGACCAAGTTGTCTGGCAATGCTCTCTTTGACTTTCGATTCGCTCGTCGCGAAAAGATGGTCCGGTTCCTGAACGAGTGGGTGATCAGTCGCAGCAAGTGAGAAGACTCGTTGGCGAAGTTTTGCGGCGGCACCACTGCGGTCCTGGTCATATTTACTGGCGTCATCGAGCAGCTTGCAGAATGCGGAAATCCGCACACTCGGACAGTCATCGAGTTTCTGAAGCTCTCGTTGGACATGCCAATGGAGTTCGCGGCGGGTGTCGCCAACGTGATCACGATAGATCTGCAGAAGCTCGGCGATGGCAGGAACATAGGCGGCATGCGTCTTCCGCGTCAGTCGATCGGGAACCACGGATTGGCGAGTGAAATCATATTCAAGAATCGATTCTTGTTTGGTGAGCATGGAGCCTACTGTTTGTGAAAGGCGTCATCGCGGCGGCGGTCTCGCGAGCGTTGCTCGTCACGAGTCCCGGCGGTGACGATCTCATAGAAACACGCGCGGCCAAACGCATTTTTACGCAGTACGCGTCCGAGTCGCTGGACTGCCTGCCGGGTGCCACTGCCACCTCCAATCACAATGGCCACGTTGACTTCCGGAAGATCGACACCCTCGTCAAGCACGCGGTTGGCGACGAGTGCCGGATAGCGTCCCGCACGCAGACCCTCCAGAATTTCTTGTCGCTCGCGTTTACGGCAATGGCTAAGCAAGCAGGGAATAAGGAATCGAGTCGACACATCTCGAGCCATCGCGTTGGAGCCACAAAACACAATCACTGGTTCACCGGCATGCAATCGAAACAGATCTTCGATAATGCGAAGTTTCTCTTCGGCGCGGTCTTCGATCGAGCGTTTGGCATGGAAAGCTTGCATGGCCGCCCGTGCACCCGGATCACGACCGCTTTCGCGGCACAACGTCTGCCAGTCGTAGTTGGGCTCGTCCTTGCGTCGCTCGGCGAGGTAGTCACCGACACGGCGACTGAGTGCTTCATAGCGATATCGTTCTTGTTCGGAAAGGTGTACGGAGATGCGATGAATATCATATTTCGCCAGCGTTCTGCCTCGAGCCGAGGCGATCGCCTGCGTATACACCCGGGGACCGATCAGGTCATCGAGCAGGGTGTGGTTGCCGTCGCGTCGCTCGGGCGTCGCCGTCAATCCCATGCGGAAGGGGGCGGCGCTCATCCGGGCTGCGTCTTGTCGCATGGCACCGGGCAGATGATGGCACTCATCGAAGATGATGAGTTGAAATTGATTGCCGAGCCGGGGCATGTGTATTGCGGCGCTATCATAGGTTGTCACGCTGAGGGGACTGACGCGGTGCACGCCATCGCCGATGATCCCTGCATCAATCCGTGTGGCGGCCAAGATGCGAGTGTGCCATTGGTACATCAGATCGCGGACGGGTGAGACGATGAGGGTTGCGCATTGGCAGCTCGCCATCGCGCGCAGTGCGACTTCCGTCTTTCCCGTTCCAGTGGGCATCACGATGACCCCACGGCGGCGATCGGACCACGCATCGATCGCGTCCTGCTGATCGGGGCGCGGCGGGTGCAACTCGCAACGCCGATAGCGTACCTCGTGCCATTGCGGTACCTCGTCAATCCAGGATTGGGCCGCGAGTGAGTGATCTAGGTCTGCTCGGATGCGTCGATAGTGAACGGCATCGGTTCGCCACTGATGAAGCGCGTTGGCCGGATCGTGATCGCCTAACCCGTCCGTGTTGTTCCTCCCACGAGCATCAAATGTCCACAGGTCCACCGGCCATAGGCGCTCGATGAAGATTCGACTCACGCCGTTGAGCAACAGTGTCCCTTGGTCGAAAGCCAACCTGACCGAAGTTGTGTCCGCGATGTCGAGGTGATTGCCGTCAGGCATGGGGCGAGCGATTGACAGGATGACAGTATTTGCGGTGATGTCGAATCGGCGAGTGTACCCCGTGGACTCTCTCGAGAGAACGGCGACCGGCGCTCATTCATCATGTCGATCGTCTACCGGTGTCAGTCGCCCGCACCGATTTTGATTGTTGGCATGAGCGATCACCGGTGTGGTGCTATGCAAATCACTCTTCTCATGCCGCTTCGGTCGCCCGATCTGTGCGATCGATGGCTGCGGCGTGATCGCTGGAGTCTGCATTGACGGACAAGCCCAGGGCGGCGGGCGTCGTACGTACATGCAGGTCTCGCTGCGGAAACGGAATTCTGATTCCTTCCGCGCGGAAGGCCTTATTGATTGAGGTATGCAGCTGGTGGATCACCTCCAAACGATTGTCGAGCGACGGCAGGTAGACCCGCAACACCATATTGAGAGCGCTGTCACCAAAGCCTTCGAAGCATGCTACTGGGGGCGGGTCGGTGAGCACGAGGGGGTGTTCCTTCGCCGATCTTAGCAGCAGTTCACGCGCACGTTCCGTGTCTGACTCGTAGCTGACCCCGACATTAATCACGATCCGGTTGACCTTGTCGGAAAGGGTCCAGTTGAGCAGACGTCCGGTGATGAATTCCTTGTTGGGAACGACGTATTCCTTCCGATCCCAATTCGTAATCGAGGTCGCGCGAATACGGATGCGTGAGACCACGCCACTGACATCATCCACGGTCACGATGTCGCCGACACGAATCGGTCGCTCGAGCAAGATGATCAAACCAGCGACAAAGTTCGCAAACATCTCTTGGAGCCCGAAGGCCAATCCAAACGTCAGTGCGGTGGCGAGCCATTGGATCTGGGACCACTTCAAGCCGATGGTCGAACAGGCGGCGATCGTGCCAATCAGGACGATCGCATAGCTGACGAGGGTGGTGATCGCATAGCGCACCGATGCGTCGACGGGCAATTGTTGCAGTACCGTAATTTCCAGCAGGCCGGGACCGTTACGAAACAGAACAAACGTGACCACTACGATCAGGAGTGCAAAGACCAGGTCTGAAAGCGTAATAGCACCCGCCTTGTTTTGGTCAGATAAGCCGTCCGGCCCATCGTCACCTGCGCTGTCCGCTGCTGGCATCATCGCCGTCACGGGAGTCACCTCTGCTGAGTTCTCCGTGTTGCTCGTCGTGGCGACTTGAGTTGCCGACCAGACTTCGTATTTATCAAGCATGCTGAGGGCGGGCAGAACCTGCACCCAAATCATCCACAGCCCGACGATTGAGCACGCGATCATGCCGGTGTTGATTAGCCGGCGCGACTGCTCGCTCTGCGCCGAAATATCCGCTTTCGCATCTTCGGCCAAGATGCCCGCCACCATCGGCGAATCCGGCTCATCGCTGGAGGCAAGTGCAGCGGCGCGCTGCCGCGACTGTTCGATGCTCAGGTATCGCCGACGCAGCAACAGCATGCGAAATAGTAGCGAGCGAACAACCAAAAGCCCTATTAAAAACCCACAGGTTTCAAACAACCTCCAGGACAGTACTTCGGCGGTGTAATAATATCCCGCGATGGCTAGACCCGCCAGTGAAAGCGGCAGGCAGACGCCCACGATCGACCACAGTCGCTTGCCGCGATCACTCCATTCCGAGGTCCCAACGTTGAAGTAGTCTCGCAAGACGCCACTGGGGGTCAGCAAGCGGAAGACAAGTGATGCCACCAAGAACATTCCGGCGACAAAGAAGAGTCGCTCCAGCGTATCATGTCCACGAGATTGATTGCTCATGCACAACGTCGCCGTGACGAAAGTCAGTGGAAACGCGATCATCGAAACCGAGCGTAAACCACGACGCACCGACTGTGTGGCGTGGGTGGACCAACGAAAATGGGCCTCACCTAGTCCCAGTGGACGGCATGATTGTCGAATCAGTTCGGTAGCGAACCAGACAATGGAGAGGCAGTAGAAACCATTGCTGATGGCAAGCATGAATTCGGAGTCGCCGGCTATTCGTTCCAAACGCCAAGCAATCAGGGCACATAGCGTTGGCCATACCAGCGAGACGACGAGCGTCAACGCCATCGTTCGCAATGTGGGCAAGATGGAGCGGCAATTCACGCGGTTGGCGATTTCCCCCAATCCCGCGATCTGCCGACGCAGGAAGCTACCCCGAGCGAGTAGAACGCCCCAGGGAACGAGGACCAGTACATACAGGTAAAACTTCGATCGAATGTCAGCAGCGAATGCGACCGCTACGTCCATCCATTTGGCAGGATTGACGAGCCAGGTGTCTGACATATCTAAACGGAGTTCAGTCGTCAGGGGCCGACTACTCCGAATCCATAGCACCCGTTCATCGATATAGTTTTCGTATTCGGCGGCCAGCTTGATCAACTGTCGATCTTTCATATCAAGCTCGATTAGCTGATCAAAATACTTGTCATTGCTACGTACCAGCGTGTCGAGAGTTTCCGAACGCCGGGCGATCAAGTCTTCGGCCGCAGATTCCATCAGCGCCGTGTCGAGAACCGAGCCTGGCCGAGTGTCGAGTTTATCGCCAGCGTCGCTAGAGATTTTTGCGAGCAGCGATTTCGCGTCACCGACCTCTCGGCGTTGGTCTTCATAATCGAAGTTGGAATACTGAGTATCGTTGATGAGAGGTTGCCGGAGTGCGACAGCGGCGCGCCGACTGGAAAGGTCTGGAAGATCCTTCTTTTCTTTCCGCAGCAAGGCGCCGACGGAGCTGGTCATGCCGACTGATTTGACCTTCGCACGCGTTCGATTGAATTGGGCGATGAGTGACTCGTGTAACTCGCTGGCGAGCTTATGCTCCTGCTGAGCAATGACGAGTTGTTCGGCGAGGGCCTTGGTTTTTTCCGCCAGTTCTTGGTTCTTTTCCGCGTAGTCTTTTAAAGATGGTGCCGCTGCAATGGCCTCATAGCGAGTTCTGCGAATGGACTGCTCTGCCTCGGCCTCGCGGGCCGCATTGATCCGTTGTTGCAGTAGCTCGATGCATTTTTCGCGATATGCGGTTTCGATGGTTGCCAGATCGAATCGCAGCCGCTGTAAATCGGCGGCATCCTCCGCGTCGTATTTAGCCAGCTCCGCCTGCAGGGCAGGCAGTTCCTTGGACAACGTCATGCGGCGAGTCAATAAGCGTGCTGCGAGTGAGTTCGACTGCAGTGAGTTTTCGGCGGCCGCGAGCGACTGTAGCTGCGCCACAGCATCTGCAATACGCTGCTCTTTGCTGACGATCAAAGCGCGGATTTCCTTGCGTCGCTGCGAGCGAGTCTGCAGTTCCAGCTCGGCGGTTTGTCGTGTCTTTTTATGGGTTGCTAGCAAAAGGTCCCACTGAGCTAGTAATTGCTCCATCTCCTGCAGCGCCAGTCCGGACTGGACGACCGGTTTCTGATCCTTTAGGCCGGCACGCTGCTGTTTTAGGCGTTCGACTTGTTCACTGATCGATTCGGTTTCGCCGACCAGGGCGACGCGACGGGCCTCGTTCTCGACTGCAGATTTCAGATTGTTGAGCGCCGATTGATAGTTTTCCAACGCTTGCACGCGTTTTCCAGAATCGATGTCCGTGCGACTGGTCAGGTCGGCGATCACCCGCTCCATCGCTTCTACGGATATTGATTGCTCCGTAAACGCAACTTCAGGAGCGCCTGCGTCCTGACCATGGAGTCGCGGAGATCCCAGCGTCAGGGCGATCAGCACGCCCAGTACGAAGGATGCAGGGGACTGAAATATGAGCTTCGCAGACAAGATGAGCGACCTACCAAACGAGAGAAGAAGTGCCAACGGACGCTACGACACCTCGCGAAACGGCGTCAATATCGCTCTCCAAGGAAGTTCTTTAGGGGGGCGATGACGGCGCTGTGTGCCCATCGGGAGGGAGGTTTGTTCTGGTTATTCAGAATATTTAGCCGTTTGATGGCGGACAGATGTGGCAGATGCGCATTGAGACTCTCATACGTGCAATCCAACGATTGTCGCCCGCTTGTCCCCATACTCCTCCCAGTGGAAAAACTTAATGTTCTTGAACATTTGCTCGCATCGATTCCTGTCACGTTCGCTCACCATGGCCGTCGTCCTCGCCTGCGGAGTCACTCTGTCATCAGTCGCTGAGGCACAAATGGCCACTGGAAGTGGCTGCACCAACTGCGGCGCGAGTGCTCCTGTGGTCACCTACAGCGCACCCGCGGCAGTCCAGTACAGCCAACCGGTCGCTCAGCAGAGCTACCCAGTGAGTTCGACGGTCGGTCATTCCTATTCGAACAGCTCGTGCTCGGGTTGCACGAGCGCACCGCGACGGTGCTCGTCTTCCCGCCGGGCGGTGGCTCATTCGTACCGGCCCAGCAGTTCCTGCGGATCCACCTATACGAGTGCCCCTGTTTATTCCAGTAGCAGCTGTTGCTCGGGCGGAGGTTCGTATTCCGCGGCCAGCTATCCAGTCAGCACCGCGACGCGGGTTTCCACGCCGGTAATGCAAACTGGTGCAGGATGTCCCGGCGGCAATTGCCGTTAAACGACAGACGCCGGGGCGAATATCCCAGGCGAACTCAATCCCGCACGGATGGGGGCAACGCTCCCGTCCGGGGAATGTCGCTTTGCTTCGGCAGCAAAGCCGAAGCTATCAGGCAGCGATCGCAACCTGCCTCGAGGAACGCCGCAACATCGTCGACACTCCGACATCCTCCTCCGGAGGTCCAGTGCCACGTCGGCAAACGCTGATGCAGAGACCAGCACAGTTCTGCTGTCCCTGGGCCCGCGTTCGTGCCGACGACAGCAACGTCGAGTACCAACCCACGCCGCAGGCCGGCCTGGTCGGCTGCTGAAATCCAGTGCTCGACTCCCGAGTCGGGGCCGACAAACCGGCCATCGCGAAAGTCCACGCCCAAGACGAGTGACGCAGGGGAAATGCTGTTACAGACGTGGGTAATCAGATTCGTCGACATCGCAGATTCACTTGCAATGATCCAGTCAACGCGACTGTGTGAACCGCTGAATTTTTGCATCCAACGTGTTTGAGAATCGGCGTGATGTTGGCACATTCCAATGTCAATCAGCCATTGGTCCTCAGGGTTGCCCTGCGAAATCAACGACTCGATCGCAGTATGTTGAACCGCGGCGCCTTGCAGCGCATCAAGATCAGCGACATAGAAACTGCGAATTTGGAATTGTTGCCGGTACCAATCTGCGAGAGCGAGTGGATTGCCGTCAGCGGTGTGTCCGGATCGCCACAGTGGGCGTACCGGCAGGTAACGCGCGCGATTTCCTGCGATCCCGTGGACAGCCACGCCGGCCTGGAGGTCGATGACGCCAATGAGATGGTCGGCCATGCTCGTCCAAGCCCGCCGGTTGTTCAAACCCGCTTACTCCGGCAGGGTGAAGAGTGATTCGACTTTGACGATGGCGTAATCGTCTGGAAACGTATGGATCGCCTGGACGAGCATCGAGTTGAGCCGCGTTTCGATGTTGACGTAGCTGATCGCTCCCAACGCCATTCGGCCACTTGAACCAAAGCGATGCAGCAAGCCTTCGGTTTGCCCTTTGCCGAGTTGTTGGCCGACCATCCAAAACATCTCAGCCCCGACCGTTTCGAGTTGGAAGTGCGTGCGATATTCCAATCCACTCTGGCAGGTCGCCTCTTCTGTACGACTGCCCTTGAGCGTTTGATGGATCAAACAGCGTCGCGTCGGCAATGGTTGTTGCGCACTGGTGGCCACTTCGCACAGCGTTGACTTGGCACCATTGAACGTGACGACATGTCCACAGTTGGTGATGTCGACTTTGGCGTTGTAGTGACCGCGTTGGATCATTCGTGACTGCTGCACAACGATCAACTCGGGATGAATCGGTCGACTGAACAAGTGGAAGGCAAGTTCAGCGACTTTGGGGCGAACCGAAATCACGTCGATGAGTCCAAGAAGAAGGCAAAGCAAGAAGAAAAGGAGATAATTGCGAACGCGGTCAGCCTGAGTCGATGGTGAGACGACGAGGCATCGGCCTTCGCTGATCCCGATTATACGCCGACCCCGCGTCAATTCTAAAGAGCGTTTACGTATTGACTCGCTAAGAATATCCTTTCCGTTATTCTGCCCCGAATCTCTCTTGACATTTTCAAAACTGTTTGCCGGAAAACATCCATGTTGTTGGTCATCGATAATTACGATTCTTTCACCTACAACCTTGTCCAGCGACTTGGCGAGATCGATCCTCAGGTCGATGTGCGGGTGATTCGTAACGACGATCTCACCGTTGCTGAGATCGCAGCGATGTCGCCCACGCGATTGTTGATTTCACCGGGGCCGTGCACACCCAATGAAGCCGGGGTGAGTGTGGAGTGCGTCCGCCATTTCGCTGGCAAGATACCGATTCTCGGAGTCTGCTTGGGCCATCAATCGATCGGTCAAGCGTTTGGCGCCAAGATTGTCCGTGCTCCGCAGTTGATGCACGGCAAGACCGACAACATTGTCCATGATGATCAGGGTTTGTTCGCCGGCCTGAGCAACCCGTTTGTGGCGACACGCTATCACTCGTTGGTGATTGACCCACCGACACTGCCCGATGAGTTGATCGTCAGCGCGTGGACAGACACTGGGGGGCAGCGGCAGATCATGGGCGTTCGCCACCGCGAATTTGCGATGGAAGGCTGGCAGTTCCACCCTGAGAGCTTCTTGACAGCTCCAGGAATCGAACTGCTCACACGTTTTTTAAAGTGGTAGGAATAGGAAACTGAGCGATAGGGTGCTCAGAGCATCGACTGCTCAGGGCGTCAACTGCTCAGGGCATCGACATTGAACCGTCGGACCGAGACCTGAAGACGCAGGATCGGGACGGTGGTTCTAGGTGGTACGGCGATGGGCGCACAAAAAAAGCCACCGATTCGATATCGATGGCTTTTTTCAAGAGCGGCTGATCGGATTCGAACCGACGACAATCACGTTGGCAACGTGATGCTCTGCCAACTGAGCTACAGCCGCGTGGCAGGACAGAAGTTGGGGACGCACAGGAGCGTGATGACACATTCCTGCAGGTGAGTTGCTGTTGTTGGCGACTCATCTCCTGTCGTGTGGGCTAGAGTATAGAAGCGTCTGGCCACGTGACAAGGGTGTCTAGCCATCTTTTTTTCCGCCTGCGAATTTTTTTTTGAGGGTGCGGGAATCCTCGTCGAAGTTTTCCTCTGTCGGCTTGCCTTGTCGACTCTCTGGGCATTACACTTGCGGGATTCTCTCGGTCACGGTGCCTGCATCGGCACGGCCGTAAAACACAAACACAGTTCCCGTCCCGCGGCGGCCCCTCCCATTCGGGACGCCCTCCTCTGGCATAAGTAAGAATACAGGATGTCCACGTCCGTCGACACTGATCCCACCGCGACCGATGAGTCGCTCGGCAAGGCTCCGCTGCAACTGGAAGTCACCGTGGAAAAACCACAAGCGTGCCTCCGTGAAGTTGTTGTGACCATCCCGCGCGGCGAAGTTGATCGCTACCTGAAAGAGGCCTACGACGAACTCGTCCCCGATGCCCAAGTGCCCGGGTTCCGCGCCGGCCGTGCACCTCGGAAACTGGTTGAAAAGCAGTTCAAAGATCGCATCGAGGAACGCGTCAAAGGCTCGTTGCTGATGGACAGCCTCAGCCAGGTTACCGAGCAAGCGGAATTTTCTGCCATCGGTGAACCCGACTTTGAATATGAGTCGATCGAGTTACCCGAAGAGGGACCCTTCAAATACCAATTCAGTATCGAAGTTCGCCCTGAATTCGAGACGCCGAATTGGAAAGGCCTCTCCCTGACGAAGCCCGTCGAAGAAATCACCGAGAAGGATATCGACGCAGCTCTCGAACGAGTACTGGCCCGTTATGCCACGCTCGAAGCGAGCGATGCCCCTGCAGAGTCCGGGGACAAACTGCTCATCACTGCGGTCTTCCGTGATGGTGATCGCACCCTGTCCGAAATGGATGAGGAACGCGTCACACTATCGAATCGTTTGAGCCTGTCCGATGCCGTCTGCGATAGCTTCGGCGAAATGATGACGGGCGCGAAGGAAGGTGACGTCATCACGGGCAAGGCCAAACTGAGCGACGGTCACAGTGACGAAGCAATGCAGGGCAAGGAAATCGACGTCGAATTCACCGTCGTGGAAGTTCTGAAGCTTGAGCTGCCGCAACTGACTGCAGATTTCTTGGAAGAGTTGGGCGAGTTCGAATCCGAAACCGAATTGCGAGACTTTGTCCGCAACTCGCTCGAACGTCAGGCTAACTTCCGCACCGAGCAAGCAATGCGGAGCTCCATCGTTGAGCAGTTGCTCCAGGGCGCTGAGTTCGAACTGCCCCCGGCATTGGTTAATCGTCAAACCAGACGCGAGCTCGATCGCAAGGTACTCGAATTCCGTCGCAGCGGATTCGATGAAGACATGATTCGCCGGTTCGTCAACGCCAGTCGCCAGAACCTGCAAGCCGGTACCGAGGCATCACTGCGTGAACACTTCATCCTCGAGCAAATTGCTGAAAATGAAAACATCGACGCCCTGCCCGAAGAGTTCGAGGCAGAAATCCAACTGATCGCCGAGCAAAGCGATTCGTCGCCCCGCAAGGTGCGTGCTCGCTTTGAAAAGTCGGGCCAAATGGACGCACTGCGAAACCAAATCGTCGAACGCAAGGTCATCGAGGCGATCTCGGCGGCTGCAAATGTGACCGAAGAAGCCGTCAGTCAAGATAGCGAGTCGCAAGACGAAGAGTTTGCTGTCTACCACGAAGTCATTCCCGTTCGCGACAACGACGCGATCCCGGAAGCTAAGTATGACGATAACACCCCCAAGGGTGCTGAAACCGAAATGGAAAGCTCCAAGGATTAGTTTGGCGTCAGCCTAACCGATCGATCTGATTCACGAAAAACGCGATGAGTTTCCTCATCGCGTTTTTTTCGTATCGATTTTTTTCTAACAGGATATTTCCCAGCGGTAGGACGCCACAACCCCCACGGGATCTAGGTCGTGTATAGCGAGTTGAACCGAACGTAGTCTTCGGTCAAATCACTCGACCAATATTTCGATGCACCGGAGCCGTCGCCGACTCTCAGCAACAGCTTCACTTCGGAGGCTTGCTTCATCCGGCCGCTCATGTCGGTGGCGTCAAAGGCAAGCGGACGGCCGTCGCGAAATACGCAGTGCCCCTCGATCGACAGCGATGTTTTACCGACTTCGATGGGAGGTCCCGCGTATCCCGCTGCGGAAACGATTCGTCCCCAGTTGGGATCGCCGCCTTGGATCGCAGTCTTGACCAGTGGACTCGCCGCAACGCACTTGGCAATGGTCAGCGCGTCAGCATCGTTGCTCGCGCCCTCGACGGCGACCTCAAAAAAGCGAACGGCGCCCTCGCCATCGGCAACCAAGAGCTTGGCCAGTTTCAAGCAGGTGTCGGTTGCCGCTTCCACAAACTCGGCAGCAGCTTCGTCGGAGGTGACCCAGTCGCCTGCGCCACTGCTCAGTAAGACCACTGTGTCGTTGGTGCTCGTGTGGCCATCGACGCTGACCCGGTTGAATGTCCGTTCGACGATTCGACTTAGTGATGCCTGAGCCTCTGGGCCGCTCATGGGAAAATCGGTGACGATTACGCCCAGCATCGTGGCCATGTTGGGCGCGATCATGCCTGCTCCCTTGCACATCGCTGCAATTCGGTAGGTCTTTCCATCCGTCTGAAAGGTGGTCGACGCGGTCTTGCGATAGCTATCCGTCGTGCAGATTGCATCCGCAGCGGCTAGAAAATCGCGTTCGCTGCTACCGAGTGCTTCGCTGGCCAGTTCAATTCCACGCTGAACCTTCTCCATCGGCAGGCGCTGGCCGATGACGCCGGTGCTCATTACCAAGACATCTTCGGCATCACAGCCGATGAGTTTGGCAACCTGTCCACACATGGCGATCGCGTCATCGATGCCTTCTTGGCCCGTACATGCATTCGCATTCCCGCTATTGGTGATGACAGCACGGCAGGTCGCACGGGGCGTTCGCTCGCGACAGATTTGCACCGGCGCCGCAAAAACCTGATTGGTGGTCGTGACGGCGGCGGCCACGCAGGGACGATCAGACACGATCAGCGACACGTCCGATTTGCCGCTGGCTTTAATGCCGCCGGTGGCACCGGCAAAGCGGAAGCCCGTCGGCAGTTCGTGGGAGCTTACGGATGCTGATTTTTCCGCTGAATTCATGAATAAGGCCAGAGTAGGAGAGTGGAAGAATTTTTGTGTCTATTGGTTCAGGGGGCGGTGTGACTGTCAGTTATACACAAGTCAAATCAGGCCACAGGCCTGGAGTTGGTTTGTCGACCGCAGAGCGTACGAGAACCGACCAGCAAATGCCCGTCAATGTACAATTGGGAACCGTAGGTGAAGGCTGGGGGATTCGTTCGCAGCCGCTCTCTGCCAACGGTGGAGAATCACAGAAACGTTCGCAGCATTGCTTTGATGGCTGCTGCGACGTCCTAAGCTGTAGTACCCCCGTGTTATCTTGCGCAGACTAACTATGATGTCCGCTTTGACTCGTTCGCGTTGGAGGTGCTCTGTGATCCGATTTTTCTCATTCATAGTTCTCGGTTTCCTGGTGACTGCCTCAGTGTCGGCCCAGCCACTGAGCAATCCCAAGCATGCCGATTCCACGGACCCATTTTACTCGATCGAGAGTTGGCTCCCGACACCTGGGGTCTATCGAACGGCGTCAGGGGCTCCTGGACCGCTGTACTGGCAGCAGCGTGCTGACTATGACATTGACGTGACACTCGATGCTGCCAAACGCAGTCTTTCGGGGCGCTGCTCGATCACTTACCACAATCGCTCACCCCATGAGCTGAACTACGTATGGATTCAGCTCGACCAGAATCGTTTCCGGAAAGATTCTGCGGCAATCATGAGCCGCCCGGCTCCCTCGCTGGCGGGTCGTGCCTCGTTTTCGTCTGTGCAAACGCTGCTTACCGAGCAGACATTTGATGGCGGATACAAAATTGACGCGGTCACGCAAGGAGCCATGGATGAGGGCGCTGATGCCGACCAAGGGCAACCCAGTCCGTTATCGCACTTGATCGTCGACACGATGATGCGAGTCGACTTGGCAGAGCCGTTGGCTGCGGGCGAGTCCACCCGAATTGACATCACTTATCACTACAATATCGTCGACGCGACGCTGATCCGCGCTCGTGGTGGGTTTGAGTATTTTGAGGAGGACGACAACGCGATCTTCGAAATTGCACAGTGGTACCCTCGCATGACAGCTTACACCGATTACACCGGCTGGCAGCACAATCAGTTTCTAGGGGCGGGTGAGTTCACACTTGAGCTCGGTGACTACCGCGTCAACATCACCACGCCTGCGGACATGGTCGTGGCCGCCACTGGTACGTTGTCGAATCCTCACGAAGTGTTGAAAGAGGAGTGGATTGAGCGGCTCAGTTCCATTGCGGATAAGCAGAAGCCCACCTTCATTGTCACGCCCGAGGAGGCAAAGGAGAATGAAGCGAAGAAGAGTGAGTCGAAAAAGTCGGAGGATTCTGCGGAGCAGACCAAAACGTGGAGCTTCAACGCCGAGAACGTGCGGGATTTCGCATGGGCAGCAAGTCGTAAGTTTATTTGGGACGCGATGTCCGTGAAAGTTGGTGATCGCACGGTGACGGCGATGTCCTACTATCCCAATGAAGCCGAGCCCTTATGGAGCCAGTATTCGACGGAGTCCGTGGCACACACGCTCGAGGTTTATGGGCGATACACGTTCGAATATCCCTACGATGTTGCGATCAGCGTCAACGGACCGATCTATGGCATGGAATATCCCATGATCTGTTTCAATGGACCGCGGCCGGAGAAAGATGGCACGTATTCCAAGGCGACCAAATACGGTTTGATCAGCGTGGTGATCCACGAGGTCGGTCACAACTTCTTTCCGATGATCGTCAACAGTGACGAACGGCAATGGACGTGGATGGACGAAGGTCTCAATACGTTTTTGCAGTATCTTGCTGAGCAAGAGTGGGAAGAGAACTATCCGTCGAGCCGGGGACCGGCTGAAAAAATTGTTCCCTACATGCGAGGTGGCAATCAGCGGCCAATCATGACCGGCAGCGACGAGATTTTGCAGTTCGGCAACAACGCCTACGGCAAGCCTGCCACAGCACTGAACATCCTGCGTGAAACAGTGCTCGGGCGCGAGCGATTTGATTTTGCATTTCGCGAGTACGCCCGCCGATGGAAATTCAAACGCCCAACTCCGGCAGATTTTTTCCGGACGATGGGAGACGCCGCAGGCACGAATCTTGATTGGTTCTGGCGAGGTTGGTTTTACAGCACCGACCACGTCGACATCGCAATCGACTCTGTCGAACTATTCTTGATCGACAGTGGCGATCCTGACGATGAATATGAGCGGAAGCGGCGCAAGGAAGAAACCGAGGAAAAAACGTTGTCCAAAGAACGCGACAGTGAGCTACAGCGGCGCATTGATTGGCAGCCTGGACTAAAAGACTTCTACAACGCTCCTGATTATGACGAAGACAAGGTCGAAGAGTCCGACCGGGAAGCCTATCAAAAGCATCTGAAGTCGCTTGACGAGGAGCAGCGGGCGATGCTGCGCCGGACCACCAAGTTCTATGTTGTCAAGTTTCTCAACAAGGGTGGATTGGTAATGCCAATTCCCCTGCGAATCCATTACGCCGACAACACGCAAGAGCACGTCGTGCTGCCACCGGAAATTTGGCGATACAATTCCAACGAGGTCAAGAAAGTATTTTTGACTGAGAAGGAAATCGTGCGGTTTGAGATCGATCCTAAGCGAGAGATCGCCGACACGGACAAGAGCAACAACCATTGGCCACCTAAGATCGAGCCCACCCGATTCGAGCTCTACAAGAGTAAGAAGGATGGAGGCAATCCCATGCGGAAAGCAGCCGAGGCTGCGAAAAAAGCTGACGAGGACGCCGCGAAAGATGATGGGAAAGCGTCGGACGAGGCGGAGGCAAAATCAGCCGCCCCCGCGCAGGCTGACAAGGCTGGAAAGAAGTCGGACAAGTCCCGCAAGAATGAAGAGTCGGAGACTCAACTGGACGCAATGAAGAATAAAAAGTCGGACAAAGAGGCCGATGAGCAGAGCGACACGGGCAAGGACAAACAGGTCGCTCGGCCAATGAAAAAGCAGCCCAGTCAGAAGAAGGCCGCCAAGACACAATCGGATGAGGGCGACGACGAATGAGCCTTCTCGCCTGCCTACTCATGTCGGTCACGCTCCTGCACCCCGCGCAGGAGTCGCTCGCAGAACTACGGTTCAATGAGAAAACACAGCAAGTCGAAGTTGCGCTGCGTGTGAGTATCGCCGATGAGCAACAGCTCCTCCGTTCGGTATCGAAGTCCTCGGTGGAGGACCTCGTCAAGGAGCCCGAGGAGTTACAGAATGCTGCGTTGACGGTCCTTCGAAAGCGACTTCGTTTTGGCACGCAAAGCGAAGTGACGGCAGCTAAACAATCACCCGAGATCGCACATGCGTATCATTGGGTGGGACGGCAAAGTGAGGGGGGCCACGTGTGGTGGTACTTTGCTGTCACGGGGACGCCGGCGACGGTCACCCATCTCCGCTGCACCCTGTTTGCCATGCCAGATAGTGCAGCGAGTCAATCACGCAGCGCGACCGCCCACGATCACCTGCACGCCGACCCGGTGAGTACCTTTTTGGTTTTGCGTTCGAACCAAATTGGAGAGCCAAATTCGTTCACGACGACGAATAAGAAACCCGTGCACCGGATTCATTGGTGAAGCAGGTTTTGTCCTGCTGAGTCAGCTCAGGCTGGAGTCTCTGTCATGCAACGCGGGAGAGGCTCCCGCGAGACGTTGGGACAACGCGGCCCGGTGGGCACGCAATCGAATCTTGAGAGCTGCGGCTACCTAGTCCTTAATCAAGCGAAGCTTGATGAAGGTTTCGCGGTTGGCTGCGGAGTTTCTCGGCGCGCAGCTCCCACCGCCCCAGCGACGCTGGTGGTGAATTTTGGTGGGTGAGTTGCTCATCGTCGAGTTCTGCGGACATCGCTTGAGCATTTCTTTCGCGGCCAGCGACCGCCGCCGCTGCTACCAATCGGCTAGAATCGAACCTAACTCAAGCAGTTTGGCTCGACGTACGCGCTAAACCGTGAACAGTTACAAATCGGCGAAACCGTATCCGACTCACTGAAGCTGCTCGACCACGATGCTAACCTTGATCGCGATCTGGCACGAACACTCCGGCAGACCGTCGATTCATTCAATCGCCGTGACAGCCAGAAGACGCAATTGACTCGGCGGGCGTTGATGGCTGTCGAAGAATTGGCTGAATGGATCGAGGCTCATGGCGAAGATGACTTGGTGGCTGCGGCGGACGCGTGGGCCGATCGTATGACCGTGTTGCTGGGCGATGCGGTCGCGACCGGAATGCCGGTTGAACCTTTGCTCGACGAAGTGCACCGTTCCAACATGACGAAACTCGCGGCCGATGAGCAGACCGGTAAGGGAGCGAAGAGGGAGGGCTACGAACGCCCCAATATTCATCAGGTTTTGAACTACGTCGAACAAGGAGACAATTCATGGCGACAGCATTTATCGTGAAAGACGATGGGAAGTTTTGTCGCGACCGCGGCGGCCCGATGACAAGGTTGAGGGATGGAGCATTTTGTGAAAACACAACGACGAAAGGGAGCCAGGAAGATGCAAAAGATGATTGTGAAGCTCTTGGCCGGGAACGACGGCGCTTTTGTGAACACTGCGGTGAGGCAGTGCGGTTGGGTGAAACCGTTTGTCCAGACTCGAAATG
Source organism: Allorhodopirellula heiligendammensis (assembly GCF_007860105.1). Lineage (NCBI taxonomy): Bacteria > Pseudomonadati > Planctomycetota > Planctomycetia > Pirellulales > Pirellulaceae > Allorhodopirellula > Allorhodopirellula heiligendammensis. The sequence continues at coordinate 152,101 of NZ_SJPU01000003.1, forward strand.
CGGAAATACGGCGTACCGATCATGAATTTGAATAAGTAACCACAAATTGGAATCTGGTGGGACAACGGATCGCAGATCGTTTCGTTCCCACACGCTCCTGGCGAAGTCGATCGAGCGACCGGGTTGTGCGATAGCGATGACGCGCACAACGACCTTTGGCCCGACGCGGCGATGCAATTGGGTCTGACTGATTTTGAAGAATACTTCAGCGTGCCGCGTGGCCGAGTGCTATGGTCGCCGACAAAGAAGACCAGCATCGTTTATCACGGCAACACGACAACACCTGAGCGGTTGCAAAAGATCGCCGATGAGTTCTCACTCGCCGATTGGGAATCGCGGACTGATATCCACTACATGATGGGCGATGCGATCGGTGATCTGTTCGACGCTTGATCTTTTCTGCGTTTGGGATCACTGAGAGTGGACGAGGCGACAAGTCCAGCGGGACGGGACTCGTCGCCTCGTCCACTACGTTAAGAACCGCAAAACCACAATGGCTTAAAAGCATGATCACTACCACGCACATCTGTCTGTTGGGCGATTCGATCTTTGACAACAAGATCTACGTCCCCGACGGCCACAGCGTCCACGAGCACTTATTCGCGAACCTGACAGCGCCCGACACAGCTTCGCTGGTTGCCGTCGACTGGGCAGTGGTCAACTCGGTCCTGCGGCAGATCGAACGAATTCCCGAAGCAGCGACTCACTTGGTGCTTAGCGTCGGCGGCAACGATGCATTGTACTTGCAATCTTCGGTGATGGGCGAGTCGAGCGACAGCGTGTACGCGTCGCTCGGGAAAATGAAGGTGGCCATTGCGACGCTGGAGCATGAGTACGAGCAGGTGATCGGCAAGTTGCGTCAAATCAAACTGCCGCTGACCGTTTGCACAATCTACGACTGCGTACCGGGACTCGACGACGCGGCGCTGGCCGGTCTGGCAATCATCAACGACACCATCACCCGAACGGCGTTTAAAAACGGCCTCGACCTGATCGACTTGCGTTTGCTCTGCAACGATCCAACCGACTACTCAGAAGTCTCACCGATTGAACCGTCGCACGCGGGCGGGGCCAAGATCGCAACGGCAATCATGCGAGCGGTTTCCGGGCATGCAGCAGCGGCCAGAATCTTCTGTTAGGCCCGGTCAAGATGTGGATTTCCTTGACTGAAGAAGCCAACCGCTATCGCGTACCAATCCGAAATCCCAAGTCCTGAATCACACGGCAAGCATGAAAAAGAACAACCACGACTACATCTTCTCTGCCACCGAACTTTCCAACTTTTTGGCTTGTAGGCATGCGACATCGCTCGACATGCGGCGTGCCAACGGCGAGATCGAGGTTCCGTTTGGTCACAACGCTCGACTCGATCGACTTGCTGAAAATGGGTTGGCTCACGAAGCCGCCTACTTAGCGATGCTGCATCGACAAGGTTTGAATATCGTTGAACTTCGTGATTTCAACGATGCGACGCAAGTCGAAACGACGGCTGATTTGATGCGGCAAGGCGTAGATGTCATCTTTCAAGGATCGCTGTCCAAAGATCACGGCAAACGCACACTATAGCACGGGAATTCCCAGTACTTTAGCGAGATAGTCCAGGTACCAACCAGCGACTCGTCGCCTCATCGCAACGCTGTACTTGGCCAACGGTTCAAATGCGGCGTCAGGTAACGTCGGCAGTTCGCTGAGAACCCATGAATCGAGCTTGCAGAGAAACCAACAATCTTTCATCAACGAGGTGACTGGGCTGGCTGCATGCCTAAAGAGATTTCGGAGAAAGCGTTTGCGAAAGTCCTGATTTTTCGTGAGCAATCGTTTCTCGACAAAGTCTCTGAAGCTTTGGCAGAGGGTCTCGTGTTCCTGCAGAAGTGGTGCGACGGCATTCCAAACTTCAGTATCCCAAGTATTCACAATGATGCTGATGATCGGAGTCGAGAACAAATCCAAAGCGTCGTCGGCCGTGGCACCCGACGTTTCGATCAATATCACCGCCAGCAGGATCTGATCGGAAGTGTTACCGCCAAGCAGCTTTTGAATCTTGGTCTTCTGCTGTTGCGATAAAACGCATTGGCTTGTGGGTGACGACATCGGTTTTCTTTTTGGGGCTCAATTCAGATGACGAATCTGCAACTCTGGGACAGCACGAACGAGCCATTGGTAGGTCAGTCGTACGTCGAGCACCGCATATCGCTGCCATCTACCAGTCGGCTCACCTGTCAAACTAAGTATGGTGCTGATCTGCGAGGGAACAGGGAACGTACATTGGATTTCACTATCATGGTTGTCGGCGTCGATCAGCTCCGGTTGCCCATTTCTTGCGCCAATCGCGATCAACATCCAGTTCCTTAACTCGTAGGTAGCGATCGCATCATTTCGGCAGTTGAGCATGATTGATTTGCCTTGACTGCCGTCGATTCTTAGAAGAATGGGGATCCAGTGTTGCTCGTTTCGGCCAGGCTGAGCACCCAAGTAAATACCATCATCAAGCTTGCTAGGAGATGTCCAGCGAGTGCGTTCGGGCTTTCGCTCGCTTCCGAAGAACTCACCCGGTCGATGATTGATTGCCAAGATCTTGGTGTCGTTGATGAACAATGGGCTGCCCTCTTGGTCAAGTTGGCTGATTTGCCATTCCAAAAGATCGGCGAGCGAGCCAATACCATCCTTCTGGTCTTTAAGCGATTTCCAGCTCGGTTCCCCTAGCCAATCTTCAAACGATTGTTCGCTCACACCGATACGATTCAGGTCCGTGACAATCGCATCTGACGGACGAAACCTTCTTAGGAATTGGTTAGGGTGATACGACGAAAATCGATGAGTCTCCGTCGCGGTTGTTCCCAACAACACCGCGTCCGTGTCACTTAGCTTGATCCAACGCGATGGTATCGCCGAATAACCGCGTTGATTTTCGACCTTCAAGTCAGCCAGTTCACCAACATCCACCATTCGGACTGCGACAGAATGGATAGCCTTGTTCGCATCTCCCTCAAAGCCAGCCGCGATCAAGAATGGTTCGATTGCCTTTCGCAGTTCACGTCGCGTCGCGAGACCATGGCGACGAACTTCCCGTCGGATCAATCTAGCAATGCCCCAAGGCGAAGGGACGCTATTGTCCTGGTCCGATTCAAGGTAGTCAGCGAGTCCTAGCTTGTTCGAGAACTCATCGCGGCTGTAGGTGACAAATGATTCCATCGAGTTATTCTCCCAGTTCCTTTCCGGCGTTCTGTATCGCGGCTTTAATGTCGGCGAGCATTTCTCGTCCGGTAACTAGAAAATGGACGTGCGAGCGGGCGCGTGTACAGGCAACGTACAAGTCGACATGTGAAAAGCCTTTCGAGATTCGGTCCAAATCGTAGACAACAACCACATCCGCTTCGAGCCCTTTGAAGCTTCGGGCTGTCGTGACCAAAATCCCCTCGCCGCGGTTCCATGCACGCGTATCATTGGTTAGAGCGATGCCAGCAATTTCCGATACATCGGCGAGTGATCCGTTTTCGAGGCCGCGCGGTCCGATCAGGACCAATTGTGACGGGCCGATATCGTGTTGCCCAACCAAGTTTTCGACGGCTTTACAGACGATACCTTTCATTGCTGCAAGGGTCGGCACCGTGCTGATCGCTGGTTTCCCACCAAGCGGTGATCGTTTGAAGAACTTGGCCTCCGTTTTGGCGATCGTCGTGCTGGTGCGAGCGATCCAGCGACTGTTGCGACAGTTACGACGCAGATTGTATTTCGTTTGAAACGCGACCGGCGGTTTGGCCGGTGCCCAGTCCCACAATCTTTGGACTGGGTCGGCGAACGCAAATAGCGTCCCGTCCTCGGCATTCTTCAGAAGCGTGCATTGTAAGACTTCCCACCAGCGAGAATGAAAGTCCTGGGCCTCGTCCATGACAATTGCGTCATACTGCACATCTTCCCCCTCCTCCATCGCAAGATAGGCGGCTTGTTCAATCAGATCGGGTACATCATCGACAAAGAAATTTGAACCTGATTGAGGCGACTCTGGCGGATCCCAATCAACACCTGCATCTTCGATGATCTCGCGAGCGAGTTGATGGAAGTGGGCAATCGTCAATCGCTTTTCGAGTAGCCCTTGGTCGGGATGCTGATCGAGGCTCCGGCGAAGATGGTCGGCCAGATGTCGGTTGTAACAAACGAACAACGTGCGATTATCATTCTTGGCCAGTTGAATCGCTCGGTCGAACGCGAGCTGCGTTTTCCCTGAGCCAGCCACGCCGGAGACGTATACGCGGTTATTGTCTTCGTACAAACCACCCAACAGTTCAATCTGCTCGTCCGTCATTTCTTGAATCTTGTCGAACACATCGCTGGCACTGCCGACGATGGGGCGAAACAGTTTGAACTCGGGCAACAAAGCGGTTGCCATTCGACGCCACTGATGGTTGCTTAGCGGCGTGGGGCGTTGTGGCCAACTGGCCATCGCGGACTCGATCGCCGTATCCATCGAGTTCATTTGTCGCCGTGACAGAATCAGCGACACATCAGCCCCCGGCGGAATCGCACCAGTGTAGTTATCGTGCGGAAAGACAACGGCATGACCGTAGCTGAAGTGGTGCGGCCGAACATCGCCGGCGGTCTGTTTTTCGATTCGATCAACGAGATAGTGCATGCTGCCACGAGCTTGCTTAAACGGGTCGGTGATCGGCTCGTAGCCGTGCTTCTTCTTTCGTTCCCAAGTTGCATTTTGGTATCGCAGTTCGCCACCTTTGACCTCCAGCACCAACATGCCTTTCTCTTGATGCAAAACGATGAAGTCCGCTTCGCCCTCGCGCAACGTGCCATCGCGATCTGGTCGCAGCCAGGGATATGAGTGAAGGACAACAAACTCATTGCCGAGCTGTTCTTTCAACGCACGGTAGACAAGCCGTTCTGAATCGTACGGAATGTCGTCTGGGTCGATATCGGGTCGCATAGTCGCCATAGTGAATCCTGCTGAGTTAAGATGCCATTCTGTCAGGCGAGTGAATGGTAAACACCACGCCGAACCAACCCGATTGGTCGACCGATCACTTTGATCGTCTCGGGCGACACACGCTGGCCGGTGGCATTGCGACTTGCTGATAAATACCTGATTTGCACAGTGTCTTTTTCTTGCCATTTACTCCATTGGCAAATGGCAAAGGTGACCGAGCATCGGGTGGCACGGAAAGCCTCGGTCGGCGATTCGATTAGCCACATTTGTCGATCGTGCTTCGATTGATTCATCTGCTCGTCGCATCGCTCAAAGACAAGCACCGTGCCGGGATTCAAGTTCACTTTCTCTTCACCGACCGAAAGCGAGAATCTTTCCATTTGGGGGCCGTCGACTTCAAGCAGGATCACCTGATCTGGTTGATAGCCAGCGATACTCAGCTCCGCTCTTGGTTGACCGGTCGCTGAGCCCGACGCCACACTGCGGCAATTGTGGAGAGGAATCCCACTATCGCTGCGTTTCAAACCTTCCGGAAGCGGAGTCGATGCGGTGATTTCATTCCGGACCGACGTGCCGCAACGCTCGACGGCAACTGGTAACGCTCGCTTGATGCACAAATGGTCAATTGGCTGGGCAACGTTACGGCCGGATTGGCTGGCCTGCTTAGCGGCCTCCGTTGCCGGCACACCAGGTAGGAGAGCATGGGAGATCACAATCACTTTGTCGCCTTGTGACTCGAGAATAAGATGTCCAGGCTTGACCACCACGGTTTCGCCATGGTCTCTTAAATCGACGGCCATTGTCTCCAGCAACTTTGATTCCGTTAGTTCGTCAAGCGACGGTTTCTCGCTGCGACCAAGAATGTGGTCGAGAAGTGCAGCACCAATTTCACGATCCAAGTCTTGGTGTAAAAAACGATTGTCGTACGAGCGAAGGCACTTGTAACAGGATGTTCCGCAGCTGCAGGCTTTCAATAGAGCAGAAGCATCCGCAAGCAGTTTGACCGGGTCACGGACGGCTGCCTTAACGAATCCCGCACCGCCAGGTGTCGTGTCGTAGAGGTAGAGATCCACCTCGGTTCCCTGTTTGCCACCAGGGGTTTGGGCCGCACGGAATTCAGCTCCGATGTTCCCGCGATCAAGTTCCAGGTCTTCGGCGGCGACGAGTGCGACCGCTTGTGCGATTGTCGTCAAGCAAATTTTTGCGAGAGAAGTTCCCGGCATCAACATCACGTTGTCGCCCATGCGGAAACGAAACAGCGATACGTCTGACCGAAACGTTGTTCCAAGGCTGACAATCTTCATCAAACCTGTGCAATTCGGCTTTTCACGATGATTCGGGAACGGTTTGGGATGTGGGATTCTCGCGCGAGTCCGATAGGAATTGTTCAGATACGCCCGGTCTGGGTCACGCCATCCGGCCGGTTCGATTCGGCCGCACCAAGTGCAAAGTATGAATCCACGATCAATGGGCCCCTCCGCGCCTCGGTTGGTCAGGAACAAGTCCTCTTTTTTGGTCCACACTGTGAAACCACGGTTTCCGAATTCATAGTCTTCGCCGGGTAAGTCTGGATCGTTAAACGGTGCCTTCAGTTTTGCTTGGGTCGGACGTGTGTAGTCTGGAGGCTGGTCGACAGCCAATTCCTCCTCCATCTCGGCTGGATGGGCGAATCCAGGTGGGACCATCCAAGTGATCGCAGGACCAAGTCCTGACTGATCGCCACAGGAAGGACATGCAAGCCTTTGGTCTTCCATGTATCCGGAATCAAGTTCCTCTAGTCGAGCGTACCCGCATTTTTCACACTCAAAATATAGCTTGCGTTGCTCCCAAGCTCTTTTCAAATCGCCAAACATTGGACTGTAAAGAGCAAATGAGTAGAACCGTTTTCCGTCGATAAAGATCTCGCGACCGGGTGCGTAGCTCGATAACGCTTGTTCCAGTCCACGCTGCGGCGCGTACTTGATCACAGGACGGCGAAATGGCTTGGAACGGTTGGTATCGAACACCGTCATGCTAACCACGTCCGTTGGGAAAGCGTAGGACGGAAGCGTCGCCTTCTCGAATAGACGGTCGAGCAGGTTGACCGTTTGACGGCCTGTTTCCGGGATCTCCGGACTTACCTCATTCGTCGCGTTTCCAGCCGCTGTCGTATCGTCGTACCCTTCGTCGTAGAATACATCGTCCGGCATGGCGAAAGCCGACTTGTTACGTTCTTCTGGCGTTTCAACCGGCTCCGGTGTCGCCTCCCCGCAACCGATCTTGGTTAGTTCGGCTAGAAGCAATGATGGAATTGCTTCTATCGAATCCGCCGCGTCGCTTTGCAAGAACTCGCGTGGGACAATCTGCTTTAAGGATTGAAGCAGCGATTCTCCATTGGCTTCTAGCCAACTGGCCAAACCACGGTAGCTGAACTCTTCGGGACCGCCGAAGCGGAAGTCCTCAACTTTTCCGAGAGACGAGAAAAGATTGGAGGTCTGCTGCGTTGCGTCAGTCCCATCGATTCGCTCACGTTGAAACAGGCCTAGAAGCAGTGCGAACCCATGCCGACGGACAATCTCTGAATTCTCAAGGTTCAAGACGGGATCTTTGACAGGGCCGCTAATCATTTCGGCCGGATGCCGGAAGTAACGCTGGTCGTGAGTTCCCTGATCGGCGTACGTGATAACCGTCGACAATGCCGACCCTCGGCGTCCCGCTCGCCCAGCTCTTTGTTGATAGTTGGCACGGTTCGGGGGAACGTTTCGCAGAGCCACGGCCGTAAGACTGCCGATATCGATCCCAACTTCCATTGTGGTTGTGCAGCTCAGGATATCAACGATCCCTCCGGGTTCTCCACCGGGACCGTCTACATCCAAATCTTGAAAACGCATTTCGTGCCACTCGGCGCGCGAAAAAGCATCTTGCGACTCAATGGCTCCAATGGCTGCTGTGTGTTCTTCCGCAACAAATGGTCGAAGGTCGATTGATGTGTCATCGACATCCTTTCGATAGAATCCTTTGCGAGTCATGAAGACATCATGAACGCTGCGGTTTTCTCGCGAGAGTTCCTGAAGCATTCCCTCACAACCACATTCGGAACAAATGTCGGTATCGAATGGATCGCAGGGTAAAGCCGACGTGCAGTTATCGCACCGAAACCACGATGTCGTGTCGAAATCAATCGCGATCCTTTTTGGATCAAGAACGTATTCATCAGCAGTAAGGCAACACCCCAGTCGTTCCTGGAGGAACACTTGCCAGATCCCAGTGCCAGCGTTTCCGCCGGATAGGTTGGCTCGGTAAAAGGATGGTGAAACACGTTGTGTCATCAAGGTGTTGAATTTGCCGGCGCTTCGCTGAATCCTAACGCCACCCTCGCGTGTTCCGATCCATTCCAGGGGTGTCCCCGGCAGGCGAACGGCTCGCACTCGAACCATGCATCCGATCCAAAAATCGAGCAACGCTTTTCGCCACTCACCTTCTGATTGCAGTTGGGCTGGCTGTTCAGGAGCCGGTAAGGAAGACATCAGTTCCCAAACGTAGTCTGGCAAAAGGGGAACGAACTTCCCCAACGCGAGACTTTGCATGCCGCTGAGCGGGTTGAACATGACCTCGTGCAATGAGATCAGCAAGTCCGCAGGCGTCTGTTCGGCGATTTGCTCCGATACATCGAGGAATGCGGCGCGACTCCCTTTGCGTGATTGACAGAGCTGCTCAACTGCCGAAATTGCTCGCTTGAAATTTTCTTGCTCACGTTCCTTCAAACTCGGACGCAGCGAGACTTCTTGAGAAAACGCTCCGCAGAGCAAGGCGGCATAGGCATGCGAAATTGAGATGTCACGGGTTCTTCCTTCAAACCACCTTTCAGCAACGTAGCGAAGCCCACGGATCAGAAGCGGCCGCACAGAATCCCGGAGTGAATTCGACTTCAGCTTTCCAGCGAGCCGCGAGGCTGGTTGTCGCCCATCAGAGAATACAAGGAGCTTTCGTCCCTGGAGCGCGGTTTCATTACCAGGAGTCGGCGGTTGCGACATTAACTGAGCGGAGACCAAGTGTTGGAATGGTTCATCGCCCTTGGTCGCCATGTCGGAAATCTTTGCGTGCTGGACACGGCACCGTGGGCACGTTCCGAACAAGCCGGCTTTCCGCTGAACCCCCGCTTGAAGTTCAGGAACAAAGACTTCGCGACAAGACGGCGAGTCGGTTGCATTCGTGAACAATCGGCCTGTCTTTGGCTCCAGCCACCTTCCGCGGGTTCCATCGGGATTCTCTGGTTCGATCAGGCACAACTGAATCGGCTGAACGGCGTCTTCAGCATCGTCGATTTCCCCCACATCTTCCGTCCAAAGGTAAGTCGGCTTGCGAACGTTTTGAACGTAGGCTTGAAACATCGCGGTACCACAGTTTCGGCAGGCCAACAGCTCAAAGACCCGGCTTCCGCACTCGCATTCGCGACGAGGCTGGACAGTTAGTTTTCCCGTCGGCCCCTTCCCTCTCGCCGCCGCTGGCAAAGCGGAGCAATAACGATCCGCACACGCCCAGATTCCTGGGATACCGCGAAAGAAGCGGTGGACACGAGCTGCAATCAAAGGCGAGCCTTCGGGAGTCGCTCGCGCCATGGAAGCGGCCTCGACGAGAACGTCTGTCGCCGTTTTGGCGTGTTCAGAGCCGCAGTCAGGGAACAATCGTGATGCTAAGCGACCAATCTCCTGTGCTCCCAGATCTGAGTGCGTCTCTTGATCATGCAGGTCCTCGGTTGCTGAGGTCAAATTGACCAACCTTCCGGTAACGGGCAACGGACGCAGCAATTCATTAAGGATGCGAGCCATGCCGAAGTGAAGCTGCTTGCCAAACGACAGTTCGTCGTTGTCGCTTCGAACGACGCATTCGCGAAAACCACCGTCACGAATCGCTTCGACGGTTACCTTCGGATCTGAACAAGTCATCGAAACGATCGTTAGGTATGCGTGTTCGGTTTGCTTCCGACCTCCCGTCGCGAGAATCAGAGACTCTTCACGAAGTTCTCCCTCCTTCGTGAGTCCAACCAGACTCACTTTGCTTTTGACTTGAGTGGAATCATGCGGGTTCGATTGAAGTTCATAGACTCGTTCCTCCAAACTGACTGCACTGAGAACCAGCATCGGAGCAATCGCCTTTGCGCGTTCGATTGCATCGTCGGAGAGTAGTTCGCCCAAATCGACCGCAGCCAGTGTCTGAGCGGTGGCTTCGTCTCCCGCGAACGAGGGCTCGGCCGGTTCCTTGGTACCTTGCAGACAGGCAAAATCCGTGGCGTTCGTGCCCGTCAGGCCAGCCGCGAATTTCTTCGCTTGCTCTCCATCTTCAAACGATGCACTGGTCGTGATGACTTGGAATTGATCGGCGGACAATTCTAAGCGGTGCCGCAGGCGACGAATCAGCATCGCAACTTCGGTACCTTGGGCACCGCGATACAAGTGAGCTTCATCGAGAACGAGAATGAAACGTTCATTTGGATTCGCGACGAAGTAGTCACGAGTTTGCTGAAAGATCGAACGCTCGATCGGTCGCAGCATCATGTATTCGAGCATCGAATAGTTTGTCACCAAAAGGTCTGGTGCCGATGCCTGCATCTCATGACGGGCTAGCAATTCGGTATCGTCGGGATTTTCCACCGCGCGTCGAAGGTTGCCGTTGGCATCTTTCCATGCCCCACCCGAGCCAAGCCAACGAGCCAGGCCGGGATCGTTGCCGATATCCTTCGCGGGCCATTTTCCCATCGCTCGCATCGCGCCAAGCAGCTCGATTGCATCCTGAACTCCGTCCGCCGCTCGTCGTTCAAGGTCCACGTAAAACCGTAGGCCAGCGAGTTTTTGCGAGATGCGTTTCGTGTCATCAGGAATCACGCCGGGAAACGGTGTCCGACTTGTATAGCGTCCAAACTTCACTGGCCGGCCGCCGTGCTGTTTGAACCAATCACGAGTCGTCGGTGCCCCAAACAGACGACGCAAACGCGATAGTTGATCATTGACCAAGGCGTTCATCGGATATAGCAGCAACGCTCGAACGGCCCGCGTCTCAAACGAGCCTGGCGACCGTGCCGCCTCGCGACCAAGTCGGCCCATAATCGGCAGCAGAAACGTTTCGGTTTTTCCCGAGCCGGTCCCGGTGGTCACGATTGTGTGTCGCAATTCATTGCCCAGTACCGCCTCCAATGCCTGTGCTTGGTGTTGGTAAGGTTGGGGGAAGACGATGCCACCGCCTTCCTTGGTCGCCAAGAACGACAGCAACTGTTCCGCTTCGGTCGGAATGTTCAGTTCACTGTAGGGCTTGCCGATCGCGTAGCGTGCCGAGCTTTCGATGAACGGAGCATGGCACAGCACTTCCGGCTGTTCCAACAGCTCGCGACGTAACCCGACCAATTGCGGGTCCGACAAGTGATACGCCGACTCAATGTAAGCAAGCAAACGATTGCGAATGGATTCCAGTTCGTTGAACATGGGGGATGAGAGTTTCCTTACCTGGGTTTGTTCGGTTTGTCGATGATGGTTGATTCTTGTTGAGGCGGCGACGCCGTGGCAAACTCGCTCGCCATCAAGCTTACCTCGGCATCGTCATCGGGTTCCTCGGGAAGTGGCACAGGATCATTCTGCATTCCCACAACTGCGACAGCCTGCAAGTAGACACTGGTGGGACTTGGATGCTGCAAGTGCTCAAGCGATTTTTCCAGTAGATCGCACCGCAAACGACAAGCGTGCTCGCTAATCTGGAGGGCTTCTCGCAACATGGAAACTCGCGGCAGGTAGGTTAGCTGTATGGTTTGTTTGTTCTGTTCGCTCGGAGCGGATTGCAACTGCTCGATCTGTCGGTTGGCTTCATTAATCGCAGCCTGAAGATTCCAGGCGACATCAAAGGCCTCGACTCGAATCATTTCTATTCGTTCGGCGACGAGTTCTGTTAACTCGTCCATGCTTTGCCCCCAGAAACGCTTCAGCTCTGCCGCGATAGCGGCTTTAAAGTGCGGGGGCAATCCTTCATGCAGTTTTGGAGCGACCGGATTATTGTTCGTGTTTGGACGCTCATCACGGCTCCAATTCGCGGTCATTAAGTCCGCGGCGTCACGTTCGCTGCAAGGCTTTCCGTCACTGAAAAAAGCTAGGCAACACGACTTGGTGGAGGCAACCATGCGTATGAAACGTTGGTCAGCTTCAATTCCAGCTTGGAACTGAATAGCCTGGTTAGCACGCATTTGCTTTCGCCTTGAACCAGTCTCATCTGAAAACGCCTCCGCGATCAGACTTGTGGGTGAAACCCGCTGATACGCATAGGCAGCATCTATAAAACCAACGCCAACAGGATAGTTTCCTGGTATTAGAGATGTACCGTTGGGAAAGTGACGTGGGCCAATGGCAAAAAGAGTGATACCAAGTGGCGTGGTAACCCGACCGTCGTCGCGATAGGTCTGGATCAGTTCTTCATGCAAACTAGAGCCGTGGGATAGAAACTGAAGCAGTACCTCTCGGTCTTGCCCCTCCTTCTTACCCGTGACCACCCGAAGGCGTGGAGGCGAATAGACATTGCGACGGGCCAAGAAGAAAGCCGGAAACGATTGGCTTCGATCTTCTAGGGATGGAAGGCTGATTCCCACGCAATCCATTTGTGACAACGTATAAATCGCACCCCGCCGTGATCCGTCGGTGTACTTTTTGCTAACCTTCCATGCAGCTGCTTGCTGGTGTTGCTCGAGCAGCTTGATCCAGCTTGCTAGGCATTGCTCTTGCTGATTTGAAACGAAGCCAAGAGGCTTGGTATGACGGAGTTGCGGTTCCAGTGCGTCACCAAAAGCAATTTCGGAATGAACCGAGATCGCATTAGAAACGCTCCAGATAGAGCCGCTTGGTGGCTGTACTTCTCGGACTTTACGAGTAATCGCAGGTGGCTTTTCCAGTGCTGTATCGCGAGACCAAATCTCGCTGGAGATCCGAGTAGAGATGTCGTCGGCAAGCTCACGGTCCATGTCAACTGCCGACTCCAACACACGATATTCGTTGAATACCTGCTCGACGGACTTCGTTGGATCACCGTTTCGGTGAATGGTAACAATTTTGACAGGCTTTGGCGGACTCTTCCGCACCTCCGGAGCGACAAAACCACGTCCAAGACGATCGACTCGACCAATCCACTGGTCTACATCTTCCGGCCTCCAGGGAAGACTGTAAAAAATCAATGCGTCCGCCGATTGCAAGTTGTATGACTGACGAAATGAATCTGTTGCAATCAGAAGCTGCTTTCCACCCATCTTGAATTCACGGAGTTGCGAAGAGGCCATGCTCCGAAGTGCTTCAGACGTCCGGGGGGAATCGTCTTCAATCTCACTTGAAGCGGAGAATGAGTCTCGCGCGGTCGCAATCCGCAGCGGCCTTCTGTGATCACGCGGCCCGATCATCGGAATTCGCCATTCAATCTCGCGTTCAAGTTCTTCGACGGTCGCGTTGTCCTGCGCGGCGACGAGAACTTCACGCGTTGGATCGTCACGCCAGAAACGAACAAGCCAATCGACCAAGAAATCCAAACGAGCGTCAGCATTTGCTCGACTGGTGACCTTTAGCAGTTCTTCGATCTGGCTGGTTCCTCTGTCCTCGTTCTGCCGCAAGGTTCTCAGTTGTGACTGAAACGATTCACTGCCTACTGACGCTCTCCGTAGAAAAACCGACGCTCTTTCGGTGTCCAATCTGAATTGATCTTCTGCATAGCGAATTGCAAGCGAAACTCGCCGAGTCTCGGATTCCGTTGGCTCGATTTGGTCAAACGACCTCGGATGTCGCCTAGGCAGGTGATCTGGGTAGTCTTCACGGTACGACCTGAGAACACGGCGGTATCTCCACGACAGATCCGTCAACATTCGAGACCGACGGTGAATCGCAATTTCGCTAAACGCCGCTGATGCGCCTTCGGGGACGAAGTCTGGGTCAATGATCCCATCTGTTACGGCGGCACAGCTTTGGTCAAAACGATCGAATATTTCCAGTAATTCGGCTTCTTCCAAATCACGTAGCCGCGACTTTGACCAAGTTACTTCGTCATGGAAAGGATCTCGGTCGATCTCGCGACGCGCCCTCTCGATTCGTTGCGGCTCGAGTATTTGCAACAATTCACAAAAGCGTTCAGCGTTGCTGAGGTTGGGAGAGGCAGTCAGCAGTAGCAACGAAGCAAACTCTTCCGAATGCTCAGCGATGAAGCGGAGCGTTTCAACCTTTAAACTCTGAGGCTCGTCGATGATCAGCAAATCAAACGCGTTTGCGCTAAATGTATTTGCCAAAGAATCAATACTTGATTCAGTCACTACCTCGAACCAAGTTTCACCGAAGACAGACTCTGACTTGTCCCAAATCACGACGTGGGAGCGGCAGACTTCTTCGGACCATTGTGATTGCAGTTCACTCCGTCCTACGATGACTCGGACTCGCAAGTGCTCTCGCTGCAGTCGCATAGCACTGGCAACCATCAACGCTTGGATCGTTTTGCCCATTCCGACCTCATCAGCGATTAGGTGTCGGATTCTTGTTGCTGATAGGATCCGTTGCACGTTCTGAATTTGATGAGGATAGAAGTGTGCTCGGATCCCTGAACCGCCTTGAATGGGGCATGCAAGACGTTCGACGTAGCGCCGCATCGCTTGGACGCCATGCATCGCTCGCTCAAATTGGTCTATGATTTCGGGCGGCTTGCTCATGAATGAGGCTCCAACATCAGAGAAGATTCGAGACGTCGAACTTGCTCTACTCGCCATGCCAGGAACGCACCGGCGCGCGCGACTGGTCGATCTTGAAGCAGCTTTTCAACCACTGATTCCCAGGGATGCTTCCGCAAACGTTCCGGGTACAACAGCAAGTTCAACCAGATTTGCAACTCGCCGGACGACCATGTTTGCCGGCCGCGCCCACGGCTGAGTGAACGCCGAATCCACCCGAGCAGCTCCGTTGCACAATTGGTGATACTCATTTCCGTCACGTGCCATGCCAGCAATTCGTCTCCAGCATCAGCGGGAATCAGAAGATCTGCCAAGTGACCGCCACACAGTTTCTGATTCGCGTGACGGAGCGATGTCGTCAGTGCTTCGGCGTCCACGATGACAGTGTCGTCATCAATCAGGTGTTGGAAGATCGAATCGAGCGGTTCTGCGTCATCCGGCTCGACCTCGGCAATCGAACCATCCCACCAACCAACAGGCAGCACGTCTGCGAACTCGGCAAGAACCAAGTTGGGCAAGGTGGGGGGCAATTCGCGAACTTCTTCCGGTGGCGGTTGCAACAAATCCTCCTCACTTGCTTGGCACTCCCACCAAATCGCCACCGGGTTCACGGATTCAATCTTGGACGACTCGCGTTGCTTTTGGACCCAGTTGCGGCCACACACGCTGTTGAGGATCCAATCGCGAAGCGCACCGGCGGCACCGACACGGTTCACTTCCGCCGTTATTGACGAACTCGTCGCCGATGAGAGTTGTAAATAACGCTGCGTGATGGATCGCATTCCGGGGACGCTACCGACGTCATCCATTTGCCGCAGTGATCGCTGTGGCTCATCCGGTTTTCTGCTCAGGAAAGCATCGCCTACTAAACCAACACGGGCATCGAAATGCAACTCGTTTCCGTCAGCATCCAGTGCTACTGAGATGAAAGGATCGCCATCGGTTGGCTCGTCAATGGATACGCCTTTGATGACGCAATGATTCCGGACGTCTAATGACCCGCTATCGCTAACGGCGATTGGCATCCCATCGGCGTTGTCTTCCCACCACAGTTCTTGCAATTCCGCTTCAAGCAGCCAAGTATCGTGCGAAAGATCCTCGATCTCCACGCTGAGCGACAAATCGCACGGTGATTTCAAGACCGACGGAGGTAACCGATCGCAAAGCTCATCCCACACCGGATGAGTCGCAGAAAGTCGCGTGGGGATTCGATCCAAACGAACGCTCGCCACGGCTTCGCCGGGCATCACGGTCAACTTCGCGTTGAGGTTCTCGATGCCACGATCGCCGATGATGTCCAAATTCAAACGGCGGTTGAACAAGTCTTTACGTGAAAGCTCAATCTCACCGGCATCGACGTGCGAAACCACCGCATGCCAAGGCGTCTCAGGATCCGGTTCGATGAACCCATCGCCCTTGTCATCAACGATGACGAACGAAAACGACTCGATTTCTTCGCCATCACACTGAACCAACAGTTCGTAAGATTCCCTTGAATCAAGTGTAAGCATCGCCACGGATGAAACCGATTCACTGACGATTTCTTTCGAACCCTTTTTCAAAACCAATTGGACCGGTTTGTCACCGACGACCGAAATACCGATCTCATCATCAGTTGTGTAAACAGGCTGGTTCTTTGCGTCGATGGAGACCGGCGAAGGCCGTAGCCATGTGAACGCAGGTCCCGTTTGAGTGTCCACCGCATTGGCTGGCGGCCACCCAAGCCACTGCCGCACTTCCGCATTGTCGGCATCGAACTCCCAAACCTCACCACCTTCGATCGGACCGATGAGGTTGCAATAGGATTCGTCTTCTTCGCTTCGTCGCAGCTCGATCTCGCCGCGTCGTGCCGCCACCCAAATCCGGCCGCGGTGCGGCGTGCGACCAACGATGGCATGAGAGCTATCGTCGTCGGCATTCATCGGTGGAAACGCCAGCATCTCGGCCGCAGGAAAACGAACGCTCTCAAGCCAAAGCTTCGCGTCCTGGTCCACCGACAACTCGTCGACGCCGGTGAAGAAGGGCGTTTCGGCATTGGCTCGAGCTAGGTAACTGAAGCTGACAGGAAAATGCCCACGAATCGAACGCAAACAGTCCGATGGAATCGGACTCGCGCCACCACGTCCCCAGGGCCGCGCCTTCCATCGGCCGCGGATCGGTTTCAACGATAGTTGAATTAGCTTGGGCAACTCAGGCATCTCGCCACAAAGCTCTAGCCCGCCGTTCTCGTCCTGCCGCAGAAAGAACTCGCCGAACCGTTCCGCCTCGGGCTGGTTCCCAGCCGCATCATCATGGTTCTCTTTCAGCCCTGTTTTACGCCCCGACTCAACCTGGCGGACAGCTCGACGAATCTCCGGTTCATTGCGAAGATCCTCGATCAAACGATCGCGAAACAATTTCGAAAATAGCCCCGCTTCATCGAGCGGTTTTCCACCCAGCAAATCACGAACGATTCCGGCCACCACATCAGGCCGCTGCATCCAAGTTCGGAACCGCCGCGAACCCACCTGAGTTGAGATTCGCGACAGATCCGCGACGATCGTTTCGTCCGTCAGTTTTTCATTCTCGACATTACGGCGAAACCGGCGCAAGCAATCCGCGAAGGGGCGACGAATGTCCTTCGCTGCAACCGCGTGAGTGATCGGCCAAGCGATGTGGCGAAACGCTTGTTCCCAGTCACTTGAACCCGGCGTCACGCCACCGTACTTCGCACTCGCTTTAGCAAACCAATTCGACAAACGATTGCGGTCATCAAAACCAAATTCGTGGCTGAGCGTCTCGGCCAGCTTCGGCCAGAAATCTGTTCCGTTGCCCCTGTAGCCGTATCCCACCTCAACAGCGCAAACGACGATCGGCAAATAAGCCGTTTGCCAATCGAAAGAATCCAGTGGCTTGCACTGCAACGCTTCCCGCACGATTTCGCGTAGCGATTCGCACTCCGCGCGACTCAACCCGTGGTCGACGAAGTACCGCCACTTCGGGCCGCCACCCTCGTCACCATGCGCTACCGCGAAATGGTCGGTAAGTTGCCCGTGTTTTTCTCGTAGTCGCTCCAAAATCGCCCCACGCCACTTTGATTCTTAGTTGTCTATTCTAGCGGCGTTTTCTAACCGCATATAATCGTTGTGCATGATTGTACTTGCTCACGACGAGCACGTGTTGTGCCCGCGACCCTTCCTCGATCGAGCCAACTTCCATCACAAAAGTCTGATTGACGACCAATCGTTCGATCAACTTCGCCGGAAGCCAAAGAATCTCGTCGTGCTTAGAATCCGTTCGGTAATGGCGTTCGAGTGAATCAACTTTAGTTTTAAGCAGCAATTGGAACCGATGCGTTTTGGAGCAGGCGTGTCTGCTCTGCTCTGCCTCTGGTCTATGGGAGACACCTGTCATCAAATCAGTCTGTTTTCCCGAAAGCTCTCGCCAGACGACTTCTCAAAGTCTAAAATTTAATCTTACTGTATATTGCATCCGCGGGCTCACGCCCATCCTTTACCCCAATCGCTTGTCCCAACTCGCGAAGTTCTGAGTACTTCGCGCCGACGTTAACGCTAGCCCGCTACTTCCGGGGAAAGACGTAGACTCAGCAGTCCAATGGACGAACTCGACCCGATTTCGATGTACGAGCTTTGCTTCCCCGGTGCCGTCACCGGTGAGACCGAAGTGACTTGCCCGCATTGTGAGGAGTTGCTGACGCTCAATGTCGATGATCCGATGGGGACCTACGAATGTCGATGCTGCGAGTGCAACGGAGCTTTTACGGTCGACCTTAGCAAGCAATCCGTTCACTGGATTCCGAAGGAATAAAGGTTTCGCAGCGAACGATGGTGCCAAAAAGCAAACTGCTCACCGTAAAGCTGGCGCACGGGATTCGTGACGGTCACCCTCGGTGTTGCCTCGGGCATGCAGTGATTGCTTGGGGAATGGGCCAGCGCATATTCGCCAGAACAGAATTGTCGGCAGGCTTTCTTGTTAGTTGCTACGCTCGCTTGCCGCCCTCAAGTTTCTCTATCCGCAGGAGCAGCTCTTGCTGCAATCGAGCCTATCGGTAGATCATTGCTCGTAAAACAATGTGGCTTTCTTGTTCTTCCCGATCGCGGCGATCATGTCGCTCGGAGTTGTGGACGGCAACCACACCGACCAGCCCGACGGGGTTCGCTATCACGTAACTCGCTTTGCTGCGCGCCGCATCACTGTTCACTCAACATTGACCATCACTCCAGCGAGTGGGAAGTGGATCCAGCTTGATGCAATTTGGCACCCTTGCTGCCGCAGCATTTCGTTGTAGGCATCTAGTTGGGCAACGTATTTCCTTGCCTTTGGCTCGCAGTTCGCACGGCGAATGGGCGCGCTTTTGTGGTCGATGATGGCAATCGTTGCGTCTGGCATTTCGAGAATCAAATCCAACGTGCCACGATACGAGCCACCCGCCTCGCGACCGGCAATGGCGGGGACTTCTACCCGCCATGTTGCACCGGGAAAAGTCGCTTTCACCCACTCGACAAACCGTCCTCCGACTTCAACCAGAACGCTTGGGGCAAGCTTGCCATCCATTGCGAGGGCAGACAAACATCTTCCGGCGATCACGGTCTTGCGTGCGGCATCAGCATTCGCAAGTGAAGGCAACGCCGCCAAGTAGGCGTGAACGGCATCGCCGAACGCTGAATAGTGCTCTTGGTCGAGGCCTTCGGGAAAATGCGAATCACCCGCCATTTCGTACATGTGGAGCTGGCGGTCATCCGGCTCGCCAGCTTCGATCTGGCTGGGTGAATGAAAACGTGGTGTCGCAACGGCGGACGCATTGTCTGTCTTCGCAAACCAATGGATTGACTGAACTTCGGTGGCGTCGGTCGAATCGCTCGCGGTGAGATGTCGCACGACGTAGCTCGTGTCGATGCCCGCCAGTGAATGTTCGCCGGGATTCTTGTCGACGGGAAGAATCGTGTCGACGTTTGGTAAACGCTGCAACCATTTATCGGTGCCGGGTCGGTGTGCGAAAATCAACTTGGATTCAGCTCGGGTGCAACCGACGTACAGCAATCGCAGATTTTCGGCGATCTCGTCATTGGCTTGCTCAACACCTTCCGGCGACGCGACTGCATCTTCGTCCAGTGAGGTGCCGGTACGACGTTTGGGCGGCTGGGCGTCCGTCATGCCAAACGGCCAGGTCCAGGCACGAATGGTCCTGCCATCCAGCGGCTTGTTCACATCCTCACCGCCGCCACCAACAGAGGGCTCCCACATGTTCGGACCGCGGTCGCTATTGAGCCCGCTCAAAATCACGACCGGCCACTGCAGGCCTTTTGACTTGTGGTACGTCATAATCGTGACCGCATTGTGACCCAGCGGCGGATACTTGATGTCTTCATCATCGTTGGCCAATTGCTCCAGGTACAGCACCGCTCCACCCAACGTCGCGGCTTGGCCCGAGCCGACCATCTGATCTTCGTAATTGGCAACGTGTTTCAAGATGGAGTCCAGATTCGACGCACGTTGGGCAACGTCGCCCCACGTCGCAATCCGATTAGGCAAATCCAACGCTTCCAAAACCAGTTTGCAAACCGAATGCGGTGAAGAAGTTTTACGTTCGATTCGTTCCAAGTCAGTCAGATCGGGGTCACCTCCCCACGGCTGTTTCCAAATACGATTTTCGTTGCTGGAGTCTTCATCAGCCTCTCGATCAGATTTCCGCTCAGTCAGCCGGTCGATGATCCAGTCCGGTGTCGTTGCATCCGGCGATGAAAGGAAGTGTTTGATCGTCGCGGCGGCCAATGAATCGTTCCTGTCCAACACCATTCGCAGACCAGCCATGGTCAACACACCTTCACGGGTCGATAACAATCCGGCGTTCTCAAACAAGTACTCGATGCCGTTACGTTCCAGCTCAACAGCGAGCATGGCGACGCCGGCGTTGGCCCGCTCGAGGACGACCATGTCGCCAAGCCGATAACCTTCGTCCTGCAATTCGCGTATCCCCGCGACCAATGCCTTTGCATCGTCGCTTTGGTTCTTCGTTTTGAACAACCAGCGTTCGATGTTGCGATTCGATTTTTCGTTGACCGGATTCTGCTTTGCATCCTCGCCGAAGATCGGTTCAAAGATTTTCCCAACAAACTGAACCAAGCCCTTCTGGCTGCGTCGATTGTCGGGAAGCGGTGGCAATTCTGAATCATGAAACTGCTCCCAAACTTTACTGACCAACGCAGGATCCGTACCACGAAAGCCAAAGATCGCCTGCTTCGGATCGCCAACCCAGCGATGCCGTGGCGAGATTCGACGCACGGCTTGGAAGATGGCAAGTTGCAACGGATTCGTGTCCTGGAATTCATCCACCATGACCAACGAGAAGTCGTTCTCGATCAGCTCCGGTAACTGATCACCCAGCAGCGCTTCCAAGAACAACGTTTCCAAATCGGTGAAGTCGACCAGTCCCCGCTCGATCTTGTATCGATTACATCCCGTTTCGATCAAGATCGCGTGCTCGGCAAGTAGGTCGGAGAACCGGCAAACATCATCGTGCAGATCTTGGTGGTTGCAGACTTCCACCGCATGCTCCCGCAAGTTTGTCAGCGCCCCATCGGCACCGGAGCGTTTGCCGGCTTTGAACCCTTTCGCCAAAACTTCGGCATAGGCTTCCCATTTCCCATGTCGCTGAGATTGAAGGTCAGCGAGCTTTTGGCGAATCTTAATCGAATCCTGGGTTGTGCATGTTTGCACGGCGGGATCGCGAAGCGTTTCTTGAACGAGCTCAAGAAAGTTATCGAAGGACTCCGCCAGAAGCGGCTTGCGGGTCGATAACAATTGGCAAACCCTCGTGCCCGAATCCTTCAAATGCTGACGCAGTTCATCGTCACTGATTTGGTTGCTGCGTTTCGCATCAAGCAGTTTCAGGATTTGCTTCTGAAGATCCGTGATACCGAGGCGGTGAGCACAAGAAACCAGTTGCTCCCAACCATCCAACGGCAAGATATTTAGTTGCTCGGAGACCAATCGCTTTGCCGCGACTTCCGACATCACCTCCAACCGCGTCGATAGCCCGAGTTCGACGGCGTAACGTGACAATACCCGGTGGGCGACTCCGTGAACCGTTCCGATCGCGGCCAGTTCCAAACGGTCCGCGGCAAGTTGATTCTGGGTGGCATCGTCCGTGCCCGACAACAGTTTCGATTGAATGCGTCCCTTTAGTTCCGCTGCCGCCTTCTTTGTGAACGTTGTCGCCATGATTCGGGCTGGGTCCAATCCACCGTGAACGGCCGCAGCAACGGTTTCGCACAGGTTGTACGTCTTGCCGCTTCCAGCACCGGCACGAATGAGCTCGAGTTTCGATTTTGATTTTTTCGGCTTGCTCATTGGACCGCCTCCTTACCGCACAACTTCGTGTAGTCGCAATAGCGGCAAACGCTCTGCGATTCATCCCGTTTCAGTTTTTCTTTCAACACGATGTCCGCTCCATCGGGCCAATCATCAATCACTTGAAGCGGCCTAGCTGGAACCGCCGCGTCGGTGGAAAGCCAATCCTCGGCATCAGTGATCGCCCGTGAGAAATTGTTCCAGACTCGCTCGATGGACGGCCCATCGAGAACAGTTGCCGGATCGACACCAGCGAGCGGGCTGCCCGATGGCGTGAAGAACTTCCCGTCCGACAGCACCAAATACGCGACCGCCGGAAAGTTTCCGCCAGTTTGACGACGACTGTGTGCGTACGTGGCAAGCTGAACCGATCGCCCCTCGGTAATCATGCCATAGAACTTCGCGCGACCGGCGTACTTAAAGTCAACCACCGCTTCACGACCGTCATCGGCCGATGCCACACAGTCAATCCAACCTCGCATCTCTTTCCCGAATGCGGTTCCCGTGATTGGCTCTTCGATTTTCACGCTCGTGTAACCACCACGCGATAAAGTCTCCACAAACAATCGAGTCGCCTTCACCAACTCGTTCCGCAGTCGCTGGCTCTCAACCCGTTTCTCCGGTTGAGCCAACGGGGCGGCGTCGAGCGGCAAACGTTCATTGAAGGTCGACTCGACCAATCGAACCGCTTCCGTCGCATCCGGCAACGAACCGTCGCCAGCAAAGACCCGCTCGAGAATCTTGTGAAACAGATTCCCGCGAAGTTGAAACTCGTCCGGCAAGCTCGCGATCTCGCTCGATCGCAAACCCGCTTGATACCGAAATGTCCATTTCAACGGACACGCCAAGCGATCTTCCAACTCCGATGCCGATACCGTGTCGCGATCCTTTAACAGGCTAGCCGGTATCTCCCAAACGGGACGCTGTGGTTGAGCCGGTTGCGTGGAGACGGATTCACAACGGAATACGAACGGCGCGAGCGCGGCGCAATCATTGTTCGCGACTAAATCCTCGATCGCCGGCGGGCTCCAATGATCGGGGTGATGATGATCAGCGATCTTTTGTTCGATCGCCAACCACAGCGGATGCACTCGCTGTTCCTCACTTGCCGGCAATGCAACCACCAACATCGACTCTTTTGCCAAACACAGCCCCCGCGCCTCGGCCGCTCGCAGAGATCGCAGGTTGTGCGTTCCGTCGTCGAGATGGATACCGGCGGCGGCAAAGTCGTTGAGCTGTTTGACCGACCAGCAACTGCCCGTCGCATCCGTCGTTGTTGTGCCCAGCCAAATCAAACGATCGTAGCCATCGGCGATTTCGGACAGCGATCGCACACGCGTCGGCCCACCATCAGCGACCGGGCAAGGTCGCGATTCGACACCGCGGTCCATCACTTCGTCGAGCAATCGCCCCAGTTGCGGCTGCGTAATGGTTTCGCCCGCCAACTCAACCAGGTCACCAAGCAGCGAAGCCTGACGAGACGCCTCGTGCAGAGCGATGGCAACCTGATTGTCCGAATCACCTCGACTTTCATCATTCCAAATCAATGTGGCACGACCAATCGCCCACTTCGCCACCTTGCGACATTGACCGGCCACCATCGTCGTCGCGATCGGTTGGTCCGCAGGAGATCGCTCGGTGCAGAACCAATCTTGCAGTCTCTGCTTCATCCTGCCGGGGTTCTCGATATCCTGTTCCGACTCTGCGCAGATTTCCTCAAACGCATGATCCCACGCCGCGCTGCCCAGTCCCGGTTCTTCAGCCAACGCCCGCGCCAACCGCGACGCGATCGGACGCCGAAACGGAATCACGGGCAACGTCAACAAGTCCAGCAAGCATTGTGGATCCACGGGATCCCAACACAACTCAAGTGCCAGTGGCAACACCTGCAAGACCGGATGCGCCTTTGTCTGCACCGATGCCCCCATCGTCGGCACGCCGCGCCGCAGCAAGCTAGTGTCCAGCCGGACCGCCAGCGAGTCGTCTTCACACAACACCACCGTGCGAGCGACCTTGTCCGGATGGCTTGCATGATCTTCTGACAAAACCGATGCAACTAGCTCGGTCGCCACAGTCTCACTGCGTGCCTTCGCGATCCGCAAACTCTCGTCGCAGCCAAACGCCGTCATCGTGTTCCCTCGCACGACGCATCCGGCCGCGTGCAACGAACCAACTTCTGTGGACAATGGCAGCACCTCATCCGCCGGGCAAATATTCATGCGTTCCAGCACCGCCTGCCACAACGCTGGCCAGACGTCGATAACCTCGTAAAGCTTCAACTCATGGCGCGGCAATACCTGGCCCGCATTGAGCGATTCGAACACCATCGCCAACCGCTCCGCGTCACCGGGAAACGAGCCCCTGTACTCCTTCTCGGCGGTCGCTAGGTCGCGAGTGATTGGCGGACAGCCATCGCTTTTGCTTCCATCCCAACCAGACAGCATCAACTCATCGCGTCGCTTCAGCAGTTCCGACGCCGTTTCCCATTTGTCCGCCTCAAGACTTGGCGAGAAGCAAGCGTTGGGTACCTTCTCCAATGCATCGGCATACTGCATCACACGCGATGCCCGATGCACATCAGCTTGCGGAAGGCCTAGTTGGGTTTCTAACCACTCCAGCAAGACAATTGGCCCTCCAACAATTCGGTCCAAGGAAACAGTTCCCCCGAACAAAGCGGAGCGTCCGGGAGTAAGCCGAATGTGCAATTGCGTACTAGAAAACAATGGTGACTCCGAATCTAGAATTGTCAGGGGATCAGTTCTTCAGCAAACCAACGCATTGAATCGTTGGAAGCCTCTGCGACTACAACTTTGATTTAATGTTCGGTGCCCGCCTCTTACTCGAGCGAATTTTCCGCCAAAATTGATTGCCTCAGGAATCGTTCCGTTCCAAAAACATCCAGCAGATGCCGTTGCAGCGTTTCTCGTTCCACGCAATCCGGCATGAGAGGTTGAAATTTAGTGAGGCGGTAATTGGGAATCGCGGCGGTGATGGATGCATGGAGGGCGTCATTGGCCCAGAAGTCGTCAGTGGAGATTTGGCTGATGGCTTCGCCTAGCCATGCGGATGTTGGGCTGTCGCCTCGGATCTTGATGGCGTAGTTGTCGGGGATGAATGTCCAGGTTGGTTCTAGGAACGCTAGGGCGTAGCGGAGGGTTGAGTTGATTCGGCCTCCGGCGAAGGTCCACCAGCGGAGTTCGTGGGTGTCGCCGTCGATGCCGCCGCGCTCCGGTGTGAGGAAGTCGCCTAGATTGCGACGTTCTTCGTGCAGGACTTCGCGTGATTCGGTTTCGAGATACGGATAGTCTTCGGTTGAGGTGAGGACTTGGAGGACCTGTTGGCATAGATCGTAGCCAAGGAATTGTGGCAAGAAGCCGCCCCACGATGGTTGCCGTCCAATTGGTGATGGGATGACAAAGATGCGGCGATCGTCGTGATTGATTTGGTTGACGGCCCAGGCTCGGCCACCGAGTAGGAAAGTGCTGACATCTTCGACGAGTCGGTCGACAAAATCCTGTGTGAGCGATCCGACCGGTTGACCTGCGATTGTCATCACCGCATAGGTCTTGGGTGACGAAAAGACCGCGAACAGTTCCATGAAGTTGCGGCGGCCAAAACGACGCTCGGCCGTCGGGCCAAGCGATAGCAGACCGCTGGATAGCACCATCGAGCCGTCTTGAATCATCCAGGCGATCAGACGATCGAATTCGTTACGCTGTATGCCGCAGAAGTCCGGCAAAAGGGACAGGTGTTCCCATGCTTGTTCGGGACGCAGTCCGCCGGTGGATAGGGACATCGCGAGCAACTGATGGATCAGCACTGGCCAGCAGCGATCGTTCACTTCGATACTTTCGACCCAACCAGTCTTCGCGAGTTCTATGATTGCGATCGCCTGGAGAACACCTTCGCTTGTTTCGCAATAGAACGTCGTGTTGGCGGGATTGTCTCCACGGCGTCCTGTGCGCCCCATCCGCTGCATGAACGAGCTGACCGTGTCCGGTGCCTCGGATTGCAGGACGTAGTCCAAGTCGCCGACGTCGATGCCGAGCTCAAGGGTCGATGTGCATACGATGCAGGCGTCGCTGCCACTGTGGAACTGTTCTTCGGCGAATTGACGTTCTTCCTTAGAAACGGCACTGTGGTGAACGAAGACCTCGGTGCCTTGACGTCTCATCTGCTCGGCGACCGCTTCGGACGTCGCACGCGATTGGCAGAAGAACAAGCTCTTGCTACCGCGAGCCTTCCGAGAGGCTTCGTTTGCGATCGAAGCCAACCCCCCGCGGTGGAAAATTTGCAGTTGGCGGCGTGATGGCTTCTTCGGCGGATCCACCACGACGCCTTCTCGCTGTGAACTGCCCTTGAGCCATGTGAGGATCGCCTCTGGATTGCCGACCGTCGCACTCAACCCGATGCGTTGCAAATCGTGTTTAGAGTAAACCGCGATTCGTTCCATCACGCTCATGAGGTGAGCGCCGCGGTCGCTGCCAGCAATGGCGTGGACTTCGTCGATGATGACATAACGCAGTTCGCGAAACAGCGTCTGTTCGTCCACGCTCTGTGACACCAACATCACCTCCAACGACTCTGGGGTCGTCATCAGCAACTCGGTGGGTTCTTTCAGAAACTTCTTGCGTTCGTTGCTTGGTGTGTCTCCGTGCCAAACGAACCGACGCAGTCCGACCATTTCGGTGTACTGGTCCAGGCGATGTGCTTGATTGTTTAGCAATGCCTTGATCGGAGCGATATAGATCGCACCGACACCATCAACGGGATCGCTGACTAGTCCCGAAAGCGTTGGAAAGATCGAGGCCTCAGTCTTACCGCCCGCCGTGGGAGCAAGCACAACCGCGTTCTTACCGGCAAGGATCGCTTCACCCGCCAGTTCTTGAACAGGACGCAGGCTCGTGAATCCGAGTCGTGAAACGATGGCCTCCTGCAATCGAGGGGCGAACTGGGAAAAGACGCTCACCAAATGTCCTCAGCAACAGGTGGTTCGCCATCGTCCTCACCGTCGCCCGGCGTAAGCGCAGCACCAGTGATCGCCAACTGTTCTTCCGAAGACAGATCCTGCGGCTCGAACCCATACTCCGTCATCGGATCGTAATCCTCGTTCTCGTCCACCAGGTCCAGTTGCGTTACAAACTGGCGAAGGAACTGTCGTGGAACCACTCCAACATCCCCTTTGAAACCCTTCGTGACCTCGTCCACCAAGCGGTCGATGAACTCGGTGCCGACTTTGGTGTCGATGCGAGATTGATCGTTCGTCGGATAGAGTTCACGGAGCTTTACGGCGACGCTTCGCAAACGCTCGGCGTTGAACGGCGTCAATTCCAACTGGGCTTGCCGGAGGCTGGCGAATCTTCCTTGCTTCATGAACTGGATGCGATCGTTTAGCGGAGCCAGTCCTGCGACGCCTTGTCGGGAATCAAAGAAGTCCGGAGTTCCCGTGAAGACCCATAGCAGACTTGGGTAGGATCCCGCAGCATCGGCGATTTGGCGGATTCCGTTGAGAGACTTGTGCCGCGAATCTTTCCGCATACGCAGGATCGTCTCAGCCTCGTCGATCACGATGACCAATCCTTTGTAGCCAGCCGCTTTGACGATCTCCAACACACCTCGCAAGTAATCAAGTGCATCTCGGCTGGTGATGTCGCCTTTGATGCCGGCGGATTTCTTGGCGGATGCAGCCACATTACCGCTGCCGCACAGCCAAGAGATCAGCGATCCGGCCCCGGCAACGTCGCCCTGCTGTTTCAAGTCGAAGATTGTCTGAATGACGCGGATGAAATCTTGCGGTGCTTGGCCGCCAGTCAGCGACGCCAAGTCTTCATCGAGTCGCTTGCGGACCTTTTCGTCGAAGTCGTCCGCGTTTTCGTCTTCGCCCGCCGCGATCAATGCGTCTTCCACCTTGCCGATCCAGCGATCAAGGATGTCGCCCATTGCACCTCGCGGACAGACATTGGTGCCAAGTTCGATCATCACCTTTCGGTACACATCGTCGAAACGATGAAAACGCAAATCGTTATCCGACACCACGACAAAGCTGGTAGCGAACCCTTTGTCTTTCGCATCCAGTAGCGACAAACGAGCCATGAAGGTCTTGCCGCATCCATACAGCTCGATTTCGACACGGGTGTCCGTGTCGCCACGCAAACGGAAGAAAAGCTCGAACTCCTCGCCCACAGCGGCCAACACACTGCCGCCGGCGATTTGTGAGCCGCCGCCGCGCACTTGGCACAACTCGGCCGTCACGGTCGGCGTGTCCGTTGAACGAACGGCTATCTCGATTTCACGGTGGCTACTGAAATCCAATGCCGGTTGTTCCGACATCGCCTTGATGGTTGCCGTCAAGCAATGCATCCCACCGACACCATCACGTGCGAGTCCGTGGATCTGGTACTTCAGCGTGTTTCCACCAATGTCGGCGCGATGGCTAAGCGTTAGCACCGGAATCACACGTTCCTGTAACGAATTACCACCGTGAACGAACGTGCCCAACCGCTTGCCCTTGTCAAAGGCCGCCGTTGTCAGCGGAAAGATCAGATGATCGTCGGTGTCGTCGTACCCCAGATCACTCAGCGGCACACGTATCTCGTCTTTCTGGTCTACCGCGAGCGGCGAAATCAGATGGCGGCGATCAGGAATGACTTTCGATCCACGCCATTGGACATTGTCCAATCCATCACGAAGCAAGAAACCGTGATCCGCCGTGAACACAAACTGCTTCACGCCGGCTTCGCGAAGCAAACGCCACGCACGACGAATGTTCTTAGTCACCGAATCGAACACAGCCGGTCCGAATCCTGCTTCACCCGCCGCGTCGATCTCTTTGCTGTGAACGATCACCAGTTTGGCCCGAGCGATGCTGCGTTTCAAACTCGTCGCGTCGCGGTCGACCACTTCTTGCAACTTCAACAATGGGCACGTTGGTCCACCGACGCGATCATGCATCGCCCGCTTTCGAGTCTCCGGATCAAAGACGCGGTACTCGCCAGCATGAAAGCCGCCAATTTTCCCATTGGTAATCGAGGGCTTCATCCGGCCGTCACGAACAACGGGAGCTAGTGCGTTCATGCCGACTGAAGTGATCGTCGGTAACTCTGCAAACCGTGCATCGAGTCGAGGCGACGTCAAACGCTCGCCCGTCAGATGCTGCATCAGCTCTGCGGCCATCTCGTATCGAAACGCGTCGATCACGAACAGAGCCGTTGTCGCTTTCGCGTCCATCATCGGCGATACGACTTGGTCGAACAGATTCCGTTGTTGCAGCTCGGCCGGTGGCATGAATCCGTGCGTGCTACAGAACACGTTGAAATCGCGTGCCCATCCGTCGGCCCACTTTCTCCACACTTCCCGCAGCGAATCCAAACAAGTCCGCAACTTGTCGAAGTCCGGTAGCCTCGGCCCCAGCAACGCGTGACGACGTTGTTCCAATTGGCGGTGGGCACGATCGACCGGCGCACCGAGGTTCGCGTAGCGTTCAAGGATCGTGGAGAAATCATTGACATCCGTCAGCGAGGTACTCGCTTCCGAAATCCGTTGGCCTAGTTTGGCGGCATCATCGACAAGCAGCCATGCGCTGCGGCGAGTGGCTTCGCGGCTGAGCCAAAACGAGTCGTCTTGGATACGGCGTCCGGCCCAATCAACTGCGGCGTTCCAGTCCGCATTTTGCAGAGCGTCAATCGCACCGCTGAGCATCTTGGTTTCTTCAAACCGGAACGTATCAATTTTGCCGAGATCCTCTGGTCTCGCTTGTTCGACCTCATCTGGCAACATCGCTTCGGTTTCGTCGGCCGTGCGAGTGTAGAAATCGGGGTGCCGCTGGCGTAGATGCTCTGCGAGTGCACGGCAATTTTCAACCAATTTGCTCGCCAATCCGCTTGTCGCGTTCAAACGTGGATCCACCGGAGCACGGTGTAAATCATCGACGTACTCAACGCTCAAAGCCCAGCTCGACGCGACGAACGCGATCGCTTCAGGAGTTGGTATCGCCGTGGCAGGCATGGCTTGGTCTCGCCACAGCAGAGGCAGCCCCAAAGCCGCGCCGAATCGTTCCCAAATTGCGTTGACGTCATCTTCGCTCGTGATCTGTGACGACAGAGGTCCCTTCGCAGGCGGCGGAGTCAGCAAGTCATCAATCAGCGACTCGGTCGTCACCAATCGCAGGCGTCCCGTCAACGTGCTGGCGGTATCGCCCAGCATCGAGGCCAGCCACTGATCTGCATCGGCAAGCGATAATTCCGTCCCAGCCAAGTACGCGTCGATCTGAGTCGGCAGCAACTTGCCGGCCGCGGCGTCGGAGATGGAAGTCGACAAGTTCGGCTCGAACTTGCATCCGGCCAGATACATCTCCAGCAGCGGCGTGCCACGCACCGATTGTTTGTTGAAACCCGGCATGTGAACGACCATCGACTTGGGCGCGATGCCACTCGTCCACGGTTCCAATTCAAGCATCAGCTCCAGCAGGCTGTCGCGGAGCGTGAACACGTCGTAGCTCAGCTCACCCTCCGCACGCAAACCAATCAATTGCTGCGTCAGGTCCGTGTAAGCACCTTCAGCATCCAACCAGATGACCAGGTTGTGCCGGCGTACCTTTTGACGAAGCTCTGTTTCCAGGTGTCGCGAGATTGGTCCGAGGGCATCGGTCATTTCGCTGCGCCCCCGGTCTTGCCTGCTTTACGTTTTCTTTTCTTAGGTTCTGGATCCGAGTCCATTCCGGGCAGTTCGGGCGGGCAGTACTTCTCGATCAGCTTTTTGCGTTCGGAGGCCTTTTCGGGATTGGCCTGCTCGAACTTGGAACGGGCGGATTCGTGGTCGGGGTCGATCAGTTGGAAAGGCGTCTTCTGCTTCTTGATGACTTCGATTTCTAGGTCGTAGCACTCGGCGGCGCAGTTGGCCCACAAGCCGGCTTCCGCAATCGGGTATTCGGGCAGTGGCTTTCGTTTGGTCAGCGGACGGGTGTTGATGTCGTCGGTCACGATCTTCATCGCATCGGCACTTTGGCTGCTGACAAAGGCAGCTCGGGCGGCGTCGGAGTCGGAATCGGACAATGTGAAAGCGTGCTCGTCTTGGATGCGAGTGATCTCGCGTTCGAGTTGCCAACACTGCTTGGGGATCGTTGTCCACAAGCCTGCGTCGATCAGGTGAAGGTTCGACAAGGGCTTGCGTGGACTGCGGCGGCTCAGGATTTCTGAACGCACGATCTGCAATGCTTCGCTGGATCGTGTGTGCAGAAATTCATTGCGCGACTCGTCTGAATCGGGGGCGTGCAAACGGAAGTCGAGTTCTTGCGTTCCGCTGGTGCGAAGTTCCAATGCGAAACATCGTTCGGGTAGCACCGACCAGATGCCGTGTTCGAGGATTCGCATTTCGCTGATCGCTTCTTCCGACTTGCGAATTCGACGGGTGCCCATGACTTCACGTAGCCGGATCGCTTGCTGCGGAAACAGCTTGGCAACTTCGTCGGCAATCAAATGGTCTTCGCGGTCGATCGTGACCTTCAATTGCTCGGCCAAGAAACGACAGATTTTGGCGCGGGCCTGATAACCGACGTCGTCATCGCCGACGGGGTAGATTTCACTGCGTTTGAAGATCCGATCGCTGGAGAACAGGTCTGCGACCCCGGCGTCACGAATGGCGGTGATCTCGCCACCGGCTTCAACGGATTGAATCTTGATTTTGGATCCACGCAGTAAACCCGCCACACAGGCTTTCACGACCTCAGGACGGTATCCGTATGGCGGGCGACCAAAGTGCTGCAACAAATTAACGCCGGAGATACCGTCTTCGTTCTCGATGTGCTCTTGGATCCGCCGCGGCACGACCCCAGTACACGATGGCACGAAGCGACCGCTGTCCTGTTCGAGGATGCCGAGATGGTCTTCGGTGAATTTGACGCTCGGTCCGTTCAATTCGGACTCGGTCAATTGGGCGAGTTCGCCCGGTGTGATGTTGATTGGGTCGAAATGCGGGAACAGCGTTGCCAGAATGTTGGTGGCCGTTTTGGTCAGCGCGGTGCCGAACGCATTGAATTCGCTGGCGGGATAACATTCGCCTTGAAAGTAGAAGTTGCCGCTTCGCCATGCCGAGGCGACGGCGTCACGGACTTCGCTTTGCAGATCGCCCAAGCGCACTTCTTCTTGACCGAGCAACAACTGCTTGGCCTGCGTCAGTGATCCACGCTTCTTGCCGAACTTTCCAATCATACTTCGGCAGCGAACGAGCTGGCGAACACGATCATCAATATCAGACAGATCACCACACACCCAGATCAGACGTTCTTCCAGCAGTGATTCCTTGCTGCGGTCTCGCCACGTCGCTTCATCGGTTTGATCCCGCGGCAAGAATCGGAAGTCGACTTGGATGGAGGCGTCATCTTTGGGGTCGACGATTTTTTCGTCCCGCTTGGATGCAGAATCGGAATAGACGCCGCCGATCGGAAAGGCTCGTTCTTTGTGCTTCGGCTTCTCTTTTGTGTCCTCAATCAGATATTTCAGTGCTGCTTGGACTTGCTCGCTGATGTCTTCGCGTTTGACGGGGATCTCTCGCTTGGTGCGTTCCCATTCTTCGCCGGCCGTGGACTGAATTTTGTAGCCCAACTTTTCGCTGTAACCGAGCAGGTTGTGGGCCAGCAGCCATTCGAGGGCTTCTGTCACCTCGGCGACTTGATTGCCACGATCGAGTGTGTCGAACAGGCATTGCGCAACGAGTTCTGCAGTGGTCGGTTCGGTTTCTTGGATCAGCTCCAGCAGGGAAACGACCTTGGCGGCCCGGATCTTCAAATCGCCGGGCTCAGCAGCGCACTCGTTCATGACTCGCGACATGCTCGACTGCGTGTCGCTGTCGAGTGCGGTGTGCTGGATTTCATAGATCAAATCCAATGTGACCAGCGCGCCGACTTCTTTGTCCGCTAGCTTTTGAGCACGGAATAGTTCGCCCAGCAATTGCAACAATCCGCGAATCGCTTGATCGTCGCCCTGTGATCGAGTCGATCGAGCACGGAGCGCACTGGTGATCCGCAGTAACAGGTCGATGTGACCAGGAAGCATCGGATAGCCTTGCTGACTTTCTGCAGCCAACACGCTGTGAGATAAAGCAATTCAGACAGCACCTCATCTGTCGCCCGACACAGTCGCGTCGCGACGACTGCGGAAAATGCCGGCCGATCATTCTCTCTTGAATCGCAATTCAGGAATGTCGTCCATGCCCATGGCGGATACGCATGACGTCGCGCTGCCTTCGCAAGTGCGAGATAGGCACGCCGAGAGTGTTTCGAGCATAGCCCGGCAAATGGATTGTTTTCTCTGAAGTTGTCTGTATCGGAGCGTCCGGACAACTCGCGTGCTTTGGAAAGGATCGAGCTTATCGGTTCACGGACGAGAGCGCTGTGCTCAGTGTTGGTCGCCACCGATCCGCTTCGCGTCTCCCGTGACTCTGCTGCACGCTCCGCGCACTGCGGTTTCCAGTTCGGTGCATCGGGTTTGCGGCTAGCGATCTCGCTCTCAGCATCGAAAGAGAACTCACACCCATGTGTTTTTAGCCATTGCAATCGATCCAGCACAGACCACGCTACGTGTTCTCGGTACGAATCTTCGTCTTCACCTTCGTAACGTGAAGGCCCGGATAGTATTCTCGTTTCGATATCAATACGGATTTTTGCCGCTATCGCGGTCCAGCGTTTCGCTAACGTGATCAGCAGATCTCGCTGATGGTGGGAACCCCAGAAGACATTGTCGGTCAACCCAAGTACCACCTGAGCGAATGCGTCAGGCGTTGCGATCTCTGGTTTCCCACTTGCCCAGAAGCGAAGTCTCGCGAACGCGGTACATTCATCCGACGGCCACGCTGCGAACTCTTCCCTAGCTCGCTGCGGATCTGCGGCAACCAGTCGCTCGTACAGCGAAGCAAACGCTATGACGCACCCGGAAAGGTCGCGGGTCCGCCCATAGTCGGATATCTTTGGGCTCAGGTCCCGTTCGATTGGGCTGATGCGATGGCGTTGATGATCATTCACTTCTTCACAGAGTCGCGTCGCCGCTTCGAGGCAGTAACGAAGGCCCCGGACGGTTTGAGCCAACCACTCGACCGGGATGTCTGAGTCAATTGGTGGTACCGGACACTCAGCTTCAATACTAACGAAATCGATTATTCCGTTCCCATCCTCCGCCGCCGGTGGTACAGGACGCGACATCAGTGCCGGGCCCACCTTCAAATACGGCTCGCTGAGCTTCACAAAGCGTCGCGATGAGTTTATCGACCATCCATTCCGCTTGATGGCTTGCTCCAACTCAAACCAGTCCTGGTCAGCGTCACGCGGAGGATCGTTCCACGCTTCGAGAAGGTAGTTCCACACTCGTTGAATCTCGACATCAATCACCTCGTCTTCATGGATCCGCGAGAGTCTCCATTCAATGGCCCCTCGATAACTCGGATGCAGGGACTCTTGCCGGACCGCCCACCACACAGCCGCTGGCTGGTTGGCGACGTTCGCGATCCATCTCGCAAAGCACAGAAGGCGTGCTGGCAATTCCGCAACGTTTACCGCAAAATTTCCTCGAACTGCAGGGAGGTTGTTCGGTGACAAATCCTGCTGATCCAGTTCGCTTATTGTGAACGCGTCCCACGCATCAGTAGGAACTTCCCGCTTTCGGTTGAAGGAATCGCCACCGCTGCGCTGTGGTATCTCGTCAGAGTCCAATCCGTATCGTATGAATGGATCGATTCTTGCGCTGTCCGGAGTCACGTAAATCAGATGTCCCGGCGGCTCATAGCGACAACTAGGATCCAGTACACACAGCCATTCTGCTGGAGGTACTGATTCAGCAAAAGCTTCGGCGCCGTCGTAGGTTGAAACAATGTGCGCGATCTGCCCCCTCTGGTGTGGTTTCAACTCCTTCGGTCCTGCCATTGCAAGATCGAGAATCGATTCACGCCACTTCTGCGGGTCGTCGGCACGAATCGCCCACAGTCCGAGCGTTTCCCACAGGGCGTGATGCTCTTCGGCGTCAGAATACGCGATGGGTATGACGCCTTTGTGCTGCCAGCGAGCGGTCAGCTCGGCCGACTCGTCTGACTGAAAGGCGTAGATCCCGTTCAGTGAATCGGGGTTTCGTCTCAGGCCTTCAAGCAAATAATGCACGGGCGGGTCGTCGGCAGAATACCCAACAAAGACGACGACATACTTTCGAACGATTTCGCGGAAGAATTCGGTGGCCCAGCCATCAGACAGATAGGCGTGACCAAAATCTGAGCTGGAAAGGACAAACCCATTCCCCTCTTCTTGTTTGCAGTCGGTGTCGACGCGACCGTGGAGATACACGATGCCGTCCAAATCGTCGTATCGGGACGGTTGCGGCAAACGCGGCGGTTGAAACAACTGGATTTCTACATCGTCAGCCTCGAATAACCGATCGAAATTCGTAGTCACAAGTTGTGTCTTGCCACTTGGAGTGCGCGCCAGGCGAAGCAGGATTTCGTGTGCTGAACGATTGACGTCCGCCGCTGGTGTGAGACTCTTGGCAACCGCGGCCTGGATGTCCGACCTATCGAAATCACGCTCCAGTAACGAGAACACGCGGTCGGCTGAAATGAGTCCTGTGACGTCGAGTTCTTTGCCAATCTGCTTCGCCTTCTGCAGGACTTTAGCCGCATCGCTGTCCGCCAATGCTCCCAGCTCTCGAATGACGGATTCAGCTAAACCGAAGAAGTCTGCAAGACCGGCGCGTGCCCGCGATACACCCGCGCCGCAAAAAAACACAACGCGGCCCTCATCTCGTGCTCGGAGAAGTGTGTCCGGCAGTGCTGGGCCACCATCTATGAAACGCACGAGTACTTACTCCTCCGCATAAGTGTTGCTCTTCCTACCCTGAGATCAAATGCAATTCGTTCTGAAACAGTACCAATTTACGGTTCCTAGCTTACACGGGCGAGTACAGAGAAGCTGTGGCTCCGGTGTGCTGAGTCTGAAGTGCCCCGTGTTCAACGACCACAACTGGAGATCGGTCAGCTGATAGCGTCCGAGCTTGTGCCCAAGCGTTTTGAGAAATAACGCAACACTTGACACGTAGGGAATCGCGAAGCGAATGAGACACCCGATTGGACCTGACGTTCTGATATAATCGATGCGAAACGGTCAGGAACGCCAATCGGACTGCCGATGCCCTTCGTTTCGCTTGAATAAATTATCACACAAACCACTGAGGCGGCACGTGAAATCCTTACTCTTTGCATGCACTTTTTTCATTCTTTTGGTCGGTGCCAATCGCGTCCAGGCACAGAGCTACTCTGCCAGCGGAAATCGAATTGAAGAGTCGAGCTTTGGCGGTGCGGTTGTTGCTGCGAGCGGCGATGTTCCCTTGGATTCCGAGTTTGTTTCCCGACTTCGCTCGACGTCGATTGCAGGCGACAATCCACCGTTCGCCATCGTTGCGGACCTTGCCATGTTGTCGGGTGAGGTATACCGCAACGATCACGAAACTGTGTCCTACTTCGTTCGTGGTCTGGGGTTTGAACGGTTTGCAACCATCACCAACGATCAGGAGAACCTGATGGTTCACGTGATGGATGCGCCAGGGGTGACACTCGTCGTATTCAGGGGGACGGACGATAGGCTCGACTGGTTGACCAATTTGGATCTGAGAGCCAAGACGTGTTCGCAAGGCGTTTTTCACAGGGGCTTTATCGACGCCTTTGATGCTATCCGGGCAGACACACAAACCTTCATCAGCAAACAGTCGGGGCAACGGTTGTGGATTACAGGTCACAGTCTTGGTGGTGCCATGGCGGTGCTCTGTGCCTTCGATCAAAAGCTGAGCCGAGAGGTTTCGGCCGACGTGATCACGTTCGGTCAACCGCGAGTAACTGATGCAAAGGGGTGTCGTAACATCGACACTGCGTTGAAAGATCACTACGTTCGCGTCGCCCGACCAACCGATGTTGTCTCGCGCATTCCGCCTGCAATACCGTTCATGACCGACTACGGGCACGCGGGACTTCATATTCGTTTGGGAAATAAGGGCCTTGCCATCGGTCCGTCGGCAAGAGCTACAATGCGTCAGGCATCCTTTCAGTCGGATGAATTTGGAAAAGCGTGCATCGTGGAGAGTGTGATCGAAATTCATGGCTCAGTATTCGACGAGCCGCCGATCACGTTGGAGGAGCTGCAAGCATTACCTGGGCAACCCATCGAATACGATCCAAATATACGCGAGGGGCAAGTAGTTCGTTTCGGTCCTGGTACGGTTGCTCAGGTTGCATTCAAGTATGCGATCAAGAAGGCGATTGCCTGGATTGTTGAACAACACAGCATGGACGATTATCTGCGTTTGGTGCGTTCATATCGTGGGTGAGGCGTTGGGATCGTAGACCATCGCGTGAATCTCGTTTCCCTTTCCCTCGCTCTCGATGAAGGCGTGAAACCCAAGCGAAGGATCCTCTGAAATGGCGTCACTTTGTTCCAGGAACAAGGCCTGGATCGGCTCGCCTTCGGTTCCAATCGTCCAGTACTGACCGTGCTCTTTCAGATAGTCCAGCCGTTCACGCAAAGTCCGCAAGTAGTTGACAACGTCCTCCCCCACCATGCACATGACTTGGTAGACAGGACTTTCTAAACTGAGTTACGTGCGGCTCGCAAATCGATTCAACAACGTCATGTCGAGCGGCGAATTGAGCGATCCCAGCGTCGCACATGGAATCTCCATCAGTTTGGCTGTTTCGTTGGGGCCTAACGTGTCCAGCCATTCCGCTGGACGAAGCCAAGCACAAAAGGACAGGGCGTCCTCGTAAAGCCCCATGTCCTGGAGCACAAGCGACAAGGCCCAAAGTGGCGGGGCATCACGAGGGAACTGATGATGGTCAAAGTTCTTCCGTTCCGGATCATGCACCCCACCGATATCAACTACACAGACCGAAGGATTGGCCAAGTCCTCATCTGTTGGATCGCGTCGCTGAATCGGAGCACCATGCATATGCGCCAAC
The DNA here is from genome assembly GCF_007860105.1 of Allorhodopirellula heiligendammensis. Taxonomy (NCBI): domain Bacteria; kingdom Pseudomonadati; phylum Planctomycetota; class Planctomycetia; order Pirellulales; family Pirellulaceae; genus Allorhodopirellula; species Allorhodopirellula heiligendammensis. Next base: position 190,065 of record NZ_SJPU01000003.1, read on the forward strand.
AGGCTACAGGCAAGGAAATCGTCTTTGTGGGCTCCGCCCGGGTGGGTCACTATCAGCTGAATGATCATGAAGTCAGGCGAATCAGATTTGGGAACAATGTCGAAGCCAACAGAACCATACTCACAAAACGGATGCGTGTAACCTGAGAGCCGAGAACCGCGTTTGAACGCGACCAGTCCTATTGGCCGCAGGAGTCGTGCGTGTCCGAATCGGTTGGCTGAATGAAGTAAATTCCAGGTTTCCCTCACGCATCTGGCGAGGCATCCATCCGTACCAAGCAATGCCATGATCGATAACACTTGGCTATGAAACGCCGGACGACGCGGCTTAAGCTGATTCACTGGATTAACGTGAATGCCGATTGTGTGCGTCTGGAGTCGCTGAGGAAAAGAATGAAAAACTGCCGTCGGTGAAATGAGCTATAGTTATCGATTGTTTCTAGCCCGTTATTTCTCGCTTAAGAGCCTGCTGATGCGTCTTCTCTGCTTAACTTCATGGTGTGTTTTCTGGATCGGGTATCTTGGGCCGGCGGTTTCCAGGAGTGACGATGCGCTTGGTGTGGGTGCCCGGCCGATCACGGGGGCAGAGGTGATCCTTGATGGGTCGCGAGAGATGTTGGACGAGAAATGGACTTACTGGGAAGGCCCTCGGTTCAGTTCTTCGCTGCCGATCAAATGGAAGGTGGTCGAGGATCCGGTGGACGATGAATCGGCTATCATGACGGATGATCCAGCCGCCGCAGGGGGCAAGTACGGAACCGCCGACATCGTGACCAAACAGAAATTTCGTGACTTTCGATTGCACGTCGAGTTTCTAATTCCTAACGCGGGTGGCAATAGCGGTGTTTACCTGCAGAACCGCTACGAGATTCAGATTCTTGATGGTGACAAGACCAAGCATGGGCTCGGTGCTGTGATTAATGAAACGCCCTCGCCCTATCATGCCTACAACGGGATCGGCAAATGGAATGCGTACGACATCCAATTTCGGGCGGCTCGATTTAAACAGGGCACGCTTTCCGAGAAGCCAATGGTGACGATGTACTTCAATGGTGAAAAGGTTCATCTCAATCAGCAGATCAACAAAGTTTGGGGCGGCGCCAATTCCGGAATCGACGGTGGCAACGACAACGGATTTGGAATCACGGACACTCCCGGTGGCATCAAATTGCAGTGCGAAGGTCACGAAGTGCTCTACCGAAACATCTGGATCAAGCCGATCGAACTAAGCGACCCTAGCACGGATTTTTAGAACGCTGACGAAGCCATTGCGAATCGTTGGAATCAACTTCGACGACTTCCACATGGGCGATCTGCTGCGCATGGCGCACGATCATCCTGAGGTGGAATTGGTTGGCATTTGTGACGAGCAACCTTAGCGGATGCAAGATGCGATCACGGCGTTTTCTTTTTCGGCTGATCAAGTTTTCAAAGATCCTGAAACGCTCTGCGAATCGACGGTACCGGACTTGGCCATTCTTTGTCCGGCTGGTCCGAGCATGGCGAGTGGGTTGAGAGGGTGGCACGGCTAGGGTGCGACATTCTAGTTGATAAACCATTCGCGGCTTCGCTCGCCGAAGCCGATCGCATGATCGCTGCTTGTGATCAGGCGGACGTTCGGTTGGCCATCAATTGGCCACTTGCCTGGGTGGCTTACTTCACCGTCGATTCGCACACGTTTCGACTTACTGAAATCCAGCTTGGCGACGATGTCTTTAGGAACGAGAACCAAGATTTTCGTCAATCTTGGCGTCAAAGTCGTACGGGTAGTCACTCATGCTGAGATCGCTAATGAAATTCCAAGATGAGATTTCACGATAGTGTAAACGCTGTGGCACTTTTCTTTCAGCCCTCTTGCCGGATGCCCGTTCATGGCAGATTCCAACAAACGAACGCTCGACTTCCACACAGGCGATGACGTCATCGCAGAGATCCAGCGACTGCGAACGGGCGGCTACACGAAATCGAAGAACTGGAATCTCACTCAAGCCTGCGAGCACCTGACGGCGACTATGACCGGAGGAATGGACGGCTTCGGATTTCGGCTACCTTGGATCTTGCGAGCCACGATCATTAAATGGGTGTTCCATCGGATTCTGCGAACGCGCAAGATGTCGACTGGCCCGACGCTGAAGCGACTCAAACCCAAAACGGATGACGGCCCCGACGACGACACGATCATCGACAACTGCATCGCCGTCATCGAGCGGGCTAAGACGTTCGAGGGACCGATTGAAAACTACCCATTCCTCGACAACCTCGACGTCGAAGATTGGCGACAATTCATGTGGATGCATGCCGGACATCACCTCGGATTCTTGATCCCCCGCGTGTCCGCGAAATGATCAATGCGACCGTTCGCTGGACGAGCCAAGGCGAGGATTTTGCCAAGAACCGATACAGCCGGGCACACACGTGGACATTCGATGGCGGAGTGGAAGTCGCTGCATCTTCGTCGCCAGACATCGTTCCAGTCCCAATGTCGGACGCGAGTGCGATTGATCCCGAAGAAGCTTTCGTGGCCTCGCTGTCGAGTTGCCACATGCTGTGGTTCCTGTCGATCGCAGCAAAATCGGGATTCGAGGTGCAGGAATATCGCGACGAAGCAATCGGCGAGATCCGAAAGAACGACGCCGGCAAACTGTTCATCGCCCTGGTGACGCTGCGACCACAGGTGACCTGGGCGACGGACCGCGAACCCACGGACGATGAACTTTGTCAGATGCATCATCAGGCTCACGAGGAATGCTTCATCGCCAATTCCGTCAAAACCGAAATCCGCATCGACCCCCAAAAAGTTGGTAACTGAATGAGCATCAAACAAGGCATTGCCATCTGGCAAGTCGATGCCTTCACCGACGGACCGTTCACCGGCAACCCGGCGGCCGTTTGCATTCTGAATGATTACCCCAGCGACAAGTGGATGCAGAATGTCGCTTCCGAAATGAATCTTTCGGAAACAGCATTCGTGGTTCCCTTGCACTAGGCTGGCAGTTTTCGCCTGCGTTGGTTCACACCGGCCGCCGAAGTCGATTTATGTGGGCACGCAACACTTGCGTCCGCTCACACGCTGATCGAACAAGAACGAGTGCTTTCAGGGCAAGCGATCCGCTTTCAAACACGCAGCGGCGAGTTGGTGTGCCAACAGCGAGATGGTCGCATCACAATGGACTTTCCCTCCACTCCGCCGGTTGACCGTTCTAACGAGATGTTGAAGAAGCAGATTGCCGAAGCACTGAGCGTTTCCGTAAACGAAGTTTGGGACACGAAGTTCGACACCATGGTCGTCCTGAAAGACGCAGATTCCGTCCGGGAACTGACGCCCGACATGACCTCGCTCGCCAAGATCGAAACTCGTGGCGTCATGCTCACCTCCGAGAGCGATTCAGCGAAATACGATTTCATCTCACGGTTCTTCGCACCACAGCACGGTATCAACGAAGATCCAGTCACCGGATCAGCCCATTGCTGCCTCGCACCGTACTGGAGCGAGCGACTCGGAAAGTCAACACTAATTGGCTACCAAGCCTCACGCCGTGGAGGAACAGTTCACTGCGAAGTAACCGACGAGCGGGTTCAGCTATCGGGTACCGCGGTCACGGTATTAGATGGTCGATTGTTGCTGGAACCGGCATGACGCTTGCGATTCGATCCTTCGTTCCCAGCGATGCAGATGCATGCTTGTAACTGTTTCGCGATTGCGTTCACCGAGTCAACGTCCGCGACTACGCTCCGGAACAGATCGAGGCCTGGGCACCGCCTGAAATGGATTCCACGATGTGGGCCAAGCGTTTTGAAGGGCGATTTGCCTGTGTCGCATGCGATGGAAAAATGATTGTCGGCTTCACTGACATCACGCGCGATGGGCATCTCGACCGCTTGTTTGTATCAGCGGATCACCAACGACAAGGAATCGCTCGTGGTTTGATTGAGCGATTGACGCAACACGCTGAACAGCAAGGCTTCGAGTTCGTGACGACCGAAGCAAGTGTTACGGCGAAAACGTTCTTCGAGGCGATGCTGTTTGTGGTGATCAAACGTAAGCGTTCGGCAGAACTATTTGCGGGCTAGTTTCCGGCGGCGTGCTCGGCGTTCTTTGGTCTTGGCGGCTCGGGCCAGGGATTCAGCCTCGCGATAGCTGCGGACTTTCTCTGGATGAGCCATCGCCCAGGTGTCCGGAAGCAATTCGTCAAGGTCCGAATCGCCGCCGACAAGACGCCTCAGCACGTCATTGATATACGCCCACATGTCCAAGTTGTGTCGGTGGGCACTGGCGGTCAACGTGTACAGCCGCGCCGCCACTTCACCGCCCGCCTCGCTGCCCAAGAACAACCAATTCTTGCGACCGATCGTCAGTCGACGAAGATCACGCTCGGTGTCGTTGTTGTGGATCGGCAAGCCGCCATCCTCGGTAAACACGCTCAGTGGCTGCCACTGGTTCAGGGCGTAGCGAATCGCTTTGCCGATCGAGCTTTTGGGCAGGACGCGGTAATCGCCCGCCTGTTCATCCAGCCATAACTTGAATCGATCCAACAACGGCACCGATCGCTCGCGACGAATCGCCAAACGGTCCTCGTCAGTCAATTCCGCGCAGGCGTCTTCGATATCGAAAAGCTCTCGATAAAACGATAACGCATATGCCGACCTTTTCGGATCATTTGATTTGGCCGCCTCAAACTTCCGACGCACGTGCGCATGACAACAACTCGCCACGATGCGATCCTTCGCGCCCAGGTACACGCCATCGCTGACGCCATAAGCATCCACACACACGTAGCCTTCAAAGTCCGATAAGAACTTTGCCGGACCGTCGCGATCGGGCGTACCATGTTTTCGAGAAGTTTGAAAATCAAAAACGTTATACGGTGCATCCGGTCGCCCACGCGCAAGCCACATTCGCGCCGTACGCATCTTCCCGGGAAGCGAAGCGTCTTGCAGACGCACCGGCGTATCGTCCATGCCGATGATAGGACTGGCGATCAAGCGATCTCTCATCCGCGTGCACAGCGGCTCGATCAGATCGGCCGCCGCGGCCAGCAGGTCGACCTGCGTGCTGCGAGGGATCGTGACACCGGCACGTGCGAAGACATCTTCCATCCGGTACAGCGGCAAGTGATCGCAGAATTTTCCCAGGATGGTTTGAACCGTCACACCAAAGCCGTAGCGTGAACCAGAAAGCAGCGAAGCGGCGCCCGCGTCACTGCTCGGCGGCGGAGCGACCGTGACGGTTTCTTTGCACTTGCCACAAGCTCGCTTGGGATAGTGCAGTTCATGCACGATCATCTTGCCAGGGACGAACTCCAACCGCTCGCGAATGTCGGTATCGATGACGGGCATTTCTTCGCCACAGCACGGGCAGGCTCGCTCAGCCTCGGGAACGTCGATCGTTTGAACTTCACGAGGAAGATGCTCGGGGAAACGATCTGATTTGCTTCGCTTGCGGCGGCGGTAGGTGATCTCTTCCTCGAGATCATCGCCAGCTTCCCCGTTATCCGGCGCAGCGTATTGTGCTTGGTCAAAGAGAGTCAACTGCGAATCATCGCCGGTGTGTCGCTCGCTTCGCTGGCCGTAAATGTATCGCTTGAGTTGTTCGACGTCTTGGCGAAGCGATTGACATTCAGACGATAGGGACGAGATGACTTCGTCTTTTTGACGAAGCAGCGTGTGGCACGCTTCGATGCTGTCCGGTAGTGCGGCGTCGCTTGACATGCCTCCGTTTTTACGAAATCACAAAAAAACGCAAGCCACCGAAGCCACTTGCGTTTTGATTTTTCGAAAGAATTTGCAATCGCGTTCTTCAGGCTGCGGCGAAACGCTTGCGTCGTTTGGCAGACGCGATGTCGATGCCCGACAGTAGCATCGACAATTTCACATGATCAATTTCCAGCGAAGTGCCTTCTCGCTGCAACGGACTGAGCTCAAACGTTCCACTCTCCAGACGCTTGTACCAAATTGCCAGTCCATCACGATCCCAAGCGAGTACCTTGACGCAATCACGACGCCGATTGAAAAACAGGAACAGGTGACCTGAGAGCAATTCGACATCGAAGTGCTCGGCAACGATCCCGGAGAGTCCATTGAAACTCTTTCGCATGTCTGTCGGCTCGGTGAAGACGAAGATTCGCGCGGTTGAGGCGACGGAAATCACGACGGGCGAGCCTGGGAAGTCACCGCGATCGTTGCGGCAATGACTTTTCGGATCACTGCTTCGTCGAGTTGGACGTTGAGCTTGAGGGTCGCTCCGCCGGGCAGCACCAGATCAAGTTCATCGGTGTGCTGCAAATTGAGATTGACCGGGACGAAAGCGGGCGTCGCCCCAGTCGCCGCTGCGGCAAGCTTCTTCTTCCACTGATAGAAATTTGGGACCGAAACGTTCTCTGCCTGGCAAAACGCTTTGACGGTTAGTGAGCTAGCTTGATAGCGACTGAATCGCTCAGCCCAAACCTGACGACGAGACGGCAACATGTTGACCTCCTGGGTTCAAGAAAAACCGCCAACCTACCGACGCCCATTTTCATCCTCCCGCCGAACGCTTACGCGTGAGGAACGTGTCGGACGATATTTTGAGCGTCTGGTTGTCTACTGGATCCGCTTCATTCGCCGGTGTGAGATCGTCGCTCATTCGCTCCAACTGCGCGACGGAAAGCGCACCGTCGGTGAAATTGATTTGCTGTTTCGTGATGAGCAGGGACGCCTGAATCACTGGGAACTTGCGTGCAAATTCTACCTCCAGCTTGATGTGAGAGATGCGGCTGCCGCTGACTACATCGGCCCCAATGCAAACGACACACTCTGCAAAAAAGCCACGCGACTACTAGAGCATCAATTGCCTCTGGGGGACCGGTACTTCCCTGAAATTGAGGTGCGAGAAGCGTTCGTGAAGGGCCGGATCTTTTATCATTGGCAGACCGGCTCGAAGGTGTCACTTCCGGTCGAGCTGGCCACAGATCATCTCGCGGCACGATGGTTACGGACGCGAGAGGTTCCTGAGTTCCTTCGCACCCGTCACCAACGTTACCGAATCCTCCGCAAACCCTTTTGGCTCGCAGACGACGTCGCCGATCCATTTGACGAAGATATTCTGACCACTGATGACGCTGCAAAAGTCATCCAGAACCACTTTCGCCATCGCCAAACCCCGATTTTGATCAGTGGATTTCGCGACATCACGTCACCGGTGAGTGAGTCCGAGCGATGGTTCATTGTGCCCAACCAATGGCCGCACTGAGCAGCGTGTGAGTATCGCCGACGAGGAGAAGTTAGCCGTGTCTTCACACGGCTCCCCTCTGCAACAACGGCATGAACCGGGTCATCAATGGAATCAAGAAAGGGTGCATCCGGGGTGATCGTGGGTTGCGTAGAGGCGAGCCTGGGCCGCGGGATTTTCACGGCATGTCGGTGGCGTCCGAAATCTTTGTCAGGCTGATGCAACTGTGGTAGGATCGTTTCGCCGGGAGAAGCGGAAGCGAGTTCTGCTGGGAAGCAACTTGCCGAGGAATATCTCGGTCGGGGTGAACCGAAAGGTGCCTTCACATGGCGGCGGCTGTGTCCGCCGTCAGCGTTACTTCTGAGACGGCATCGCTCATCTCGGACGCCACCGCGATGCCTCCAAAATCCAACATGCTGGATTTTTCCACGATAAACCCGGATGGACCTTTTATTCCCGTGCATGCAGCGTGATCCGCAAAGGCGACTCCCAGCTGATCCAGTGTTTGACGGACGGTTCGCGGATATGGTCACATCCGGTTCTATCCGAAAGATCGCCATGAGATTTTTCGTTCCGCAAAGGCAGAGACGCCGGTCGGAATTGTTTGCGGAAGGTGCTTCCGACTTCCTGTCGAATGAATATCGCCTGGAACGAGCGATTCGTTTTTTAGATTCGCGACCCGACAAACCGCTCTGCCTGAGCACTACTTCGCCCAACAAGACATCACGCCACCGAAATTGCCAGCGGACCTGCGAAACGTCGAAGAACGCCAAGTCGGATATGACTACGTCGACCAAGCAAAGATGCCGAGAGAACGAATAACGCGACAGATGCAGGCAATGACCGGAATCGACCGCATGATGGGTGAACTTGGTGACAAGCCGAACAAAGACGCCGGGGCGACAGACTAGTTGCCGATTGATTTACGAACCCAACCTGCTCGTGAGTCACTTCATTTCGCACCTCACTCGCGCTTCGGGTCAAGATTTTTGCATTCGGATAGCGCAGGCACGAACTCAGCAGGCTGCTAGGCCACGACGGCACCCTGGCAACTCGATCCGCAACCGGCTGTGCAGCCGAAGCAATGTCGGCCTGTTTGTACGGGACGATTCATAAGTTGGTCAGCGTCGAATTCGGATATGTGTTGAGGAAGGTCGCCAGACAATCCCATCTGCAGCATCTGGTTGAAGTCGCAATCAAACAGACGACCCTGCCAATCGACCGAGACCATCGTGCGACACATTACACCCTCCACGGTGACGGGGTTGAAACTGTCGATCAACTTTTGCAAATACTCGTCGAGCTGATCGTTGCGTAGCAGGTCGTCGAGAAAGCGACTGATAGGCAAATTGGTGATTGTGTGCAGCTCGGAAAAAACGATGTCGTACCGCGCCGCTAACTCGGTGCGGTACACGTCTTCGAGCTTACCTTGGGATGGCGGCAGCGATGTACCGGTTGGATTGTAAACAAGCGTCAACTTGCGTCCAGAATTTGGGTGGCCGTAACCGAGTGCATTGAGCCGTCGCAGCGCCGCGATCGAGCTTCGAAACACGCCATCACCTCGCTGGCTATCACAGTTCTCTTCCATGTAGCAGGGCAGAGAGGCAACCACCTCGACGTTGTGTTCGGCCAGGAATTCGGGTAAGTCCTTAAAGCCATTCGCCATGAGGATCGTCAAGTTGCACCGGTCAATCACGCGGCGTCCTAGCTTGTGCGCCTCTTCAACGAGCCAGCGGAAATTCGGGTTCATCTCCGGTGCGCCACCAGTGATGTCTAGCGTCGGAATGTCATTATTTGCAAGGACATCCATGATGGCTTGAGCAGTTTCTCGTGTCATGCTCTCGCGACGATCGGGGCCGGCATCGACGTGGCAATGGGTGCATGTTTGATTGCACAGCTTTCCGACATTTATCTGCAGGACCTCAATGCCGATGGCATGCAGGGGCGGCAATCCACTGTGTTGTAATTGCTGGTTGAAGTACGGCTGTCGAGGGTTCGTCTCACCGTCGAGAATTTCTCGCTGCCTAGCTGCGTTGGCGAGTTCGCTTTTCTGTCGTAGCAGTGATAATTGCATGTTGATTCCTGTGCAGAGCCGAGGCATCCAGCCTGGGACGATTGATGATTTTCAAAGAATACGGGCTGGAAGCCGAGGCGAGGTTCGCTAGCAGCACGGTCCATCGTCGCTACAACCATGACCAGCATCCGTCGTCGCATCGTACTCAAGGCCCTTGGTCTCTCGTGGATGTCGTCGCGCGTGGCGTTTGCAGTCAAAGGGCTTCGCGGTTTCCAACGAAATCATCTCACGAGGCTCGATCGCGTCGAACATCTCTGCGTACGGCGATTGTTGAAGCAAGTTGAACGTCTTGTCGCACACGGCCATTCGCTCACCGCGATAGTAGGTGTGGCCGTCATCATCTTCAACCTTCCTAAAGGGCCCGCGGTACGAGACTGCTTGCCCACGCTCCCAGCACGGACCGTGCTTGCCTTTGTATGCGACAACGGTGACTGAGCGAAACTCGATGCCCTCGACAGTCCGCCAGGGCTCGCTTTGCCGTTTGACAATTTCAATACCATGAAAGCCTGCAGCCTCGAACGCTTTCAGAAATTCGTCCTCGCGAAATGCGCCGGTGATGCACCCTGACCAGAGATCCGGGTCTTGCTGCAAACGCTCAGGGACGTTTTCATCGCTAACAATATCACTGATCGCCGCGCGACCTCCGCGACGCAACACGCGAAAGATTTCAGCAAACAGTTGTCGGCGATCCTGCTGGCGGACGAGGTTCAAAACGCAGTTCGACAGGACACAGTCGATGGAGTCGTCGGCAATGAGCGGTTGTTGACGCCGCAGACGTTCTTCAACATGTCGCAGCGACAGGTATCCCACCGGATCGTGTATGGGGCGTTCAGATAACTCGGCGGCCAGCTGATCGAGATCGAGGCCTAGATCTTGGATCAGTCCGTAGCGAAAATCAACGTTCGCAAAGCCTAGTTTGTCAGCGACAGCGGGCGCATGCTTGCGGGCGAGGCCGAGCATCTCGGCATTGCAGTCGACACCGATCACGCGTCCTTCACGGCCGACGACTTGGGCGGCGATATAACACAACTTGCCACCGCCACTGCCCAAATCGAGCACCGTTTCTCCAGAGCGAATGAAGGGCGTGGGGTCCCCGCATCCATAATCCCGCTCGATGATCTCTTGAGGGATGACGTCGAGTAGCTCCGTCGAGTACTGGACGGGGCAGCAGAGCGCAGGCTCGACCGCGTGAGCGGCAGCGGCGTACCGCTGATAGACAGAGGATTCAGGCGGCTGGGCATCGGTGATCGTCATGGGTTCCATATTACCGACTTTCGTGAGGACGCGAGCGACAAAGTAGCCACTGAACGGTTTTTCGGCGTTCGTCGAGGAGGACGCTCAACGGAGAGAATTCTTACAAAGTTTAGCGGACTTTTTCATAGCGAATCGTCCAGCTTGTCAGTTGGGCCGATTGAGGCGCTGAGCCAGAGCGTAAACAGCGCCGCTGCAACTAACGAGTCCAAGCTAGCCACTTATGGAACGCCGCTTTGACAAATGGGGTCAATCGCGTGCGGCTGTATTGGTCTCCTAGTTTCCGAATTGCCTCGGCTTGCGTGGGATACGGGTGAATGCTGTTGCCGATTTTTGCCAGACCTAAGCCGTGGGTCATGGCTAGGGTGATCTCCGAAATCATGTCGCCAGCGTTGCGGGCAACGATCGTCGCACCCAGGATTTGGTCGCTCCCCTGCTTGGTATGCACTTTTACGAAACCTTCATCATCACCTTCTAAAATGGCGCGATCGACGTCGCTGAAGTGCTGAACGTAGGTGTCCAGTTCGATCCCCTGTTCAATCGCCTCGTGTTCATAGAGTCCGACGTGAGCGATCTCCGGCGACGTGTAAGTGGACCACGGAATCGTTAGGTCACTCGACTTTTTACGCCCTTTGAACAGCGTATTTTGAATCACGATCCGAGCCATGAAGTCGGCTGCGTGCGTGAACTGATAGGGAGAGCAAATATCACCGGCCGCATAGATGCGCGCGTTCGTCGTTTGCATGTGATCGTTGACTGTGACGCCCTTTTCATTGTATTCAACGTTAACCGCGTCAAGGTTCAAGCCTTCAACGTTGGGCGCCCGGCCGACTGCGATGAGAAGTTGATCGATCGGTTCGTCATACCTCTTGCTATGTGACTCGACGGTCAGCCGAATTCCACCACCGCTTTTAATTTCAAGCTTCCGTCCGCAGCAAAGCAATTTCACACCATCGTGCAACATCGCCTGCTGGACAATCGCTGCGGCTTGGCGGTCCTCGCGGGGCAAAACACCGTGCTCCGACTCAACCAGAAGTACCTCGCTGCCGAGTTGTGCAAACGTTTGAGCCAACTCGCAGCCGATCGGACCGGCGCCAACAATGCCCAATCGTTGCGGTAGCTCGGTTAGTGAGAAGACGGTTTCGTTGGTTAGGTAGTCAACACTCTCCAGTCCAGGGATTGGCGGTGCCGCCGCGCGTGCTCCGGTCGCGATGACTGCGCGTTTGAACTTCAGTTTTGTGCCATCGACATCGACGGTGCTCGAATCGTCAAAGCGGGCTTGTCCGAAATAGACATCGACCCCCAGATCGCGAAAACGGGCTGCCGAGTCGTTGTGACTGATGTGGGCACGAAGCCGTCGCATCCGTTCCATCACTTTGGTGAAGTCAACCCTCACATCATCGGGGACGTTGACACCGAACCTGCCAGCATTCTTCACTGCCGCAGCGACGCGTGCGGCGCTGATCATCCCTTTGGACGGCACGCAGCCGACGTTGAGGCAGTCGCCGCCCATCATACTACGTTCGACCAGCGCGACCTTTGCACCGAGTCCGGCTGCACCCACCGCAGTAACCAGCCCCGCCGTACCCGCGCCGATGACAACTAGATTGTACCGAGCATCGGGCGTGGGGTTCTTCCACTCGGTGGGATGAACGTTCCCTACGAGATTACGGTTGAACTCATCGTTGGGGCGAGTTTGAGGAAACCCCTGGAGAACTGGCTCATCAACAACGGCTGCGTTCGAATCTCGGATCATTGGGAAAGTCATGCTTTTCTATCGAGGTTGTTGGTTCTGAATGCTGTCGAAGGTCAGCGACGCTGGCCCGCCTTCCAGCGTCGATTTCAACGCGATCGGAGAGTGAGCTGCAAATTCCGTGACTTTACTTGCCAGTGGTTTGGAATCGTTAGCGTACCCGCGCTCTCGAGGTGTGCCCAATCCAGTTATCGTCGACGAACCCCAGAGCTCCGTCAGGGGATGCCGCAAAGCTGGCATTTCAGCTCAACGCAATCACAGCGGTACGACAAAAATGGTCTTCCGTAAAAGCCCAGCTAGCGTGATTCCAGTAACTTCTGAATACGCTGCCTCGCTTCGATGGGAAGTTTGACCGATGAGACATTTGCTGGGAGTGGCCCCTGATCACGTTCATCCAGGATGCGCTTGCGCAGCACCAGTTGGTCACGGCGAAATGCGGCGCAAAGCCGGCACATGCTCAAGCGCATCCAGACCGACAAGCGTCGACGCAGTGGCAGCGGGCGATCGAGGGATTGGGAGACCAGCTTGGTCGTTTCTTTGCAGGACAGCATGACGGCGGAGCCAAATTACTCGTTTTCTTGAAGCCAACGCGTTTTAATGCAGTTGGCCAGCCGCAGGCGTGCGCGATGCAGCAGCACCCACAGATTCGACGCACTGATCTCCAATTCCTTACAAATTTCTGCGGATTCCAAACCCTCCACCTCTCGGAGCATGAATGCCCCGGCCTGCCGCTGCGGTAGGTTTCCCAAGCACGTTTGGAATATTGGCCAGAACTCCTTCCTGTCCACCGCATCAAGAGGTTCCAACAAAGTTTCGCGAACGTTCTTCTTCCAACTCCCATTGCGATCAAAAAATGAATCCCACGGATCGGGAACTTCGAGTCCGTCTAAAGGTGACACGCGATTTCGCTGGCGAATGAAATCGATAATCTTGCGTTTAAGAATTCCCATCAGCCAACCCTGTCGGGATCCAACGCCAGAAAACTGGTCGTGATGCTCCAATCCAGCCAAAAAGGTCTGCTGCACCACGTCCTCGGCCGCCTCTGGATCCCGCAGTCGTGAGAGCGCATAACGATAGAGAGAATCGCCAAATTCGTCGACCCACATCGAAGCATCAGCGGGAGGGCTAGGGAGGCGTTTTGCGGTTTGCTTCATCAGTTTTAAATGAGCGAAAACGGTGGTAATCCGCCAAGATTCGCAAGTTTGTTGAGCGTGGTACCCTATGTCAGCTGCCATCCGCAGCTCGCTGGGCGAGCAGTGGACGCCTGTCCGTGATTTTCCGGCCCCCGCCCCAGACGAGCGTCGACTGAGGCTGCAAACGCGACAGTTTCCGCGGAGCTTACGTTTTGAAACGAAGCCCAGCAGTGATCAAAGATGGGAATTGCGTTTGGTTCCCAAACCGCTTCATGAGTACGCTGACGAAAATGCCGGCATCAAGTACGGGGCGATTTTCGGGTTCTGTCAGGGAACCGATACGGAATTGCTGGTCTTGATCGAGGCACGCGACAACGGGGACAAGCAGGCATGGCAATACGCGATCGCACCATTGAGCGACTATCCCATCACCGCAGACCTTGCCGACGGCAGCACCTGGAAATCGCCCGACGGGACGATCAACGAAAACGGAAAACCGCATTTCTGGAGTTTCGTCGAAAAGCGTCCCAAGCCTGACTTTGAAAAGTGAAGGCATGTCGAGGTGGGATGTGCCACGCGAGTGCGCCCCCCTCCTTGAGAATCTGTCCCGCTAAGTCGTGCTGGGAATTACAGCTTGGTCAGCGGCGGGTTGCTGCGAACGATCTCACCGGAGTCCGATACTTTCAAATAATATGACGCCCCGATGTGGACACGTGTGGAGAACACAGAGTCTCCCGTTGACTCCAGCTTCTCCCACATGTTGACCCGGTAGTTACCGTTGTGGTGCCGGCAGACTTCCACGCGTTCCAGGCCGGGGGGCCGACCGGTTTTCTCCAAAATCTGCGATTTGATGGTTTCGGTGTGGTCTGATTCCGCCGCAGAGTCATCTTTCTGCGGGGCTGCTTGATCGACTTTTGCCATAATTTCCTCGGCCAATGAGATACGGTGATAGGCCCGACTGTATCGTAAAAACGCCTGGTTCGATACGCGGGCCCACCCATTATGGACGAAGCGACTCAGTCGCGGCGGTCTGGTTCCAGCGACCGCCTCTCCCGGGAGGCGGTTACCTCCGCGAGGAGCTCGATGTGGAATTTGTGGAACGAATGAGCGTTTAAAAGTCACCCTGCAGCGTTTCACTGCTGCCTCGCGTGCCAAGACTTCCCCAAAGTCCGAACGGACTGCCAGAACCGGGAGGCAGGTAGTTGTGAATCGTCACTTGCGCAGAATTCACGTTTCCAGCTTCGATCGAATCCGTAATGAACTTGACGGCTCCGTCACCCATCAGAACATGAGCGCCACCTTGGTGGCGACTGCTGATCGACGCGAGGTATTCCTCGTGATAGTTGCCGTGGTGGCAGGTTTCGCTATTGGGAGGCAACATCGTGAAAAACGCTGAGTAGAGCGCATTGGCCGCCATCCATTTCGATCCTCGACGGTCTTCGATCGATGCCGTAATGGATTGCGTGGGACTCCAGAACTGCGGACGCGCTGGATCGATTCCGCCACGACATCGCAGCAGACCGCCCACGTCCCACTGGGCGGCCGTGCGTCCGCCTGCACTCGCTGGTGTCGATCGAATGTCGTTGTCGCCGAGATCTGTCATGATCTCTCCGCACATTATCGTATTGGATAAACCGTCGAGGATGTCTCGGAAGGCCATTTTCTTGCGATAAACGAAAGCCCCACGTGATGCCGCCTGGACGTAACTAACATGCGTTGCGTCGGAGATGCCAGCCTGGTTCACATACGATTCGGCATCACGGGTAGCATGATTCGCATCGCCCCAGCAAGCTGCGTAGTTCGTTCGCCCCAAGCTGGGTAACCCCTTCCCCGGATCGCTTGGGCAGCGATATCCAGCAACATCAGTGATCCAGGGGTCGTAGGGATTCGCGCTCAGGACTGCGACCGTCGTCGTCGGCAGTGGCCCCATTGCCTGCCAAACCAATCCACCGGTGGTCACATAGGGATTGCTGATTTGCTGCCACAGTGCCTGCTGCTCTATGAATGGCGTGATACCAACTAAAAAGCTGAGGCGATTATAGCTGTTACCACCACCACCAGGGGAAGCGTTGGGCGTATCGTATAGCGCACCGGCATAGTTGTACGTTCCTGTGCCTTGTAGAGGCATGTTGTCATAGGCTGCGTGGTAGTTGTGAATGGCCAAGCCAATCTGTTTGAAATTGTTGCTACAGCTCATTCGGCGGGCGGCCTCGCGAGCCGCTTGAACTGCGGGAAGCAGCAACCCCACCAAAACGCCGATGATCGCAATCACGACCAGCAGCTCCACGAGCGTGAAGCCGTTTCGATTCTGATATCTCTGAAACATTAAATAAGCACCCAAATATAAAGGATCTGAAATTGGCAATTCCAATGCCTCCGCGTACCTACGCGACGCATTGTGTCAATTCAATCGGTGATGTCGGTGGATGCTGCGGGGTCGAGTTTCAGGTCACCATGTTGTTCCACATGGGCTTTCATCTCATCCTCCGTCGCGACGACGCCACCCCCATCACCACAACCAACAACAAGGCTCAAGAGAACAAGTAGTAGCGAAAAATGACCTAATCGAATCATTCGAGACACTTTATGTAAGCGAAAAAGTTTATATCTTGGCATTGAAAACCGGCTGGCCAGCAAAGTAGCGGCGTCGGTTAAAGAAAATCCTCGAACCTGGGGCAATCTGCGCTCGGTGCCCCCGTCGATGCGATGCCCGCCCAACGCTGGAAGTGGCAGCCAACGATTCAGATCGTTTCCCCAGACGCCATTCGCACCACCTCCGGCTAGCCTGCGGTTACAATTGGCAGGTGTTCATCGAGCAAACGCATCGCGATGGGCGATGTTTCGTATTCGCTGTTTCGTATTGGCTGCCTGTTGATGTACTTAGCCGATGCGCCCGCGAGGCAGTGCATCCCGTCGATGGCTTCCTTCTCGGGTGCATGTCTCATTTACTTCCAGCTGAGAGTCGTTTCATTCATGATTTCTTACGATTGTCGAAATCGGATAGTTTGGGTTTCGATTTTTCTCCTGGCCGCGATAACGAGCGCGGCAGCCGAAGAACAACGTAGACCCAATGTCATATTGATGATGAGCGACGACCAAGGGTGGGGCGACGTTGGATTCAATGGGAATGCCGACGTCATGACTCCCAACCTGGACTCGATGGCCGCGGCGGGCGTGCGGTTTAATCGATTCTACGCGGCGGCCCCGCTCTGTTCACCTACTCGAGGTAGCTGTTTAACGGGTCGCTTTCCATTTCGTTTCGGTATTCTGGCGGCACACACCGGGGGAATGCGGGTAGGCGAGATAACCATCCCTGAAATGTTTCGCAAGCAAGACTATGCCACGGGCTTCTTTGGCAAGTGGCATATTGGCTGGGTCAAACCTGACGAAGTCGGCACCCGCGGCTTTTACTCGCCGCCATCGCACCACGGATTCGATGAGTATTTCGCGACGACGAGCGCAGTACCGACCTGGGACCCGACGGTGACTCCCGCAGATTGGGGCAGTTGGGGTGGTGAACCCGGCCAGCCGTGGAAAGGTGGCTTTCCGTATGTTCATAACGGCGTCGAAGCCAAGGAGAATCTTGATGGAGATGACAGCCGTGTGATCATGGATAGGGTGATCCCGTTCGTGGAGTCTCATGCGGACGCGCCGTTTTTCGCGACGGTCTGGTTTCACGCACCACACGAGCCCGTGGTCGCAGGAGAATCATACAAGCAGCCGTACCGTAAGTTTGGCAAAGCGCGTCAGAACTATTATGGCTGCATCACTGCCATGGACGAGCAGATTGGCCGATTGCGTGCAAAGCTTCGTGAGTTAGGCATTGAAAAACGCACGTTAATTTTCTTCTGCAGCGACAATGGTCCCGCGGATGGTTTAGCGAAGAAAGGTGTTGCGTCGGCAGGACCTTTCAAAGGCCATAAACATACGATGTACGAAGGCGGCGTGTTGGTACCGGCCTGTGCGGAATGGCCGGGTGTCATCCCTGCCGGTGGGGCGACCAGCGTTCGCTGCAGTACAGTTGATTTCCTGCCCACGATCGCCGCCCTGACGAACAACAAGAAATCGCAGAAAGACTCGCGGCCAATCGATGGAATCAATTTGATGCCCGTGATCCACGGGGAAGTATCCCAGCGTCCCATTCCACTGTTTTTCGGATATCGACGCCTCCATCAAGGAATCGATGGCCAAGCGTTGATCGCTGGCAACTGGAAAATTTTGCGGGAAGCTAAGAAAAATGGTCGCGTTCGGCTCTATAATCTGGCCGAGGATCCCTTTGAAGAGCACGATCTCGCGGATCAGTTTCCAGCGCGTGCTGAGCAGATGGGCAGGCAGTTGAGCGACCTGGATGCAAGCTGTCAACGAAGCCGCGATGGCGCGGATTACCGCTATTAGAAAGAAGTGCAATGCTTAGAAAAATTGGATGGATCACGTTTCCGCTCGTCGCGGTCTTGGGTACTTGTGTTGTCGTGTACTCACAGCGACCAGGGGCTCGATCGGGCAACAATCCAACCACGGACGACCCTTTCGTCGGCATTACGACGTCCGAAGGTATTCGACCGGAATTATTTTCGATCAAATCCACCGGGGTATCGACCGAGCCTGTTCGCGACGCCGCCAAGGCATTCCTGGCGGGTTTGAGCGAAGAGCAGCGTCAGCGGACGGTCTTTCCTGTCGACGATTCCGAATGGCGTCAGTGGGACAATCGGCATCGACCGAAGCGACAAGGCGTTGGGTTCGACGAGATGTCCGCTGAACAAAGAACGCTGGCTTTCGAACTGTTCGGCGAGAGTCTGAGCGCTAAAGGGCTGAAGAAAACCCAGGATATGATGAAGCTCAATGGCACGCTCGCAGAACTCGCCAACAACTTCGACGAGTACGGCGAGTGGTTGTACTGGATCACGGTCATGGGCGAACCGTCCGATACCGAGCCGTGGGGTTGGCAGCTCGATGGGCACCACGTCGTCGTCAACTATTTCGTGCTAGGTGACCAAGTGGTTATGAGCCCAGTGTTCATGGGAGCGGAGCCGGTGGAAGCCAAAGCTGGAAAATTCAAAGGTACGATTGTCATGCAAGACGAGCAGAACGAAGGGTTGGCATTCATGCTGAGCTTGACCGATGACCAGCGGTCCAAGGCTATTTTGATGAAGGACAAGAACGGCAATAACAACTTGACGGAGGCGTACAAGGACAACATTGTGCTCGATTATGCCGGTATCATCGGAGCGGAGCTTAGCGATGAGCAGAAGAGCGGACTGTTGAGCTTGATCGAAGAATACGTGGGCAACATGCGTGACGAACACGCGGAGATCCGCATGTCGGAAGTGAAAGAGCACTTGGACGAAACTTACTTTGCTTGGATCGGCGGAACTACCGACGATAGCGTCTACTACTATCGGATTCACAGCCCCGTGGTCTTGATCGAGTTCGATCATCAACGTCGGGTTGCACCGTTTCGGACCGCCGAACCCACACGCGATCATATCCATACGGTGATCCGAACTCCCAATGGGAATGATTATGGCAAAGATCTGTTAAGACAGCACTACCATACTCACCCTCACTGATCGAATCCGCCTCACCGGCAGGTATGCCTTCTTCAGCGGGAAACTGCTCAATATTGGCGGATTGGCCTTGGTACGGTATCGCTCGGGCGCATCGATTGGTGCGTGCCCGATTGGTGTGGGCCCGATCGGCCGGCATTATCAGCCTCCCGCAGCGAGGGAATGCAGATACTCCTCCAAGTTAGTGTAGCCATCGCTGTCGGTATCGCTATTAGGGCCGGTGCCGAGTGAGCCAAACGTCTGGGTTTCCCAGGCGTCGGCAATTCCATCGTTATCCCGGTCACTGGGGACCTCCGTCATCTCCTGAAGTTGCGGCCAGCCGCCCACGTCGTGGGGGTCACTAACGAACCGGCCGGTGCCGCTGAGTAGCTCGCCAAACAGCCGCGTGTCAACGGAATCTTTGACTAGATTAGCGCCAGCATTGGCGATGACACCGTCTCTGATGGCGGTGGGCGACATGGTAGCGGTGTGCTGTAACGGGAAGTCGAAGGGGGTGATTGATTGCCAGGCAGCCGGGGCGGGTTCCTGCATATAAACGCCGCAACCGGATTCACAACCGATTGCGTCCCACTCGGGAGTACGCTCTGACGGGCGCTTGCTGTTTATATTTCCTCGCGCGTACGCTGTCACACCATGGTTAAGAGCGATCGAGTATCGCGAGCTAGAGGTTTCGGGGCCTGCAATGTGATAGTTGTTGATCAAGTTGACCGCGACGGGGGATCCGTTATCGGAAAACACGGTGCCAAAGGAACCGAAATTGTAGACCAGATTATTGACCAGCTCGAACTTCGTGCCACCGCCGACGCCCCCTCCCACCAAGGGATTTCGCTGATTGTTGTGAGCAAAGAGGTTGTTATAGAAGGTCACTTCGCTACTGCCGTTTCCAATCAGAGGCCCCATCGAGTGCGGGTTGGGATAGGCGGCGTGATTGGGATCGGTGGTGTAGGCGTGGGTGCTGTTATAAAGAGCTTCCGAGAAGATGCAATTTTGGAAGGTCATCCGGGAGGGGCCATAAGGGTTGACCAGCTCATCGGTGCTCCAGGAAAAGCTGCAGTGGTCAAAGATGAAGTCGGTGCCGGATCCTGTTAGCAACAGGTTGTCACCATCCACCTCGGGAGCCAGACCAGGGCCGCGGCGGAATCTCAAGTATCGGCAAATGATGTTGCTGCTGCCTGATACCGTCACCAATGTATTGGAGCTCGTGCCCTGGTTGATTTTTAAGGTGATCCCCTCGCCGCCATTGCGGAAGGCGGTTTCGCCCGCGATCGTTTTGTCCGATGAAATGTTGACGCGACTTTGCAGATTGATGGTGCCAGCCACTTCAAAGAGGACGTAGGCGGCGCCGTCTTTCTGCAGTGCTGACCGCAGACTTCCGACCCCCGCATCATTCAGATTCGTGACCTTTCTAACCTCGCCGCCACGGCCACCGGTAGCGTAGCTCCCCCAACCCAGGGCGTGGGGGAAGGCGGGCAAGTGGGCGCCCGCCGGGTGAGGCCTTTCTCGATGGACATCGGAACTGATCGGGTTGTCATCACCCCAACTGATCGAGCAGGCGAAACAGAGCAGCCCCAAGGTGGCCGCGGGATTGGCCCAGGATCGGTTCATGTGCTGTTCTTCCGGCGAATTAGGGTTGGGGTTGATCACGATTTGTCAAAACGAGTTACTGCAAGTAATCCGAGGCGACGCTTGACCACGTCTTGCCGATGCGAATGTTATCAAGTTCTACGGGATCACAGTGCTTGGAATACAGACGCAACGATGGAGGGCTTTCGCGCTCAGGCGGGATCCATCGAGCCGCAACAGGTAATCGCAACAGCCGTCCGAGTTTGGAATCAATTTCTCGGGATTTTTCAAAATTCGCAGCATCGACTCCAGCTCTCAGTCATGTAGGCGACCAATCTTTCCACCGATGGGTGAGCAAATGAGCTCAGTGGGTAGATCCGTCGAGCTGCCAGCGAACCAAGGTGACCAACTGTGAATGCTCGATGCCGGTCTCGAATAGCGATTGCGGATCCGTGATTGGCACGACCCCCGCGACCATCCAGTGGCCTGCTTCGCCACGGACCACCGTTTTCAGTCCCGCGGTGCTGAGTTCCAACCGCTCGACTTCGATTCCATCAGCAACCTTGACCGTTGTCGGCTCTTCTGGAGCCGAGATCATTTGTAGGTTCAGTTGAATTCGTGTCTGGTTTTGCGGGTCGCCGACGTCGACTCGCAAATCGCCAGTGATGCCGGTCGTGACTGTCTGAATGACCGGTTGATAACCAATGTTTCGGCGAGAGGAATCCGTCAATGTCATGCCCATTCCAGGCTGGTCACCTACGACTGGAGTGACGCTCGCGGTGAAGGTTCGCTCGACTCCCGACGACATGTGTGCGGTGTGATGGTTCTCGCAACGGATTGAAATCTGATAGGCGTCCTGTTGGCCAGCCATTGTTTTTAATTGTTCCGCCGTCAATTCCGGCACATCCAGCGGTGATCCTTCAGCGAGCTGCACCATAACGACGTCGACGCGGACCAACGGCAACGATTCACGGCCGGCTCGCAAACCGTCCAGCAAGGCCAGCACGCGGGCCTGCGTGGGAGCATCAGCGGTGACAATCAGCTGATTCCCTAGTCCGCTGCAGACGGGCGTATTCCGATGTTCTGAAGCACCGTTAGTGGCCACGCCATGCGTCTCATATCCATTCGCATCGATTGTCTGGGATCTTGCCTGAGTCCCAGACGCTTGAGGAAAAGCGTGGAGCTCGATGAGCGATTGCAGAACCTGATTAGTAATCGTGTCGCTGGCGAGACCACTGGAGGACGCGCTAATCGCGCCGTAGCCCATGCCGCCGCCCATCCCTCCGCCGCCCATTCCACCCATGTGCGTCGCGACGCGCCCACTACTCGATTGGGGAGATTCAAGCGGTTGGTCGACCAACTCACTGACGTCGTACAGCTTCGTTTCGTAACCCTCGGGTTTATCCTCAGCTCTTCCCGATGAACTAAGAATGGCGAGCGTGACCGAGATGAACGCAATCATGGAAAGTCGAACAGTGGGCGTCAAACTGTGGGGTGTCATCTAACTTCTCCAAAGGGGGGCGAGGGAACCACTTTATCTTATCAAAGTAGATTAAGGGTCACGCGCGACGGCCCATGGAAAATGATTTCTCGGCCTACACCTGGCTCCACAAAAACCTGACCCAACGTAGCGTTCGTGTGACACAGACCTCGTCAAGGAAAACGCGAATCATCAGGCATCCCATGCAATGCGAGCAGCGACAAAACTACTCGCGCTCTTTATCGAGCTGCGGGAGGGCGGCCTCTCGTACTATTTCTTTTGGAGAAGTTTGGTGTCGACCAACCAATCGCACATCCGCTGCGGCCATTCACCAGCGGCGGTGGTTGAGTCTGGACGAAACCCAAAGCCGTGGCTGGCATTGCTGTAGATGTGCATTTCGCAGGGCACGTTGGCTTCTTTGTATTGCAGGTAGACCTTGGCCATCCCGATGGAAATGTCGTCGCGATCATGAAATCCGAAGGCAATGAACGCGGGCGGCATCCCGGGCTGCACCGTGAACGTGCCTGATTTGCCTGGATAGATCAGTCCTTGGAAGTCGGGTCGGCTGCTGACTCGTTCAATCGGGTCGTCACTCTGCGGGTCTCCGTCGACAGGGTGCATTGCGGAATAGGCCGCCAGCTCGCCGCCGGCTGAGAAGCCCACGATACCAATCCGACTGGGATTGATTTTCCAAGTTTCGGCATTGGCTCGGACCATGCGAATGGCGCGGCGAGTGTCATCCATCGCGTCACCTTCCAGGGTGTAGGGCGAACCAGGTTCACGACAAAGTCGGTATCGCAACACAAATGCAGCAATACCGTGGTCCGCAAACCACTGAGCTAGTGAGTCGCCTTCATGCCCCAAGCAGAGCATTCGATGGCCACCGCCCGGAGCGATTAAAACAGCGGTGCCCGTCGATTTTCCGTCGGCGGGCAGGTAGGGCGTGATCGATGGGTGATGCACGTTGGTAAGATTGGTTCCTTGCCACTTTTCTGGTTCATGCATGCGGTCGACGGAACCTGGAGCCCCCTCGGCCCAGAGCGGAATCTGTTGAGGTAGATCCGCCGCCAACGAATGAGCTGACCAGGCAGCAGACAGACTCAGAATTAAGAAAAACGAGCGGAAACGTGTCATGTTGAACTCTTCAAGGGAATTGGATTTTTTTGCCAGTATAGCTGGCTGACTACGCGATCAGGCGAGCGAGAGCTCTTTCGCAGTGTCCCAAACGCCCGCTCGTGATGGGGATGATTGGGTGACAGATGACGAACTGAGAAAGTCCTAGAAAACGGAGTTGATCTATGCAGAGGTACGATTTGACGCGGGCTTTGCACGATCAGCGGAATTGATGCGTTTGCGGTACGCTGAAGGTGCCATGCTCATGACTCGCCGAAAGCTGCGGCTGAAATGAGCATGATCGTAAAAGCCGCATGACTGGGCAATGTCGGTAATGTTCTTGTCCGTCTCGCGAAGCAGAGCGGCGGCGTGTTCGATCCGAATTCGAATTAGATATTGCCGTGGTGAGGATCCGAATGCGAGCCGAAACCGTCGTTCGAAGTGGCTGATAGAGAGGCCTGCCATCTCGGCCAGTTCCTCGGTGGCGATTTCCCCGGCCAGATTCTCATGCAGGTGCGTGATGACATCGGCCATGGCATCGGCAGTTCCCGATTGCATCCGTTCGATTTGCCGCGAAAAGCCCGCGATGCCGATGACGCGCCCGCGGCGATCGCGCAGCGGGATTTTACTCGTTGTCACCAGACGCGGTGAACCGGCGTCTTCGGGAGCGCTCTCGATTCGGTTAAGGATGGGCTGGCCCGATCGCATCACATGCTGGTCGTCCTCGCAGTAGTTCGCTGCGCGGGTGGCGGGAAAGAAGTCATGATCCGTCTTTCCGATCGCCTCCTCTTCTGAAATGACACCACAGTATTCGCACCCGCGTCGATTCAGTGCCATAAAACGCCCGCTTCGATCTTTGACAAAGAAAGACACGTCAGGCAGTAGGTCGAACAGAGCGAGGACCTGTCGGCCGGATTCGACGCGGGCAAAAAATGTGTCCGCAGAGGGTGTGTTTTTCATGCTGCAATTTTACACGAATAAAGTCACGGCGTGCAAGACTCACCCTGTTGATCGTTCATACTGGGGGAAACTCAATGACATGTCAGTCAAGCCCATCGTGGTCATTATGAAATACATTTATCTTGCTTCCTTCTTACTCCTGTGGCTGCCGGGCCTCGGCAGCCCTGCGATCGTCTGGGCGGGCGATATTGATTTCAATCGCGACATTCGTCCGATCCTGTCGGACAAGTGCATGTATTGTCACGGTCCGGATGCGAACACCCGCGAAGCCGACCTGCGACTCGATATCCGCGAAGACGCCGAATACGTCCTTACCTCGGGTGAGTTGATCGACCGGGTGTGCAGTGATGATCCTGACATGCTAATGCCACCCCCGGGATCAAATCTATCTCTCAGTGAAGCTGAACAGGATCTGCTTGAAGAATGGATCCAAGCCGGCGCACCCTACGCCCAGCATTGGGCATTTGAGTTGTTGCCACAGTCGATCGATCTGCCAGATGTCGATAATGAGGAGTGGCTGCGGGAGACGCTTGACCGTTTCGTTTTGGCAGGCATGGAGGCCGCTCAGCTAGAGCCGAACTCGGAAGTGACTCCACTTCGGTGGCTGCGCCGCGTCACGATGGACCTGACCGGATTACCACCGCAACCGGAGGACATTGAGCGGTTTGTGGCGCAGTGCGAGGCTGATCTTGACGCTGCCTATACGGCAGCGGTGGATCGATTACTCGAATCGCCGGCGTTCGGTGAGCACATGGCCGTCGGCTGGCTCGATTTGGCGCGGTATGCAG
Source organism: Allorhodopirellula heiligendammensis (assembly GCF_007860105.1). Taxonomy (NCBI): domain Bacteria; kingdom Pseudomonadati; phylum Planctomycetota; class Planctomycetia; order Pirellulales; family Pirellulaceae; genus Allorhodopirellula; species Allorhodopirellula heiligendammensis. Next base: position 214,950 of record NZ_SJPU01000003.1, read on the forward strand.
ATTCATATGGCTACCAGTCTGACAAACTCAATACACAGTGGCCCTACCGGGATTGGGTCGTCAACGCGTTTAATGACAATCTGCCGTACGACGACTTTCTCACGTGGCAGATAGCTGGTGATTTATTGGAAAGTCCCACCGCTGATCAGCTGTTGGCGACCGCCTTCAATCGCATCCACCGGCTCAATAACGAGGGGGGAGCGGTCTTCGAAGAATGGCGAATCGAGAATGTGTCCGATCGCGTGCATACCTTCGGGACTGCGGTGTTGGGGCTCACGATGGAGTGCTGCCGCTGTCACGACCATAAATACGATCCCATCTCCATGCGAGACTATTATTCTCTGTCGGCGTTTTTCAATTCGATCGACGAAAGTGGTGTCTACGATCGCACCGAAAAGGTGCCCTGCCCCTCGATGCTGTTGCCAACCGAAACGCAATCGGCCGCGTTGATCCAGGCCCAATCAAAACTTGTTGAAGCTCAACAAAAATATGCATCTCAAGTTCGTGAAGCCTCCACGCGTTGGCAAGCATGGCGGAAGGCGACCGCGGCGAATGATGCTCCGGTGGATGCCGATTTGCGAGTTGCGCTGTCATTCGATCGAGGCTTCGATAATTCAATCAAGGACATTTATCACCCTTCAGAGGGTGACCGTAGTTGGGCCGAGATGCCCACCCGTGTCGCGGTGCCTGAGCTGGATATCCCACGCCTTGAACTCAACGATGCGGCTGACATTCTTGAAAAGTCGGCTGCGTTTGAGCGATCAGCGTTATCGCTCGATGGCGAGCGGGGCGTGACGGTCCACGGAATCGAGCCACTGGATCGATGGACACCGTTTAGCGTCGTGATCACGCTGCGAGAAACGAAACGAGTCGCACAACGCAGTTTGATCGCCCACCATACTCGCGGCACCGATTGCGGTTACAACGGTTGGGACCTCACGATTGTCGACGGGTATGTCGAATCGCGAATGGCGCGAGTCTGGCCTGGCAACGCGATTGGAGTTCGCACCGTCGATCCGATTCCTGCCGATCAGTGGCTACAGCTGGCTGCCACGTACGATGGATCGTCGACCGCCAAAGGGCTGCGTCTGTACTTGAACGGCCAACCTTTGGCGACAACCGTGCTGCGGGATGAGGTGAAAAAGAGTGTCAACGTCAAAGTCGATCACGGCGGCGAGTTCGTTGTGGGACAACGCTTCCGTGCTCGCGGACTCGACGGTGGACTGATCGATGACGTGCGTCTCTACACGCGTAATCTGTCGGAAGCAGAACTCAGCTATCTGGCTACCGGCCAGTTTCAAGCCTGTGAACCGTACTACGTCTCAGCGGTTGATGAAGAATGCCGAAGCGCGTTCATGCGGCTCAACGAAGCTCGACGAGAAGTGGTGCTCGCCGAAGAGGCGATGCACGAAATCCCGATCATGCATGAGATGGACACACCTCGGGAAACTCACCAATTGGCCCGCGGTCAGTACGACGCACCCACGGACATCTCAACCCGCGTCTCACGAAGTGTGCCGAGTAGTCTGTCACTGCCGTTTTCAGACGATCTGCCTCGCAATCGACTCGGGCTCGCTCGGTGGGTAACGGATCCCTCGCATCCGCTAACTGCTCGCGTCGCCGTGAATCATGTGTGGGGCAATTTCTTCGAGAGTCCGCTCGTTCGTACGCCCGAAAATTTTGGATTGCAAGGCGAGTTGCCAACCCATCCGCAGCTGCTCGACTGGTTGGCTCGCGACTTCATCAACAGTGACTGGGATGTGAAACGGTTGTGCCGTAGTGTCGTGCTATCGGCAACCTATCGACAAGATTCTGCGACCAGTCCGGAGAAACAGCGAGCTGACCCCGACAATCGGCTGCTGGCACGCGGTCCGGCTTACCGCTATTCCGCTGAACAGATTCGAGATCTCACGCTCGCAGCCAGTGGTTTGTTGAACGCGCAGACGGGCGGCCCTCCGGTCTCACCCTATCAACCTGGCGAGGACTTGTGGAAAGAGGCCAATGGCATGTCGCCACCCTGGCAGCAGTCCGTCGGACAGGCGTTATACCGTCGTTCTCTGTATTCAGTCTGGAAGCGTACCGTCCCTTTGCCCAACATGATGGCGTTTGACTCAAGCACACGCGAAGTGTGCACGGTGGCGCGGTCGCGGACGAACACACCGATCCAAGCACTGGTGCTACTCAACGATATCCAGTTCGTGGAAGCAGCCCGTGTATTGGCCGAACGAACGATGGATGCGTCCGACCCTGCCCAAGGAATCCGCAACGCGTTTCTGCGACTGACGGGACGGTACCCCGATGCGCTGGAAGTGGAATTACTGTTCGGACTGTTCGTCGACGAACGCGCCTACTTTGCTGCGAACGAACAAGCCGCCGAAGAGCTGATCGGACTCGGAGATGCCGAACCAAGTTCCGAAGTATCTGCTATCGATCTCGCTGCCATGACAACGACGTGCCAAGCCATCATCAATCTCGACGCCACTATTTGGAAGCGATAAACATGCGCAATCACTGTACCGATCAAACGGCTATCAACCGGCGGCATTTTTTTCGTAGTGGCGCAGCGGGAATTGGCGTAGCTGCCCTTGCAAACCTGATGCGAAGCACGGGCTACGCAAGCCCCAGTTCCGCGGCCCCATCGCGTAACGAGGGACTGCATTTTGCTCCGCGAGCCAAACGCGTGATCTATCTATGTCAGTCGGGAGGACCTGCCCAGCATGATCTATTCGATTACAAACCACTGCTCAATGAACAGCATGGGAAGGAATTACCGGATTCGGTCCGGGGTGAACAGCGACTAACCGGCATGTCGGCCAACCAGTCATCGTTGCCGCTGGCTGGGTCGCAGTTCAAGTTTGCTCAGCACGGTCAGTCGGGCGCCTGGCTCAGTGAGCTCCTGCCGCATCACCGTGAAATTGTCGATGATGTGTGCTTCATCAAATCGATGTACACCGAAGCAATCAATCACGATCCTGCAATCACATTCTTTCAGACGGGCTCCCAGATTGCGGGCCGGCCATCATTGGGGGCATGGCTGTCGTACGGACTTGGCAGCGAGAACAAGGACCTGCCGTCATTTATCGTGCTGGTCTCGGCCAATCAAGGTGGGCAGCCGCTGTACTCACGGCTCTGGGGGAGCGGGTTTCTGGATTCACGCCATCAAGGGATTCAGTTTCGCGGTGGCGCCGATCCGGTGCTGTATTTGTCAAATCCTCCAGGCGTGTCGGCCAATCGGCGGCGGGCTCAATTGGATGTGATCGGTAAGCTGAATCAGCATCAATTTGGACAGGAACTCGATCCTGAGATTGAGTCGCGGATCGCACAGTACGAGATGGCGTACCGCATGCAGACCAGTGTACCCGACGCCGCTAACTTTTCTGATGAACCTGAATCGACCTTCGCCGCCTATGGTGAAGACGCACGCCAACCGGGAACCTTCGCCGCCAATTGTCTCTTAGCCAGGCGTTTGGCTGAGCGAGATGTGCGTTTTATCCAGGTATACCATCAAGGCTGGGACCAGCACTCCAACTTGCCTAAACAGATTGCCGAACAGGCTAAAGAGACTGACCAAGCATCCGCTGCTCTCGTCAAAGATCTCAAGCAGCGTGGCCTGCTCGACGACACCCTCGTGATCTGGGGTGGCGAGTTCGGTCGTACCCCCTACTCCCAAGGCACACTCAAACCGAATAATTACGGTCGTGATCACCATCCCCGATGCTTCACCACGTGGATGGCGGGCGGTGGAGTGAAATCGGGAATCACGTACGGCGCAACGGACGAATTTGGGTACAACAATGTAGAAAATCCCGTTCACGTCCACGATTTCAACGCCACGCTCCTGCACTTGATGGGCATCGACCACGAACGACTGAACTTCAAGTACCAAGGCCGTCGCTTCCGTCTCACAGACGTGCACGGCTCTGTCGTTGAAGACATTCTCGCTTGAATAAGACCGCCCTCAACGGGCTAGCGGTGACAACCAGGGAGAGCGGATGCATCGCCCGCCAGCTGTTGCTCGGTAACGGAACTGCTGATCTCGGATGCCACGGCGATCCTCTAAAAAATGCATTGCGATGGAGTTGCCCACGAGAAAACTGGATCGTCACTCGCATCATCCCTGGCGCAGGGGATGGTCGCGTTGAACCAGTGGAAACGCCACATTCATACCACCTTGCCGATGTGACTCAAAAACGGCGCAGATCATCTCAATGGTCAAGGACGCATCGGCAGCGTCACAGAGTGGTTCTCGATTATTTTCAATGGCATCGATCAAGTCTTCGGCGGCCGCATCATGGTGTTGGACGCGGCGAATGGCAGCGGGGTCTGGTTCAGGGACGTTGACCCCGGCACTGGTAATCGGCAACCAACCCGCGGACTTGTCGATTGTGGCAAACGGATTGCCGGGCCGCAAAAACGCCAACGGGTTGCGGTCAGCCTGGATCGCGATGGTGCCTTCGCTACCGATCAATTGCAAGCCAAACCCTTGATTCTGTGTTCCATCGTTGGCAACTGAATCAAAAAACGCGACGACTCCGCTGGCAAGCAGAAACCTCGCATGGAGTTGATTTCCAGCTAAGGGACCTAAGCCCTCAGCACCTTGGAAGATATCTTCGCTGGTCGCCGGTCGTCCATCTTGAAGTAGCACGGCCGAGCAAGTGCGGGGTGGGCCGGCGAGCGCGGTGATCATGTTCAATACGTGTGAACCAAGAACCCAAAGATCCTCGCAGCCGCCACGTCGATCTCCTTTTCCACGCCCTCGAATTTCAAGCAATTTGCCAATCCGGCCGTCTCGCAGAAGGCCCCCAATGACATTCAATGTTGGGTGATATCGATTGCGGTGGGCGACGGCAATGCGAACATTTTGGGCTTGGCTGGCCGCGCGCACTTGATCAGCCTCGGCGGGGGCTCGGACAAACGGCTTTTCGACGTAGATCCCTTTCGCGCCGAACTCGATGGCAGACAAGATCATGTCACTGTGCTGGTCCAAATAACGCGGGCAAACTGCGACAATGTCCGGTTGGACTTTCGCCAACATCTCACGGTAATCCCGATATCCCGCCGCTTCAGGGAGCTTCAACTTCGCAATTTCTCGTGTTCTGCCTTCGTCGTTGACGTCAGCGACCGAGACGATCTCAGTGCGCGGTATTCGCTGCCAAACGGTATCCAAACCATGTCCGTAGTCTCCGCGTCCCGTACTGCCGATGATCGCTACCTCGAACGGACGCGCTGCCGGTTGTCCTTGAGCAGTGAGTGCGGTCGCGGTGAGTCCTGATGCTAACATCGCAAAATTGCGGCGGTCCATGTGCGGTCTTCACTTCTGAAATTCGGAGAGAGTGCGTTCGTCTCACACCTGAGGTGTGACGGCAGCATAAGATAAAAACGACCTCGATTGTAATCTGCACAAATTCCCATGGAAAAAATCCAATCGCATGATCTCCTTCAAGCATCTCAGCGCTATGAAATTGATTTTCACCTCCCTGTTGCTCTTTGTCGTGGCATTGGCATCGCAAACTCGCGCATCGGATCCTCCCAACACCGAACGTGGCCATGCCGATGCCCACAGCGGGAGTGAGTCGACGCAATTCCCGGCAGAAACGAGTCCTGAGCGGGATGCAGTAGCAGGCAACAGGGGCTCTCGCGCCCAGCAGCACGATTGGGATCTGCATTTCGAGGACGACTTTTCCGGCCGTAGCGAGCCCGGCAAAAACTACAGGACGGGTCACGCGATGCAAGCAGGTTGGACAGTCAGGGATAGCGTCTTAGTCGGCAAGCAAGTTCGAGACGATCACGGATCAGTGATCCGCACCGAAGTGAACTTTGACGACATCGACATTTCGTTTGACTTTCGCTTCCATGGCGGCAAGAGTTTCAACTTCGTGATTGATGACAAGAACGAAAAATCGGTCCATGCCGGCCACATCTGTCGAGTGTCCGTCTTTCCGAAACGGTTGATTGCAGGCGACGATAAAACAGGCAGTATGAATTTGGAAGTCCGCGAGCAGCGGAAGAATCCTGCGTTGGCGAAGCAATCGAAGGCTGCATTGGATGCCCTGCTGGCGAGAACGCGTGCCGCCGCCGATGTTGACATTCAGCCGAAGAAGTGGCATCAACTCCGAGTACGGATCGAGGGTGAGTCGATGAACGTGTTCCTCGACGGCGAGATGGTGATCCAATTAAAATCACCTGGCATCGCGCATCCCACCAAGACACAGTTCGGGTTTACCGTTAACGGATCGGTGATCGAGTTTGACAACCTGCGAGTTTTTCAGCCTAAGGTTTCAAAGTAGAAGCCCCTTCGTTCACCATCGCAGCTGTCGGCGGAAGGGCGTCAATGAATTTGGCGTCGGTGCGCCTCAGTTCGGCCAAGGCCATTGCGCGGAGCGATGTTAAGAGCGTTTGATGTTCATCACGCAGTGCCAGGTTAACGAGTTCTTCGGGATCCTCCTGGAGGTCATAGATCTCTTCGATCTCGCCAGCGACCATGTGGCGAATGTACTTGTATTTGCCTGATCGCAGCAGGACATACCAGGGGATTCCACCGACTTCCATGAGGGCCGCCTGGGCTGGCATCGTGTCTGTGTCGGAACCGTATTTTCGTCCCGTGTGCGTCATCAGCATTGGGTGATTCCAGTCGGTCGTCTCTGGGGCAGTGATCAGGGGACGAATGTCCCGGCCATCGGTTCTCCAGGGGATTTCAATCTTGGCCGTATCGGCCAGCAATCGGACAACGTCGGGAGCGTTGACGGGATGCTGGCAAACTTTGCCTTGGGGTATTTTCTCCGCGTGAACAATAATCATCGGCGAAGCCAATGCTGCGTCATACGGTGCAACCTTATTGTTCATCCCATGTTCGCCGAGAGCGAATCCCTGATCGGCGGCGAACACGATCAGCGTGTTATCAAGTTGACCAGTCTCACGCAGCGTCGCCATCAACCGTCCGACACCTTCGTCAATTGCCATCGCGCACTCGTTGGACTGTTGAACCCAGTCATCATAGGACTGACCGGCGGTGTTCGTATTGAAGTTGCTGGCGTCGTAGTCTTTCTGGCGACGGTAAGCTTGCCCATCTGCACCACGCTGCCAGGAAGCAATGTCGGCGAGATACTTTGGTTTCTGCGGCCAGGGCCCAAAAATGTCCGCTGGGAGAGGCGCGTTCTCTCCGGCGAGGGCTCCCTCATGACGATCGGCGGGAGTCGTTGGCCCATGGATGGCTCCGTAGCACAGCCACAGATACCACGGTTTACTAGTATCCCGATTTTCGCCTTGAAGGTATTCCACGGCCCAGTTGGTGTAGTTGTCCGTTGAGTAACCGTCCACTTGCTGATCAACACCGTTGAACGTCACGATTTGATCATAGAAATAGTTGCCCGCGTTCTCAGGTTGACCGGGCCGATTCCAGACAATCTGGTGATCCCAGTCGCGACCGTTGCCCGTATCAATTCCAGTGTGCCATTTGCCAATTTGTGCGGTGTGGTACCCGTTCTTACGCAATTCTGCGGGCCAGAAGCGACATTGTTGAGGGTCATAGACGCAACGAGGGTACGTACCCTCCATCCGCATCGACTGGATTCCATGCTGCAGCCGCCCGGTCAGGAAACTGGCGCGAGACGGCATGCACCAAGCACCAAAATAGGTTCTTTCGAAGCGAATCCCCTGTGCTGCCAAAGCATCGATGTTAGGAGTGCTGACCCAATCAGGTGACTCAGGGTAACAAGACAGCGTTTTGTAGTTCTGGTCGTCAGTGAAGATGAACAGGATGTTGGGTCGTTCTTCCGCAGACGCTATTGCACCGACGATCACTGATAGCAAAAACGTGGCCGTTGATAGCAAAAACGTGGCCGTTGCGAGCGGACCACGGTGACGGCAGACTGTGTGAAGCTGATTCATGGAAGGTTTGAAAGCATTTCGTTTTGACAGCATGAGACCCCGAGGTGCACATCATACCAGACCGCGATTGAGCCATCATGTCAGAGCCCCGCTAAGGAACAATCCGCCTGGCCAGACAATCGGTGTCGCAGCGGTAATCCCGGCGGACGTCACCAACCGTTCCGAGTCCCGGAGGCCGATCCGGCAGCGACGGAAAGTTTGCATGCGCAGCCAGCGATCACGCTGATTTTTAGCAAGCAGTGGGGGCACGCACCGCTGATGAGTTCCTGTCATCATGCTAGCTAAGGTTCTGTTCGGCGCAATACCTGCTCCGGTGTCTCCCGTCCCACTGATCCTAATTCGGATTCATTCCATTCTGCTCATCCTGCTGAGATCGTCGATGAAGATTATCGTTTACAGCACCAAGCCCTATGATCGCGAATTCCTATCCGCTGCCGCGGAGTCAACCGATCATCGGCTGGCGTTCCTTGAAACTCGTCTAACATCCAGCACAGCGATGTTGGCTCATGGGCATGATGCTGTGTGTGCGTTCGTCAATGATCAACTAGACAGCGAAGTTTTGGAGGTGCTCTCGCAAGCCGGCATCAAGTTGATCGCCCTCCGCTGCGCCGGGTTCAACAACGTCGACCTGCCCGCCGCCAAGGATCGTGGTTTTACTGTGGTCCGGGTGCCGCAATATTCGCCGCACGCCGTGGCCGAGTTCGCCGTTGCACTGCTGCTGACACTCAACCGCAATGTCCATCGCGCTTACGGCAGGACACGAGACGGCAACTTCACACTGGACGGCTTACTTGGTTTTGACCTGCATGGTCGCACCGTCGGGGTCGTTGGAACAGGCAAGATTGGCTGCGAGTTCGCCAAGATTATGCATGGGTTCGGATGCCGCCTGGTCGGCTTGGACGTCCATCGCAATCCAACCTGCGAGCAAATCGGCATGAAGTATCTCGAGCTGGAAGAGTTCCTCGGCTGCACCGACGTCATTTCACTCCACTGCCCGCTCACTCCCCAAACGCATCATTTGGTCGATCACCATGCCGTCGAGCGGATGAAGCCGGGTGTCACGATCATCAACACCTCCAGAGGCGCGGTCGTCGATACCAAGGCCGTGATCGCTGGGCTGAAAAGTGGCAAGATTGGTCGACTGGGACTCGACGTTTATGAAGAAGAAGGCGACGTGTTTTTCGAAGACTTGTCCAACCGAGTGATCTCTGACGACACGCTGTCACGGTTGCTGACGTTCCCCAACGTCCTGATTACGAGTCATCAGGCGTTCTTCACCCAAGAAGCACTCACTCAAATCGCAGAAACAACGATTCGGAACGTATCCGAGTTCGCTGCTACGGCTCAGTGTCAGAACACCGTGACCTGAATCAACACCGCGACCTGAATCAGACGGAGGCAAGCAGAACTTGGCTCGTCGGTGTACATCGGTACCGAACTCATGGTATTGCTAGGATTCAGGGCGGCGATGCAGCGACGCTGGCACCACTTTTTGCTGTTCGATGGTGGCGATCGAGCCTTTGAAAGTGTTGGTTCTCCCCCACCTTTGCAGGTGCGAGCTCGCTCAAAATCGGCTTTTTACGGTGTTATTTTCTGGGTATCGGTACTTGAACCAATCTGCCTAGACTGGCCTCTCGCGCCGCTTGGGGTGAACGACTCACTCGCCCGGCTGAACCATCGCAACGACGGAGACCCATGGCATGGATGCCACGTTCAAACGCACGAACTCTGACTGCGCCCGGCAACCTTTCGCACGTCTGTTTGTGCTCAGTGCCGTACTGGCAGCTCTCGCGTTGAACGCGGCTGTATCCGACGCGGCAAACTTTCGGACGCGAAACTTTTTAGTGGAAGCGCCCACGCCTCAACTGGCTCGGCAGGTTGGTGACGCGGCGGAGCGTTTCCGCGACGAATTGGCAACCTACTGGACCGGTTCGACGCTTCCTCCGTGGCCGACGCCTTGTCCTGTCCGCGTCGTTGCGGGGGCCAATCTCGCTGCTCAGGGAGTGACCACCTACAATCCTGCCCCGGTGCGTGATTTCCAAATGGAAGTCATCGGCACCCCCGAGCGAATACTCGACAGCGTGCTGCCTCACGAAGTCACCCACACGGTGTTGGCGACCTACTTCGGTCGACCGCTGCCACGTTGGGCCGACGAAGGCATCTGCACCACTGTCGAACACGCCTCCGAGCGTGCCAAGCACGAGACGAAACTCCGAGAGTTCTTGGCATCGCGGCGGGGCATTGCCATGAACCGTTTGTTCCTACTGACGGAATATCCACAGGATGTGCTGCCGATGTACGCCCAGGGCTATTCGGTTTGCCGATTCCTGATTGAACAACAAGGTCCGCAAACATTTATTGGATTCCTCCAAGATTACATGCAGCGTCCATCCTGGACAGCGAACGTGCAAAAGCACTATGGCTACGAATCGCTGGCCGAACTCCAGGAGTACTGGCTGAACTGGGTCGAAGCGGGCAGTGGCTCAGTAGAGAAATTTGTTAAGGTCGATGTTCGTCCCGCCACTGTGCCTGCGACTGCGGTCGCATCGCGGCAACCTGCCCGAAACCTGGCGACACGTGAGCAACCCGACAAGCTCGCGCCTGCATCGGCATTGGTGGCCGCCAGCACGCAGCAACGCGGCGGCACCGATGACCTGCAAAACAACCTCGTCGTGTCGAATGATCGCGGGCGTCTTGCCGAGTCCAATGCCGGTGGGAGCTGGTACCATCGCCGCGCTGTTGGTCGCAATGCAGCCGTTGAGAACGAAACAGTGCCCGCAGGGGTGTCGCCCACGAGCGGACAGGTCGCGGACGCCTTGATCGAACGTCCGCTCTCGGTGAATCGTACGCAGGAACCCGCGACACCGCTGTGGGCACCTCCCTCGGTCGTTTCGAGCGGCCGTTATTCTTCGGCTACCCCTCAAGCGGAAACCATGGGCTCAATGCGTTCGAATGCTGCGATGCGGGATGCGCCTTCGGGTATGCGAGATTCCAGTGGCTCCCGCGCGAGCGTCTGGCGGTAGCGATCAGCTGAAAATTGGACGGCAGCTTGAATCGTTTGTTCGTCTCGTATCGACAGACCGCTCGCAAAGTTGGATGATGAGGGAGAGGATTTACTCAACTCCACTCTATTTACTACGGACGACCGGGCGATATGTCCCAGGACCCTTTTCAACGCGACACGGACGCCTCGACATTCACCCCTGACGGCACAGCATCGCCGCCAAAGAAAAAACGCCGCATCTGGGTGAAGGTGATCGCGGCCTTGATCGGAGGTGGGTTTCTCACCCTCCTCATCTGCTGCGGCACCGGCCTCTATGCCGTTCAGAATTACGGCGGCTTCATGTTTGATCCCATCCGTAAGGATATGAATCAGATGGTCGAGCTCAGGGAACAGGTGGGTGAGATCGGGTCGTTGAACATGAACGTGTTTGGGACGGTGGAGGAGGGCAGGAACAACCCCGAGTATGTGATTTTCGATGGCCAGAGTGAACAGGGCCCGTTCCAAGTGTCGGTGAAGATGAACCCCGCTGGGGACCTTGAGAAAGTATTTTTTGTGAGGCCCGACGGCAGTCGCCAACCGATTGACATGACCAAGCGTCTCGAATCAACGTCGGAGACTTCCGACGCAGAGGTGGATCAAGGCACTGCGGAAAAGCCGAGCGACGAGCCGGCAGAAACAGGCCACGAAAAAGACCGTGGAGCTGGTTAACGAGCCTGCGCCCGCTCATTGATCCCTCCCTGCATGTGTTGTATGGTCCTGCTCTGACCTGACATCTATCCCTCCCCAAATTAACCGAAATAGCACGATGAAAGTGGCAACCTTCGACACCAACCGCGGCACCATCAAAGTCGAACTTTTTGCAGACAAGACACCGAAAACGGTCGGGAACTTTGAAACGCTCTGCGAGAAAAAGTTTTACGACGGTCTGAAATTTCACCGCGTGATTCCTGATTTCATGATTCAAGGTGGATGCCCTCAAGGCACGGGGACAGGAGGTCCTGGGTACCAATTTGAGGACGAGTTCGACGCCGAACTTCGCCACGACGGCCCAGGCGTGCTTTCGATGGCCAATGCAGGGCCCAATACGAATGGCTCGCAGTTTTTCATCACCCACGTGGCCACGCCGCACCTCGATGGTCGCCACAGTGTGTTCGGCAAAGTGATCGAAGGCCAAGACGTGGTGGATTCCATCAAACAAGGCGACACGATGACCACGGTGCGAGTCACCGAGGAATAGTCGCCGCTGGGCGAGGGATAGTCGCCGCTGAGCGAGGGATAGTCGCCGCTGAGCGAGGGATAGTCGCCGCTGAGCGTCGAAGGCATGGGAATGTTTCCACCGTCGCAAAACGGTGGGTGGGACGTTGCACGACGCAATCCCGCGCGAGCGAGTGTGGTGACAATATCGACCATTCGTTTCGTTCGCGGGGGCTAGTCTGTCGACGAGTGATGGTTAAACTCATGCTAGGCGAACCCGTTCGCTGTCACTGATCTTTTTCAACTCAAAAATCCCGGCGTTCCTGTCTCGGCGCACGTTCTGTGCCGAGCGTGGGATCACCGTGCCAACGCATTCGCTCATGACGCACTCATCCGCCCCTGCATCGCACGAACCGTCCGCGCCTGTTGGACTTGCTCAAACGCCGCTGGATTCTTGGCACCGCAGCGCCGGTGCCAAGATGGTGCCTTTCGCCGGGTATGAAATGCCCATCCAATATGGCGATGGCATCGTGGCCGAACACGAAGCCTGTCGGATGCGGGCGGCGTTATTTGACGTTTCCCACATGGGACGCTTGCGGTTCGACGGCGACGGTGCGGCTGAGTTCCTTGACCACGTGCTGACACGCCGTGTCAGCGATTTGCCCGTGGGTGGCGTGCGATATTCGATGATCTGCAACGCCGAGGGTGGTGTGCTCGACGATGTGCTCATCTCCCATCTGGAAACGCCTTCGGAACGACGATTCCATTTACTCGTCGTCAATGCGTCCAACCGGGAAAAAATCATCCAGTGGCTGACACCACTGCTGTCCGAGTTCCCGACGGTCACGATGTCGGATCGAACTGAGCTCACAGCAATGATCGCTGTCCAGGGTCCGCTCGCGATGGAGACCTGCAAGAAGCTCCTGCGATTCGATCCGACTCGCCTGAAGAACTATCAGGCCCGGATCACTGATCAGTTTGCCAAGCCCGTCATCGTTAGCCGCACGGGATACACGGGCGAGGATGGCTTGGAACTGATCGTCAGAGCTGAAGAAGCCAATCGGGTATGGGAAAATATTTTACTGGCAGGACGCGATTCGAATTTTATCGCCGCCGGTTTGGGGGCTCGTGATACCTTGCGAATGGAAGCTGGGATGCCTCTCTACGGACACGAGCTGAGCGAAACGGTTGATCCGCTGTCTGTCGGACTGTCGTTCGCAGTCAACCTCGCTGACCGCTCGTTCATTGGTGACAAGGCTCTACAGCGGATCAAACGCGAAGGCAGTCCGCTGACGCGAATCGGTCTGCTACCAGAAGGCAAACGTCCCGCTCGCGAAGGTTGCGATGTGCTCGATGCGGCCGGTAAGAAGATCGGCGTCGTCACCAGCGGTGGTCCGTCGCCCACACTCGGAGTTCCGATCGCGATGGCAATGATCGATCGCGACCACGCCCACGACCCTGGATTTCAAATTGATATTCGGGGCCGCGCCGTCGCGGCGCAGCCCACCAAACTGCCGTTTTATCGGCGTGCGCAGTGAAAGTGACGTCATCGCCAAAATAACAGGATCATCGCACCCAGGCAGCTACCGTCGCGAGACGGCAGAGTCAACGTTTCGACACGCTTGGCCGCAGCGTCGATTTAGCCGCTTTCGTTTCGAATTCCCTCCCCGTCCTCGTCTCCACTCGTCCCACTCCCATTTTTGTTCAGTATTGAGGAAGCCCCATGCCACGCGACGTGAAACAACTGCGATATGCCGAGTCCCATGAATGGGTCGATGTTGCTGAAGAGAATGGTGATCGGATTGCCACGATCGGCATTTCAAAATTTGCCATCGAAGCGCTCAACGATCTCGTCTACATGGACCTCCCCGAAGTCGGTCGGAAACTCGCGATCGGCGATGAGTTTGGGGAAGTGGAATCGGTCAAAGCGGTGAGCCCGCTATACAGCCCAGTCGCGGGCGAAGTGATTGCCGTTCACAGCGATTTGCCGGACAACCTCGAGGGGCTCAACGACGACCCGTACGATTTTGGCTGGATTATCAAAGTGAAACTTGATGGCGAGCCCGCGGAAACGCTGATGGATCACGCCGCATACGAAAAACAGTGCGCTCAAGCGGGCTAAGACCTGTTTGAAGAGGGGTCTGACCCTTTTTAAGAAGCACGCGAGTTTTGCATCGTCACTTTAGTCGTCGAAAAGGGTCAGACCCCTGTTCGAAAAGGTTGCCATCCAAATGTCCTATTTATTTCATACCGACAACGACCGTCGCGAGATGCTCGAAGCGATCGGTGCAGCTGATATCAATGAGATTATCGATGCGCAGGTCCCGCAGTCTGTCCAGCTCCAGCGTCAATTGGATTTGCCGCCCTCGATCAATGAGATGGAACTGACCGCTGAGCTAACACGCTTGGCGGCCCTTAACGCGAACGCGAACTCGCATGTGTGCTTCCTGGGTGGGGGCGCCTATGACCACTTTATCCCTGCTGTCGTCGACGAGATCGCCTCGCGTGGTGAGTACTACACCTCTTACACACCCTATCAAGCGGAGGTCAGCCAGGGCAATCTGCAGGTGATGTTCGAGTATGAGACACTGATCACGCAGTTGACCGGACTCGGGGTCAGTAACGCGAGCTTGTATGACGGGGGCTCGGCAGCGACTGAAGCCGTTTTGATGGCACTGGCGATGCAACGCGGCCGCAACAAAGTCATCACAAGTGATGTCGTTCATCCCCAGTATCGGGAAATTCTCGCTGCGTACCTACGGAATATTGACGCCGAAATCGTGGTGGTGGCCTCGGACGAGAGCGGGTGTTCATCGAGCATCATCGATGCGATCGATGACCAAACGGCATGTGTGCTGGTCCAACATCCCAATTTCATCGGCGGACTCGAGGACGTCGAAGCCATCGCGACGGCTGCGAAAGCGGCCGGTGCACTGACGATCGAGTCGTTCGATCCGGTCAGTCTTGGTCGGCTTCGCCGCCCCGGTGACATGGGTGTCGACATCGCGATCGCGGAAGGACAGAGCCTCGGCAATCCGCTGGCCTTTGGTGGACCCTATCTCGGCGTCATGGCCTGCCGCGAGGAGCTCGTGCGACGTCTGCCCGGCCGCATTGCGGGGCAAACGACCGACCGCCGCGGGAAACGTTGTTGGGTGCTGACGCTGCAAACCCGAGAACAACACATTCGGCGCGAAAAGGCGACGAGTAATATCTGTAGCAATCAAACCTTGTTGGCTCTGCGGGCGACCGTTCATCTGAGCCTGCTCGGACCAGACGGGCTGCGTGAAACGAGTGATCATTGCATCTCCAAAACCGCTTATGCCAAACAAGCAATTGCCGCATCCGAGCGATTTGAGGTCGTCGGCGAGAGCGCGTCGTTGAAGGAATTCGTCGTTCGCGATCGAAGCGGCGATGTGGCAGAGTTACTGGAATACGCGCGCAACCACGAACTGCTCGCAGGAATCGACCTCAATCCGATGGTGGGCCTGCACAGCGAGGGCACGCTGACGGGATTGCCGGAAAGGTATCGCGATTGTTTCCTTGTCGCGGTTACTGAGAAACGCACACGTGCTGAGATCGACCGTTGGGCGCAGGTGCTCTGCCATGCACCGCAGACAGCAGCCTGCTGACGATCGCGACGCAATCCTCAGGTTTTAGCCCTTGGGCGACGACAGCCACAATGACCACCACCCTACCACTGCATCCTGTCCATGCGTAATCAACAATCCACTCAGCTCCTGTTTGAACTCAGCCGTCCGGGGCGGCGTGCCCATCGTTTGGGACAGCCAGATGTACCCACGACCAACACGCTCGACGCGTTCTCGGATCGATTTTTAGCGGACGAGCCGCCACCTCTGCCGCAGCTCGCTGAAGGCGACGTCGTGCGGCACTTTGTCGGTCTGTCGACACTGAATATGAGTGTCGATACGCACTTCTATCCGCTCGGTTCCTGCACCATGAAGTACAACCCGAAACGCAACGAGCGAATTGCGTCGTTGCCGGGGTTTGCAGACGTGCACCCGATGCAGGATCCCTCACACCTGCAGGGGTTACTGCAACTCCTCTATGAATTGCAGGAAATGTTTGCCGAGATCAGTGGGCTGCCGGGAGTATCACTCCAGCCGGCTGCGGGGGCGCATGGCGAATTGACAGCGTTGCTCGTGGCCGAAGCCTATTTTCGCAGCATCGGTAGCAAGCGAAATATTGTGCTGACTGCGGACTCCGCCCACGGCACCAATCCCGCCAGTGCGCAGATGGCTGGATTCCAAACGAAAACGGTTAAGAGCAACTCCGACGGCTTGGTCGATCTCGACGATTTGGCTGCGAAGCTCGATGAAAACACAGCTGTGTTCATGCTCACCAATCCGAACACGCTCGGGCTGTTTGACCGCAATATCGAGAAGATGAACCAGATGGTGCATGATGCCGGTGCACTGATTTATCTCGATGGCGCGAATATGAATGCGATTCTAGGAATCAGCCGGCCGGGCGATTTCGGTGCTGACTTAATGCACTACAACCCTCACAAGACATTCTCCGGTCCACACGGTGGTGGCGGACCTGGAGCGGGCCCCATCTGCGTACGTGATTTCTTGACGAAATTCTTACCCGCGCCGCTGGTCACGCGGCAGGAGCTCGAAACGGAGGATGGTCAAACGAAGTGGACCTATGGGCTCTCGGAGCCCACACAGGATTCGATCGGACGGGTGCGTAGCTTCTTTGGCAATACCGGCGTTTTAGTGCGTGCTTACATCTACTTGCGGACCTACGGTGGCGACGGATTGCGGCGTGTCAGCGAAGACGCGGTGCTCAGTGCGAATTATCTGCTCAGCCAGGTCAAGCATTTCTTGGATGTGCCCCACGGAGATCGCTGCATGCACGAGTTCGTCGCCTCGGCATCTCGCCTCAAGAAGGACAAGAAGATTTCAGCAATGGATCTGGCGAAGCGAATTTTAGACTATGGATTCCACGCACCGACGGTTTACTTCCCACTCGTCGTGGATGAGGCCGTGATGGTCGAGCCGACCGAGACGGAGAGCAAACAGACACTCGACGCCTTTGTCGAGGCCTTGTTTCGGATCACCGATGAGGAAGGGGACATGGTTCATGAGGCACCGCATTCGACCAGGATCAGTCGGCCCGATGACGTCGGTGCGGCCCGCCGTCCCATCCTACACTGGAGTGACCCGTCAGCGAACGATGCTGCCTCGTGAGCAGTACAGGACGTTTGCTGGCGTTGTCCGAATTTGACGGCGCGACCAACATGTCGGTCGACGAAGCGATTGTGACGGCCGTCGCTCATTCGACGGCACCACCGACGCTGCGGTTTTATGCTTGGAGCCGACCGACTTTGTCGCTGGGTTACTTTCAGCCTATCTCGGGTGCGAGCGGGTGGTCGGATGCGCCCGTTGACATCGTTCGCCGGTCAACCGGGGGAGGTGCAATCATGCACCATCACGAATTGACCTATTCGCTTTCTCTGCCCCTGACTGACACCGGGCCGGGTGGACGAGAAAGCGTTTACAGAATCGTACATCAATGCGTCGTCGATGCACTAAAAGACGTGGGAGTGTCTGCATCGTCCTACCGCGATGCGGTAGTCAGCAGCACCACGCGAGGCGTCCGGTCCAGCCTGCCGCCAACATCCCCCACAGGATTGCGTACTATTGCCAAGACTCCAGCGGAGGCGTTTCTGTGCTTTCAACGACGAACGGATGAGGATCTTATCTGCGGTGGGTACAAAGTACTCGGCAGCGCCCAACGCCGCGTGCATGGCGGAGTTTTGCAGCACGGCAGCTTACTGCTGCGGGTTTCACCGCACGCCGACGTGTTACCGGGGATTGTCGACCTCGCTGCTATTGATATCGATCCTAGTGAGTTTTCGCAGAAGTTAGCCACACAAATCAGCGAAGCGATGTCGATCAAGTGGCAGGACGGTGAACTGTACGATGCTGAACTTGCCGACAGCAATAGGATCCGAGCGGAGCGTTACACCTTTTTCGGTTGGACGCACCGACGTTAGGATCGCGAGAGCGAGCAGTCGCCAAAGCCATATTGACGGTTGATCCGACCAACGACGCGGTAAAAATTCAACGTTAATCGCGCTGGCTCAGCTAATTCGGATGATGTAGTCACGAGTGATTTTCCGCTAAAGAGTTGCTGATCTTGCGTACTAAAAGTTTGCTATCGAGGGGTTTCGTCGTGTAGTCCGTGCAGCCGGCGGCCAGGCACTCCTCTCGATCGCTATTCATAGCGTTAGCAGTTAGCGCAATGATCGGCAGCGTGCAGCCACGTCGTCGCAGTTCAGCAGTGGCTTCATACCCATCCATGACTGGCATCTGCATGTCCATGACGATCAGATCGACGTGGGGCGATTTGCGGTTGGAGATGAAGTCGAGGGCCTCTTGGCCATTCGTCGCAGTGCAGACGGTGCCACCCGCTTTTTCGATGAAGTGCTGGGCGAGATAACGAATGTCGCGTCGATCGTCGACGACCAAGACATGGGCGGTCAATGAGAGATCCTCATCGGGTTGTTCCGCAGTAACATCAATCGACAAGTTTGGTTCCACGAGCGGCCCCCGCGCCTTCGTCTGGATGACGAGCGTGAATTTGCTCCCTTTTCCAAACTCGCTTTCCAGCGAGACATTGCCGCCGAGTGCAGAGGCCAGGCGACGACAAATCGCCAGCCCCAAGCCGGTGCCTCCAAAGGACCGCGTTGAGGTATTGTCGGCTTGGACGAATGGTTGAAAAAGCGTTTGCTGATTCTCTGCGGAGATGCCGATGCCAGTATCAATGATTTCAAAGGTAAGTCGGCACAAATGAGTTTCCCACGGCAGTTGCCCTGAAGAATCCGACGCCTGAAAGGATCTGGCCAAACCATCGGCGAGCAACTCGTCTTGGCTGAGCGTGCCACTCGGCTCATATCGACAAATCACTCGAACCTCGCCAGCGTCTGTGAATTTGATTGCGTTGCCCACGAGGTTCAGCAATATCTGCCGAAGTCGCACTGCGTCCGTCTCGATCAACTCAGGAATGGGACCTCCGAACTCAATCGTAAGTGGGATCTGTTTCTCAGATGCCCTGACATCCATCAGCGAGCGGACTTCGGCAAGCAGGCCATCTGGACGCACGAGTTCGGCTTCCATTTGCATCTTGCCTGAATCAATCTTTGACAAGTCCAAAATATCATTGATGATATTGAGCAAGAAGTTGCCGTTGCGGCGAATGGTTTCAACGACTTGCAGGTTGTCTGGATCGTTGAGGTGGTCCTTCAAGATGTCTGCGTGACCAAGGATCGCCGCCATTGGTGTGCGTATTTCATGCGACATATTAGCAAGAAATTCTCCGCGAGAGCGGTTCGCATTCTCCGCTAACTCCTTTGCCATTTTCAGTGACTCTTCGAACACCTTGCGATCATTGACGTCGATAACATAACCGGTGTAGCCAGCGAAGTTTCCGCCGGCATCAAAGCGTGGTCGGCCCACATCAACGACCCAGCGATAGTTTCCATCTGCCAACCGCAGTCGATATTCAGACCAGAATGCTTGACGAGCGTTCGCTGCAGCCAGAAACTCTTCGCCAGCTCTCTGTTGGTCGTCTGGATGTGTGGCGAGCGTCCACCCAAGTCCCATGCCCTCTTCCTTGGTTTGACCGGTCGTGTCGTACCAACTTTTTGACAAAAATGTACACAGGTGTTCCACGTCGGTGACCCACAGCATCGCTGGCGAGGCGTCTGCAATCTCCCGAAAGTAGCGTTCACTTTCGCGAAGCAAGTCGGCCGACTGTTGTCTTTGTGTGTTGTTGTAAAAGTAGCACACGACTCCGTGTCGATTGTCCGGCAAAACAAACCTCTCGATCGACCAATCGTATGCTTCGACGTCGTTCGTATCGACTCGACGTTCGACTAATGGCGGTGCGAAGTAGGGTTCGCCAGTCTTCAAGGTTTGTCTGAAAAGTCGAACTGCCTCCTGAGCAAAATCTTGGGGCCACATGATATTCATGACCTCCTCGAGACGTCGTCCGATCAATGGATTCACGTTCGCGAATGCGCTCCGTGCGCCTTTGCTGACGTACCGAACTCTCAAATCGGCGTCGACAACGTACAAGCCCTGCGGATTGTCTGTGATTAATCGCTGAAATGTCTCGTGAGATTGCCGCAGTTCCAGCTCCGCCATTTTGCTTTCGGTCATGTCCCATTGTAGTCCCGCATATCGCAGAGTTCGTCCCGCCCCCGTCTTGACTGGTTCGGCAACAGCCACCAACCACCGGTTCCCCAATGTTGGGTGATCAATGCGGAATTCGCTGCGAAATGGCTCGTCTCTCTCGACAGCACCAGTCCATTGGGAAACGATGCGATCCCGGTCTTCATCAATAACCGAATCGAACATCGTCGCTGCGCTCGGTCGGATCGAGTCGTCAAATCCGTAGAGTCGCCGGAACGCGGCAGACCAATACATGTCTGTCGCGCTCCACTCCCATGCCGCCATCCCCCCAGCCTGGATTGCCATGTCCAGACGGTGGGCTTCACGACTTAAGCTTAGTTGAGCGATATCCTTTTCGTGGAGGAGGTCACGGAGTTCGAACTGTCGCATGCGGTCCCGCAGTTTGGCCCGCACCGTGCTGATGAACACCGCAATTCGTAGCGGACGGTTGATCAATGTGACGTCGTCGAGTGTCAAAATTCGCTGTAACGTATCCGCTCCAACTTCGCCGGCCTGCAACAGAACAAGTATCGGCACCTCGGACCACTTGGGCTGCCGGTCGAGTGATTCCTTCAGCAGGGTAATTGCCGCCTCAGAGAGGTGCTCTTGCGCGATCAACGCGATTCCAGCACCTTCGGAGATCGTGTGAACAAACGAAGCCATCTCGCTACAGCAACAAACTTCAATATGGTTGCTTCGCAATATTTTACGACAAAGCTCTGCATCTTGCTGTGTTGGAGCGTAGGTGACAACACGTTGGTTATGGGCGTCATCCGAGGGACGGGCGTGCCACGTGAGGTCGTCATTGATGGCCTTTCTGAGTGACTCCATCAACGATTCTCTTTTTCGATCAACGCCTCGTGCTCGCCGGTGAAAACAGGTACACCGGTCAGAATGCCTGAGAACTTATTCAGGGGCGGACCAATTTCAATGCCGCGGCTGCTGAGCTTGAATTCACGAATCGTTCGTTCGTGCCGTCCCGTTCGCTTCTTGAGAACTGAAATTGCCTGTCGAATTTCACCTCTTGCCTCGAAATATCGAAAAAGTACCACGGAGTCTGCCAGGTAACTGGCGTCGACGGGAGTGGCCATCGTTTGTCCCAACATTCCATGTTGGGCGACGACGACTAGTGTTAGAATGCCCCGCTCACCAAGGAATTGTAGCATCTCATGCATTTGAATAATCAAGAACTTTTCATGTGGCATGGAGTTGAGGTAGCCATTGATGCTGTCGATCGCGACGATACCAACGTGGCGTCCGTGATTATCAAGTTGTATTGTGTCACGGACCAAGCAAGCAAATTCGCTCGGAGTTATTTCACCTGGACTCAAATTGATGATTTGAATCAGGCCTTCGTCGAAGTGCTTTTGTAAATCAAAACCCAAACCTTCGGCACGAGCGAACAAGGACTGCCTGCTTTCCTCAAACTGAAACAAAACCGAGCGTTCGTTTCGTTTGGCAGCCGAAATGGCGAATTGCAAGGCCATGGATGATTTCCCCACACCAGCGGGGCCGAGCAGCAGGGCACTCGTGCCGGCGTTGAGACCGCCTCCGAGTAATTCATCAAATTCTCGGTTTCCACTATCAATCAGAGACGTCTCGACAGTGGCATGTGTGTCAGGGGGCACTTCACGCGGATATACCTTTAAGCCTCCTCGAACGAGGCGCACGTCGTGAGCCCCCCCTATAAATCCTGTTCCGCGATGCTTGATGATTCTCAAACGTCGCCGCTCGCCGCCATAGTCCGACAGCAGATGTTCTAACCGGATGACACCATGGGCGATGCTTTGTAAGTGTTGGTCGTCGGTCCCCGAATAGTCGTCCAGTAAAAGTACGGTGCAGCCGCGTCCTACGAAGAATTGCTTGAGCGCGAGTATTTGTCGGCGGTAACGAAGCGATCCTTGAGACAGCAAACGCATTTCTGACAGCGAATCGAAAATAACCCGTTTAGGTTGCAGTTGATTGACTCGTTCCAAAACGGCGTCAACGGTCGTGCCGAGCTCGATCTCCGCTGGCTCGAACATCGTGTACTGCAAGCGTGCTGAATCACCGCCGTCGTTGCCTACCAATTCGTGGATGTCGACATTGTTAAGCGACCATCCGTGCGACTGGGCGACGCCTTCGAGTTCCTCCTTGGTTTCCGAGAGCGTGACATAGAGTCCCCGGTCGCCTTGGCGGGCTCCCTCTAGCAAGAATTGCAGTGCCAGGGTGGTTTTACCAGTACCAGGCATCCCTTCGATCAAATACATCCGATCGGAAATCAATCCCCCATGAAGGATATCGTCCAGCGCTGAAATGCCGCTGCTTATCTTGGTTTGCAAATTTGACGCCGCCATGAGTTTTCTCAGTAGAATTCCAATGTCAATAGAATTGTCGTGGATAAATCGACGTCCCGAAGGTCGCGGGTCTGGTCTCGTGCTGTCAGTTCCTGCCTCATAATCAGCCAAGAGAGGGAGACCACGGATTCGGAACGTCCATGAACCGCCCTCCGGCCCCACGCGAGTACCAGCGTGCAGTAGCCCTCATCGGTGTCATATTTTCGATGGACAGCGGCATCAGTTTAATGAACTTGTCCCTTCCGGAAAACAACTGGCAGCGGCAGTTGGCTGTTCCGCGGCATGCCCCTACCGTTCTGCGGAAGCGAGCGTTTCAATAATTTGAGAGAGCAGGCTGAGCGTCAAAGGAGGTGCAGAAATCTGCTCCGAAGGCTAGGCTGCAGCGCGGTCGATGCGACATTGTCGAGTGGAATATCGCACCGAGGTCGTGGTCGAATTCCTCGCGAAATGCTCACTTTTTAAAAACCTCATTGACATCTCGATGGCCTCGGGATGCGATATCAACCGCTGGTGAGTCGTCGGCAGAACCGCGTGATCACGTTGGCCCGGCAGGTGGGTCGCTTCGACGGTGACCACGAAATCACGTTCGGCAGCGATCACGCCCACCGACATGTGCTGCAGCGACGGCAGTTGTCGGACATAGCTGTCGGGCGCTTCGGACAATTCACAGAGCTGGGGGAATGAGGACGCAAACGGGCCGAGTGGAATCCGTGTTAACCGCGATCCGCCGTTGGGCGGCGCCATCATCACGATCCGGCCGGCCTTGGCGGCCCATCGACGCTCGAGTCCCGATTTATGGATCGCCGCTCTGGCGATCACGCTACCCATGGAGTGCGTGACCAGATGGATCCGGCAAACCTGTGAGGATTCCGCCAACTCACACAGGTCTTCACTGAGCCGCGCGGCATGGTGGACCATCGACCCGCGGAGGCTCCGGTAGTGCCAATGTTGCGTTCGGTAGCCGACTTCTTGCAGGCGACCGTCGAGCCGTCGCATGCTTTGCCGTCCAGCCAGCAGGCCGGGAACGGTGACGACAACCTCACCCGCGGTGATCGGGACCTGCGAACTCACGTGGATGGTGGACGAAAAGGCAGCCATGGCATCCTTATCGGCCTCCCAATCAAAAAACTTTGCGAAATCGGCTCGACCGCTGGATCCTTGTCAGCTGACCGCCAAAGTGCCCAGCATTTCGAGGTACTGCCCCGCGGGGTAGAATCGCTACACTGTACGGCGATCCGCGATCAGACACGTTTCTGCATGCGGCCACTTCTGACTTCCGTGTTTTGATTCGATATGCCTCAACCTACCGCTGCCGCGACCGAAAAGACGACTGATCCCACTCCTCAGGAGCAGTGGGATGCGATGCCGCTGTTGCAGCAGCGTGCGGCCGTATTTCGTGTCCAGGGACTGCGAGAAACCGCCGAAGCGATTGTGGTTGCATTCGTTCTGGCGCTGCTGTTCCGGGCGTTTATCGCCGAAGCGTTCGTGATTCCGACCGGTTCGATGGCACCGGCTCTAATGGGGGCCCACAAAGACGTTTTCTGCCCCGAGTGTGGCCAAGAATTCCCGATCGGGGCGAGCCTCGAGAATCGCAATGACGCGACCGAGCACGTGGTTGTCGGTGGCATCTGTCCCAATTGCCGCTACGTTTATCCGTTGGATCTAAAAAACAATTCGGGGGACGCTACCTTCAGCGGCGACCGAATTCTCGTTAGCAAGTTTGCCTACGCGTTAGGCGATCCCGAACGTTGGGACGTGATCGTATTCAAGGTCCCGATCAACCCGAAACAAAACTACATCAAGCGGCTCGTCGGACTTCCGAATGAGACCTTAACGATCATGCACGGCGATATCTATGCGCAGCCGGGCACACCACCAGAAGATGCCGAGCCAACCGTGGGGAAACCTGGCGATCCGCTGGGAGAAATCTTGCGCAAGCCACCCGAAAAGCTGCTGGCGATGAAGAGCATGGTGTACGACTCGGACCACCAACCTGCGGCTCTGATCGATGCCGACTATCCCACCCGACTGCAACCATGGAGCCCCGGCGCGACGAGTCCTCCCACGGACTCGTGGGCGGTGGAGCATTCGGAAACCGGTTTAGTTGCGAAGGTCGACGCCCCCGCCGAAACCGCTCAATGGCTGCGGTACTTTCATCGGTGGCCGACCCAAGATCAGTGGGATAACGCCCAGAAAGGTCTCTCGTTAGCGGGAGTGGATCCATACCAATCACGTTTAATCACGGATTTCTATGCGTACGACGCCTATTTGTTCGTCGATGCCGATCGCGTGTATGACCTCAAACCATCGGCAGCGGGCACCTCGCGGGTGCAGAGATTGCTGGGGAGTTCTCGCAGCGGGGGTGTGTTTCGCCCGAGTTACGATTCTGGCGCGAGTCTCGATCAGTTTCGTAATCATCTCCACTACGGAGGATCAGGATATGCCGGCGATGGCGCACACTGGGTGGGCGATTTGATCGTACAAGCCGATGTGGAAATCGCGACGGGTACGGAATCACTGACGTTGGAAATCGTCGAGGCGGGGGTGCAGTTTCGCTGCGAATTTGATTTGGCGACAGGCAAGGCTCAACTGACAATCAACGATGGTCAACCTCGTCCGGGTGCCTTTGATGCCGGCGCCCGCCAGGGTGCCGTGAACCCCACTGCCACCACGGATGTCGTTGCGGGCAGCCGTCATTCCATCCGCTTCAGCAATTGTGACAACCAATTGCTATTGTGGGTCGATGGGGACGTTGTCGCCTTTGATGGCCCGACAACCTACGATCTTTCCAGCTTCTTACAGCCCGAAGACGTGCGGCCGGTCTACAACGGTCCTGGCGATCCGAGAGATGCAGCGCCCGTGGGGATCGCGGTCCAAGGTGGCTCTGCCACGCTGCATCGCGTTACGATCGATCGCGACAAGTACTACATCGCCACGACCGATGGCAACCAGATGTTGGACTATGACATGGCGTCGCTCAACGAGTATGCGGGAGCCAACGTACGTGTCGAAGAAATTCAGGCGGTCATGGCAGAACCCAAGGTCTGGGACGAATTCCCCGGCTGGGCAACCCGGCGCCGAGTCACCTTTCCGATTGGCGAAGATCAGTTTTTCCCCATGGGCGACAACAGCCCAGAGAGCCTGGACGCGAGATGCTGGGCAGGGACCAAACTGCGTTACGGGGCGGATCGAAGCGTGGATCCTGACTCTTACCGCTTCGCCAACGCCGCCTTCGTGCCGCGGGACCTGTTAGTGGGCAAGGCACTGGCGATTTTTTGGCCCCATCCATGGCCGACCCCGGTGCCATTCACCCCTAATTTTCAGCGTATGCGTCTGATTCGTTGAGGGCGGCATGACAGTGATTGCTAGACTCCCTGGTTTGTGAGCTGACGGCGGCGGTGGCGAAAGCCATCGTCGCGGACACATCTGCGTTCCCCAAAAGTCTCCCGATCGTATGTTTCGCTTCGGTCGTTGACGTTGAGTCGCGGTAGCGGTTCGAGCGACTTGTCTCGCCAGCATTTCTCGGTGGCTTTGATCTCTTAGTGCCTTTGATCTCTCAGTGCCTTTGATCTCTCAGTGCCTTTGATCCGGTTATTAATTTGCGTTTGAGTCAATTCCACGGCCAACGTCGTGATCGATGACCAGACGTGCGATCCTCGGCGTATTTCATCCGCTTCGCATTGTTACTCAGATAGGTGAGCGCACGTGCGAAGACTGGCAACGACTGTTTTTACCAGCGGAGCGCCGCCGCTCCAGCGTGATAGGCGAGTTCGTTTTTTCGCCTTCTTTGAATCGTCTGGCGTTTCATCAGTTATCTGCTCGGATGCCTCTGTCGGGCTCGCTTGCGGAGATGCTTCAAAGGAACCATCCGGAGTGTGACCTCCAGGCTGCACGCTCCTGATTGTAACTTCAAGCCGAGCCCAATCCCTGCCACCAACCCGGTCATGCATCCAGGATGCTGGCCCGCACTCATTCCATCTTTCCCTGGCCGCCGAATTTCTCTAGTTTCGCATCATCCACGGGTCTCATGGCTTTTTTCCAAGCCCGATGGAACTGGCTGGGACTGGCAATCGTTGGATCGATTGCAGTGAAGAAACGTTTCGAGCAGAGAAGACATGGTCGTCCAAACCCCTACTGCACTCAGCAATATCGAGAATCGAAATCGACTCGTACCTGTCGGTCTCGCCGTTGTTTTTGCCGCGTGCTTGCTGGTTGGTTGCCGACCGACGTGGCTTCCGACACGATCTCTCAAAAATGCGACGTCTCGCTCAACTGCTGTCGGTATAGCGGATCAGCTGGCCGACACACTCGCTGCGCACGAACCGATCGAGGTGATCAAGCGTGAGCTTGCGGATGCGCAGCAGCTCCATGCTGACTCGGATCCGCGTTGCACTGAGCGTTTCCTGATTGCCAATCGTCTGGCCTGGGCAACCACGACTGACGTCTCGCTCACCGATGCCGAACAGCGAAATGCGGCCGCCGCGATGTACCACGAAAGCCTGCGTGGGTTCATTGAATCAGCTCAGCGATTCGGACAGCTCGATCCAGTCAACGGCATTCATTTGAATACTGCAAATGGTGACGTGTCGATTCCTATTGTCTACCACGGATTCGCGTGGACGGCCGAAGACTTTAATCAGTGGTTGCCTGTGGGCAAATATCATGATGACCATTTGACCTGCCAGCACAAACGATCGGGTTGGGGAGTGCCCCTCGTCGTGCTACGGTCTCGAGCTGAGCAAGAGCGATTCATGATTCCTCAAATGCCGTTTGCAGCAACGGTGATGTTGCGGGAGCTACCAGTTGACGGTGACCAAGAATCTTCCGAAACAGCTCCCGACCGAGTCCTCGAGGTTTTTAATCCACTGGTTCACTCGGAACTGCCTAGGGACGCGGGAGGCGAAACTCCTTTGGCAGGCGATCTCTCGGCACCCATTGCTTGGCTGAGCAACAATACACCCCATCTGAATTACGAGGGCTTCATGCATCCTGATCGGATGCAACGAAATGGCCAATTGATCATGCTCGAGCCCTACCAGCCCGGTAAAATTCCACTGGTCCTGGTACACGGGTTGGCGTCGGATCCGCGCACTTGGAATGGGTTGATCAACGAACTCCGCATGACCGATTGGTTCAATTCCCGTTACCAGATTTGGTTGTTTGGCTATCCAACAGGCCGTCCGTTTCTTAGCTCCGCTGCCGAGCTGAGACGCGAATGTGGCGATGCGATTGCATCATTCACCGAACAGACAGGCGACCCTGCATTGAAACGCAGTGTCGTGATCGGTCACAGCATGGGGGGATTGCTGACGAAGTTACAGGTCGTCAATAGCGGCTCCAATCTTTGGGAGTCTTTTGCAAATCGTCCTATCACATCGCTGAAGACGGATCAGCAGATGCACGATTATCTCACGGACTTGTTTTTCTTCGAGTCATCACCCTTTGTCCAACGAGCTATTTTCATTGGCACCCCGCATGGTGGCTCACCCATTGCAGACGAGTGGATCGGTCAACTCGCCTCTCATCTTGTGAAACGATCCCACGACCGTTCTGACGAATACAACCACTTTCTCGCGGGTAATCGAGAGGCGATCACCCCGTTCTATGCCAGGCAGATCCCCACCAGCATTCATATGTTGAA
Source organism: Allorhodopirellula heiligendammensis (assembly GCF_007860105.1). Classification (NCBI taxonomy): domain Bacteria; kingdom Pseudomonadati; phylum Planctomycetota; class Planctomycetia; order Pirellulales; family Pirellulaceae; genus Allorhodopirellula; species Allorhodopirellula heiligendammensis. Next base: position 243,213 of record NZ_SJPU01000003.1, read on the forward strand.
GCCGACCGATCCGACGCTTCAAGTGATGCGACGACTGCCACTTGCGCCCCATGTCCGACTACATTCAGTGATCGGAAACGGGCGGATGATGCTCAATGGTGGACCAGCAGATGGGGTCGTGCCAGTCGTGAGTGCTCGTCATCAGGGTGCCGATAGCGAGCGCATTGTGGCGACAACGCATCGGCGTTTGCAAAGCCACCCTGACACAGTTGCCGAGGTGCTCCGCATCTTAAAACTGCATCTCGACGAACCCACGGAGCTTTCCGATGCAGAGACGCCGGCTGGCCTGTCGTACGAAGTATGTCGACAGAGTGACCTCGGTACTCCAGCCGACATTGCTAACCCCGTTCGGTGAAACGCGATTACGCCGAGCGATAAAATTTTCAGGAAACCAGTGCGATCGCGCCACCGCACGACGCGGCCTGAGTCTCGTCCAGGCGAATGCCGACACCAGGACGTCTCAAATGCTCTAGTGACGCTGTGAATCTCCAGGTCGCGTATCCTCCGCGAATACAAACGCAGGCGTGCCCGTGATGTCTGTGCTGACAAATGAGGGGCACCAGAACTTCTCGACGTGGTCAATTACCAGGTCGGTACCGGTAAAGTGATCGACTCCCGGTGGGCGTTCGGGATTGTACATCGTGTCGGTCAAATCACGCATCAGGGCGACGTGCTTGCCGAGTTTGACCATTTGTCGGATGCCAACAGGACGCCCGAGTACGCACATGTTGAGGTGGACGCCACATAGAATCACGTTATCGATGTTTCGCTCGGCGAGGAGGTTGAACGCTTCCTGCGCGTTATCGGTGATGGCATCACCGTCAGCAATCTGAATCAATTCATTCTGGCGACTCCATGCCTCACGTATCTCACATTTTTTAGCTTCACAACTACAGCCCATGTCTGAGTCATCGATAGGCAGCACCCCTTCATGGTCGGCATCCGTCCAGCACCACGCTGTGCCCCAGCGACTCGCTGTTGCAAGCTCGATGGGTGGCTGAGCGAACGGTGCCGTCTGCGCTAACTTACGTTGAGCGCTATCGGCATAAAAACTAACGACGCTGCTAGGCGCGTGAATGATGAAAACGCCCTGTCGCCTAGCAGCATTGACGGCATCGTTGAGCGCAGGTGCCATTTCGTTGACCCTGCTTGCCGCCGACTTGCACCAATGGTCATCCCACATATCGCAAATGATCATTGCCGTTCGTGATGGTTCCCACGTCACGCGTCGGACGCTCGGATCGGAACCGGCCGTAGCTCTACTGCGTAAATTGAGTGTCAAGTCATTAGCCGCCAGCATGGAGTTCGCCATGATGGCAAAAGACACCGACAACAGGATTGCGATTCGTTGAGTGTTCATAAATTCAGCATAGCGGACCGCCGGCCTCACAGCAACAAAACTGCAACCGCTAGCCGGTGTCCTCTTCAGAACCCTGGAGACGAAGTCCTACCGTGGTGATCAGCTAATCACCACCACTACTACTTCGTCGTCCGAAAGACAAGCAGGTAGGGGATCGCTGAGGTACCCTCAGCGTCCCGGAACTCACCAAATTTGCTGCTATTGAGCCAGATACCATAGGTTGTCTCCGGTTGCAGTTTGACGGGCAGTACGCAGGTGCGTTTGTCGGTGTATCTAGGCTTACCAGCGAGCGCCGGGAACGAATCTTTGGTCACTGTCGACCAAGACCACGACCCGTCCTTCATGTCTTTGCTAAACACAACCCTGATTTCTTTCACATCAGGACTTACCGCCCCATCACCCGCCACCGGGATCGTCTGGATGACGACTGCTGGAGCCGCCTCCAGGGTAAGTGAATCGTCGGCGATGACGTTGGATGACGCAATACAACAAGCCCACAGCGCAGTGAGTAAGACGAGACGCATAGAATTCAAACTCCAATGATCCAATCGAATTGCCAAGCGGCACATTGCGGGTGACGGAGATCCTCAATGGGCTATTAATTTAAATAACAGTCCGTCAAAACCTTTGGATTCTCGGCCAGTGATGCGGCGCTGCCGCAAGTGTTGACGAGTTCCGCTGCCAACACTCGCAGTTTCGGAATGACTCGTCTTCTGATTGGGCTCAATGCCTGCCGCGCCAGGGCGCAGCTACTTTTGCTGTGTGGCCAGTTTTCGGAAGTACGCTTCGATCGCTTCCCGATAGTGGGTGGGGAGATCGCGGCTGATCTGCTGCAGCGACTCTTGGCGTTCGGCAGGCGGTAGGTTACCCCAGCCATTCTTAACGTCGTTGTCTTTGCGATCGACATCCCCTTGGCCGCTGGCTCCCGCGATCTGGCTATCTTGCATGGGTTGCGATTGGCCACCACTGGGGGCGCCGCCCTGTTGGCTGCCCTGCTGTTGCTGTTGTTGTTGCTGCTGCTGTTGTTGTTTTTGCTGTTCCTCGACCTTATCGATCAATTTAGTGAGTTTATCGATGATCACTTGTTCGCGTTGCTGGGTTGATTCATCAGCCCGACCTAAATCTAGCCGCCGTGTCACATCGGTCATCAGCCGTGAAATCTCGTCCAGTGAATCCTCTTTAAGCGGTTGAATGTCAGCGATCATCATCTCCGCAGTCCGTGAATATCGCACTGGAATGGTTTCTTTGTGTTGCAGCAGCATTCGCAGATCAGCGAGTGCTTCTTTCGTTTTTAGCAACGAGTGATAACACACCCCGCGGTAGAACAGCAACGAAGCGGCATCGGGCGAGTTCGCCGGGTCCACCTCTGCGAAAATCGGCAATGCTTCATCGTAATATCTGGCCCGCACTAGTTCCCTGCCAATCCAGGTCCGTAGGGCTGCCCGAATTTCCGGCGGTAGCGACTCCATGCTCGCATAGTCCTGACCGCTCGGGTCCAGACGCGGCGGCAACTCGAGCAGTTGATCCTGAGCGCGAGCCATCATGTCATGGACTGCGTTGATCTGCAGGGCGGCGGCCTGCACCCAGGCGGTCAACGGTTCACTATCGTCCTGCCGCACCTCGGTGAGGAACTGTTGAGCGGACCGCCCAACTTGCTCCGGCGGTGCGCCAATCGTATCGAGCGAACGGCGCAACAACTCTGACATCGCTGTGGCATCGAGAGGCTGCCAGTCGGCATTTTTCCGCAGTGCGCCATTACGAGCAGTATTGTCGGCGGCATTTAGAATCTGATTGTCCAATGGAGTCGCCTCATTTTCGGGGATCAATGATTCCGGCGGCAAATCGGAGTCGGCGGGCAGTTCATCGGCGGCTGGCGGTTCCCCGATCGGTTTCTCGGCGACTAAGTTGGTTCCAATCGAGTCAAGTCGTAGTGGCATCTCGGCGCTCACCTCGCTTTGCAACGATGCTCCCGCGAGCGTGGCCACGCCAAGGAGGCCAGTGAACCCCAGTTTTTTTAAATTCGTCGCGGCAATGAATTGCTTCAGGATTGAACGATTCGTTTTCATCATAGTTCGCATTGAATTTTTTCCGGCAAACGAGGTCATTGATTCCGTTTGGTGACCAAATCACGAGTGATTTGGTACAGCCGATCCTGTCTCTGCGCGAGTTCGCGTAACAACGGTAAAACATCTTCACCGGTGGAACTGTCCCCGCCCGCCTCGTTCTCTTGTAGCAAATCCCCGTAACGATCCGTCGTGCCGTGGATTCTTGTCTGCATCGTTCGTAGCAATTTCAGTTCCGCGAGGGCTTGGACGAGTGGCTCCTCTTCGGATCCTTGGCTACCTGGCTGGCCCTGCTGCTGCTCCTGTTGCTGTTTTTTCTCATTGTCGCGTTGAGCCTTCGCAAGGGCCGCGATCATCTCCTCCAGAGCAGCCAAAATGTCGCTTTGGATGCCTTGGGTAACTTCATCAATTTTACTTTGGCCCAACCGAGTAGTGACTCGTTTGGTGTCATCTCGAAGCTGCTGAATGACTTCGGGAAACGCAACACTCGACCCCTCTTCGCGAAGTAGCAGCATCGCCCGGTCGGCTTCCAGCGTGATTTTCTGCTCCTCGAAGGCGAGATCACCTGATTTTAAATCGGTGGCGCGGTCGCGTTGTGACTGCGGCGTTTGGGCGAGCTGTTGGGTCTCGTCGAGAACGGCGGACTGCATCGCTGCCATCTTTCTAAGACGTGCTTCGAGCTTAGCAAGTTCGCGTTGGATTTCTTCCTCGCGAAGTTGCCGAAGAATTTTCTCGAGTTTGTCGATCGCTTTGCGAAGCTCCTCCTCAGCCTGGCGCTGCTCCTCGGTCGCCGCACCGCGATTCTTCTGCGCCAGTTTCTCCTGCGCTTGCTGCATTCGAGTGATGGCCTTCTCCAGCTGATCCTGGGCATCCTGCTCGGGCGATGTTGGTTGCTGGGGACTACCGGACGGCGCGGATTCGCTCTGATCGCCCTGTTCAGGCGTTTCTTGCGACTGAGGGGAAGACTGCGAAGGGTCGCCAGAGTCCTGCGGTTTGCCCTGCTCACTGGAATCCGCCTCGCTCGATTCCTGTTCGCTAGTATCCTGATCGTCACTGGCGTTTTCGTCGCCGGGAGGCTCGCTATTGTCCTTCGTCTGCGTAGACTCCTGTTGGTCGGCTCCCTCTTCCTGGCCGGTTGATTTCGCTGAATCGCTCGGCGGTTTGGACTCAGTTGAGTCTTGCGGGGCGCCAGGCTCGCGGGGCTCCTTGGGGGCGCCCGATTCTTCAGGATCGTCTTCGCGAAACTCTTCGCTCAGTGCTTCGGCACGCTTGGAGATTTCCTGTTGCTCTTTCAGAACCTCCTCGAGCTCCACGCCATTTTCAGTTCGCGCCCGAACACTGCGCTCGTTTCGTTCGGTCAGCCGCAACTGCTTGATCATTTCCGCAATGCGTTTCTTTTCATCGCGGATCCGCGAGCTGCGGTCTTCACTGAGCAATAACTTCAGCAAACTTTCCAATTCGCCGGTTGCTGCCTTTTGATCTTCGAGAGCCTTGGAGAGCTGGCCGCTAGCGATGAGCGTACTCGCTCCTCGCATTTTTTCGAGCACGAACCGCTCGCGAGATTGGCGTGCGACTCGCTTGAGCAGCGCTGCTCGCTCGGGGTTCTCTCGACTTTCGACATCCGCGAGCCGGAGCAGTAGTTCTTCCAGGCGAGCGTAACGGGTCGCCACACTGGACTGCTTTGCCACCAACGGATCTGACGGAGCGTTCACGTCACTCGCATCTTGAGCCTGCACCGATCGCGTGGCTGGAATCAGCACCAACATTGATAAAACGACCAAGGCTCCGCCCCACAGGCGGCTGCCGAAGGATGCGGGATTTCGTCGTTTTTGTTCAATGCCGTGCATATTGATGCTGTGATCAGGAATGTGGCGGTGAGATGTTGCCCGGAAGATGGGCGGCGTCGTCGAACGAATGGGGGGCGAAAATGGGAGTGCGAGCTCGATGCATCGATCCAGCATATACGGAAGTAGTCCGACAGCCTGCTGATGAGGTTATTTAAACAGATCCAAGACGCGATTCTTTTGCTCGTCCTCAGTTTCGTCCAATAAACTTTCTTGATCCTCGATCAATCCGCGCATCAGGTCTAATATCTCGTTAAAACTCTCCAAGTCCAGCATTTTTTCCAGGACGGCAGACAGTTGCAGTAAGATTTCGTCGTTGGTAGCGACGGCCTCCTGCACTGCTTGCTCCATTTGACCAACCGTTGACACGCTCCCATTTTCGCTTTCCTCGGGATCGGCTGTCGACATCAAAATGCGTTCCAATTCGACTATTTGACGTCCTAAACGCGGGAAAGGTTCCTCCACAACGGTATCGAGCGGCATCCGGACACCTTGTTCGAGACGTTCGCGACGGTCGACCGAATCGATGCGATTGTTGATCATTTCCAGCACCAAATCGTCCAATCCGGCGACGATGCCTGCGAGTTCGTCAGTCGACTTGGCCGCTTGCAATCCAGCTTGTCGGATCCGCAGCTGTACGCGTTGTCGTGAACGAAAATCCTCCCGCTCAGCTTCACCGGTTCGGTTTGCCGCGTCTGAATCGTCGGATTTAGTATCGGATCCATCGGGCGACGCTGTGGAACTGGCATCGCCCGCATTGGAATCGCTCGTTAGCTCACCGATCACTTCGGTGGCTTCACCTTGAATTGCGGTCAAGCTCTGCCGCAGACGACGAGTCTCGTCGATGGCTTGTTCGAGCCTAGAACGGAACTCCAGCTCCCTTCGTTCCAGTGTCGCCAGCAGCGTTTCGGGCGTGACCACCTGCAGGCGTACCAGCTCACCCTGCGTCACATGCTCGGTTCCTAAATTGAATCGGTCTCGAGCGGCAGTACCGATGATCACTGTCGCGCCAGGTACGACGGATGGGAGGACCTCCTGATCGACGAGTTCCCGCAGGTCGATCGCCAACTCAGCTTGGCCATCTCGGTCGAGCTCGGGAGCGACCATGTACTCCTGCTCACCCAGGGACGAGGCTTGGGTCGGTGCGGTGATCGGTGATGAGCTTGGCGCCTCGCCTCCCTGCTCCTGCTCGGCCTGATTGCGGACACGCATCGTGACGGTCATCTCATCGACGCCATAGTCATCGGTAGCAGTGGCCGTTATAGGCAGATACGCGATCGGTGTGATCGCACTTCCAATGCCGGACAACTTCATCGTGGTTGTAGGCGGTTCGTCACGCACAACCCCGACAAAATACCGATAGGCGGCCTGCGCGGAGATTCCTTCCGCATCCCGAGGGACAATACGGATGGATGTGGGGCTGCGAACGTCGTCCAGTTGCAGGGTAAAGCTCATCGCGTCCTCAGCAATCTGTACCGGTACTAACTCCGCCGCGTTGGATCCCTCAGGCGGAGTGGTGGCTGGGGCCGATGCCACCGCATTCTCAGGGTTCGCGGAAACGGACCGCCGGGCATCGATGTCGTCGCCAGACAGAACGACGTCGACTTCGCCGATCGGTGAGCTCGTGCGTCCCACTAAGGTCAGCGAGCTGCCCTCGCGAACTCGCACGCCGGCTTGATAGTTGAGTTGCTGGTCGTACTGTTGGTCGACCGAAAACACCCGTAGGTAGTCGGGATACCGAACTTGCATGCGCATGTCCGCGATCGCAGGTGGATCGACTGCTTCGATGCGGTAGTCACTCAGTCGGTCGTCGAGTCCGCGAATCGTCAGTGAAACGGATCCTGCAAGCGAGGCCAATGGCGGCCCATCCAAAACGAATGACTGATAGCCATCAACGACGCGACCGACACGGCGCAGATTACTCTGCCCTCGTTTACCCTCTCCATCGACGTAGGACACCGTGCAGAGCGAAGGGATTTGATGTCCGTGCTCGTCACCAGCCGCACGAATGCGGAGAGTCGCGTTGCTCCCCCGCGCTAATCGCACCACCCGATCTTCGAACTCGACCAACCGTGTCGCACCCTCGTCATTCTCGGTCGCAGCGATGATGGGCACTTCGATCCCAACCATCTCCAGGGCGGCGCGGCGGGGCCACGGGGAATCCGACCATAGCGTCAGTCGACTGATCGCCCTCGCGAAGGTGTGCGGGCTGGCAACCGCCATGATCAGGGCCGCGAGTAGGAGTGGTACCACCAGCATCAGTTTCTGACGGATGGGTTCGGTGCGGAAGACTCGGCTCAGATCCACACGCGAGACTTGCTGCTCCGCTTCCTGCAGTACCTCTTTCATGAAGGTCGCACTGTGCGCGTCGCCCGCTCGGGGTGTCTCGCCCAATTGCACCGCCGTCACCAACCGCCCACCAAGTTCCGGATGCTGGCGTTCAATCAATAGCGCCAATGAATCATCGGGCAGCCTCCGACGCATCGGTGAAATCAGAAAACGCCACAACAGAATGCCCGTCAGAGCTATCGTCGCAATCAAAACGACCGCTCGGGCCGACCGTGGCATCTCCGTGCCACCAATCCGGACCGGTAGGTAATCAATCAGAAAGGCGATCCAAAACGCCGTGAGAATCGCTGCGGCAACAGCCAACAACGAATCCCACACGATGTACCGACGCACTCGATTTCGCAGTCGCGATAACAGTGATTGCAGTTTCGGATGCATCGTGGATTCAGTCAGGAGTGCGAAAATGGTCGAGACCCAGCCTCAACATGATACCAGCTCGCCGTCAGCAAGGGCAGCATCCCTCGAGATCACCGTTGTCAACTACCCGCACAGCGGCTGGTGATGATTGCTGACCGCTAGCGATAGTCGAACTGCACCGTGGCGGTGGTTTCGGTATCGCAGACCGCCCGTATCCAACAAGCGGAAAACGCCTCTGGGAACTCATGCCGCAGAGTTTCTCCGGCCGGCACGTCGAAAGGATGGTGGTCTACCCAACGGTCGTTTCCATCGAGATCAATCTGGAGGGTGATGCGGACCGGTTGGGAGCCGCCGTGCGACAGCGTGACGGTCTTCCGGTCGTAACCTTTCATCAGATACGGATCCGAGGGGTTCCCGGGTTGGACCTCGGTCTGCAACCAGGGGCCCCCGTGTCCCACAGGTTTGCCGAGCTTCCAAAGGTCGTCGATGCCACCAAACCAGAGACCGGTCTTGAACGCGTCGCTGCGGAAGACGTGACCGTCGTCCGTTGCGTCCGGTCGGATTCCGCACAGCACCAGCAATCCGTTCCACGAGCAGAAGTCAGTGATCTGTTTCGAATGGCTCGATACGGGCCGCATCAAATTCCACGCAGGCGGCGCACCGTTGGTGACCAGAGGCACCTCGTAAAAGGTGCCGTGGATATTGGCAAGATGACGTTCGGATTCGACTTCACGCGAGGCTCGCGGCCAACCCGAAGGAAATGGCTTGTCATATGCGGCGTCGCCTTTGGGCAGACGCAGTCGCTTGCCCCCACGATGCACGACGACCGATGCGTCATCGATCGAAAAATCCCGCTCGACCTGCAGCAGTTTCGCGAGTTGGACGTCGGCTCCGTCTGGTTCGAATGTAAAGTCTGCCTTTGTGAAATCGAAGTTGCGATCATCGCTGGTGAGCACGCGCAGATCTCGATCGCGTTTCGCCGGGTAAACTAGACTGGCCAAGGCATTTTTCTCACCGACATCGGCAAGGCCAGCGAAAAGCAGCCTGTGTTCTGAAGTGTCGCCATCGATGAATTGGTTGGAAGTCTGGTGCAGGATGGCGGTAGCCACGCAGTCGCGATCAACGACAAATCGTAACCACTCGGCCTCCAAATCAGCAGGCAGTACTTTCGCAAGCGAGTCGCCGACCGCCAACTCAATCGTTTCCAAATCGGTCCACGAATTGTTTCCATGCCGGTCCACCTGGAGTGTCATCTGCACGGGACCGGCCGCAGTCGGGTCGGGAGCGTCCCGTCGAGTCGGCATTTCCACCGAAACGCCGGCCGCGGATAAAATGGAGTCGGCAGGACCATCTTCGGCTTTAACGAACGCGAGATGCGGCGTTCCAAACGAACCCTTCGTGTGCTCAAACGAATTGCCCGGAATTGCGACCCTCCCAGCTGGGAAGTCACGAGCATAAATGCGGTCCTGCACCTGTTTGCCCCACGTCAACGTCAGGTCAGTCTGAGTCCATTCAGGCGACAATGTTGATTCGCCACGACCATCGACGGCAACATACACGGTCGCCGGTCGGCTGAGCTGAAACTCAAAGCCATCGGCAGGCACTCGCCAATTACCGCGCCGGATGGTGACCCGCGGGAGACGCGAGAGCGACTCCGGCAACTCCGTGATGGGCAGTTGATCGGTAGTTCGTCGGATGGATGTGGCAACGGGCTTGATTTGCCCAATCGCCACGTGCAGGACGCGTTGGTCAAAACCGGCGATGAGGAACGGATCGGATGGTTTGTCCGCGAGCACCTCGTCTTCAATCCATGGTCCACCATATCCGCTGGCAGGCCCCCATTCCTTGAGATTGTCGTAACTCCCAAACCATAGATTGCTCTGCGGTTGCCCAGCGAGCGGATTTCCTTGGATGCTAGTTTCATCGGTCGCCAGCACTAACTTACCGTTCCACGCACAGAAGTCTGGCACATATCGCAAATGGCTACCGATCGGTCGGATTCCCGCTGAGTTGCCGCTGGAAAACGTCTTTGGAAAGTCGAAGAACATCCCGTGCATATCCATCATCCAGCGACCATCGGTGATCTCGCGAATACGCGGCCATTCAGTGTACCAGCCGTGCTTGGCATCGTTGCAATAAGCGGCTTTGGGCAACAGATACGTATACCAAGTTCCATGGTCGAGGACTTTCAGACGAACGCTGCGGCGGTCCCAGCCCATGGTCCAAATCGGATCGTCGCCGTCACTGCCACCGGTGATTCCGTTCGGGCCAGTGACCTCGGTGTACTGGCGTCTTTCTACGATCGTCCAGTTCTCGCCATCAAATTCCGCTAAGACGCCTCGTTCCTCCGGTGATTTGGCTTCGCCACCCACTAGAACGTCCTGGTAGTCGCCGACATGCAACTCGCCATTATTGGAAATGACCAGGCGACCCTGCGACGTGTAGCCTCCTTTGCCATGCCAACCGGGAACAGGCTTCTTGAAGAGCCGATTCACGGCGAGGGTATGGACGTTCGCCTCCCAAATAGATCCCTCCATATCGACGTAATAGACCATGTTCTCGGGATCGACGAGGTGACGCGCGATTGCTGTGACCCGGATCGGCATGTCCTGTGGCTGGATCGTGCGTATCTTCCCATGCTGGTCGATCAAGTGATGAGCGATCAGTAGTTGATTCGACTCCGCGTGAATCATTCGCCCGGCCGGTGTTCCACCGACACTCTCAGGATGAATCATCATCGGTTGCGTTAAATCCGCATCGATTGAGAACAGCTTATGTTCGCTGCCTCGAGGCATGTGCGGTGCGTAGTTCACCATCCACAGCTTTCCGGCCCAAGGCACGACTGCCCCGATGCCACATTCGTTGTGGCCTTCTTTGTAGTGGGCACCGTTTTGACTGTATACGCCATAGGTAGTCAAATGGGGATAGATGCCGCTGATGTGAATATCTGTGCGAGCGGGCTGGGTGAGGTTGCTTTGATTCGCAGACGCACGGTCGCTATCAGAACGCTGGTCGTCGGTCGCAATGAAGACGATATTGGGTCGGCTCGCTTGCTCAGCGGCATCTGGCTCATTGGCTGGCGACATATTGCCGAGCAATATCAGAATCACAAGGCAACTGGCGAAATGGATCATGTTCTTGGGATTCATGGTGGTGATCAATTGGGGTAGACGAACAACCGGACGCACGCGAGGTGCGTTCTCACCCCGGGGGTTTACTCTATACAATATTTTCTAACGCCGCATGCGCCTTGGAGCCATCGTAGTCAATCTGATTCGAACTGGTGAGTTTCTGCGCTCGAATACGCTTGGAGTACCCGTGCGCCGCTAGAGGACACACCACGATTGCGGGATTGAAGGCGGAAGCACGATGCCAAAATCGGTGAGCCCATCGAGCCACCTCACTTTGCGACAGAAACCTGGATCATCTGGCGAACCAATGCAACGCGAATTTGTAGCGGAACGGCGCAAGCCGTCCGGTGACTCACATTGGAGCATCCCAGGGTACCCGACGGCTTGCGCCCGTTCCGCTGCGGGAATGGTTCTGAATGGATACAATTCAGAAGTCTATGATAACTCCCACGATCATATGGCAACCACTAGTTGCACCGATAGAATTAATGACCTCAGCCTCGTCGAAAACACCACCACGGCTTCGCGCCAGAGATGAAATGAATTTTTTGATGCTACCACGGTTCTCAATGTTTGTTCTGCTCGCTGTTTTCCCAGTCAGAGGCTGGGGGCAGGACTTCTCGTTTCGCAAGCCGCTTGAGAAGGAGGTGCTCGGTGAGTCCTTTCCCAAAGCCGGACTTGTCTTCCGCGGGGAGAACCGGCGTGAAACAGGACCGGATTACGAAGACTGGGAGCAGGACGTCGCTGGAAACGTAGGCATTATCCGCAAATTTGTTCGTGAAGAGCTGAACCACCCCGATCGCATGGACGAGGCTCGATTGAGCTCGTACCTCAATCGATATGCGGCCGCTCATCCGCTTGAGCTCTTTCTACTGCATTTCAATTCGCGGGCGAAGCTATTCGACTTTCACGCCGACAAGTTCTGGGTCGGGCATTATCTGCAACAGCAGGGTGTGCAGTGTCAGGAAGCGATTGATCGAGATCAGACTGTGATTGCAGTTCCTGGGACCAATCGGTTCAAGGTGCAGAAACCATTTCCCGGGCAGCCAGCCCGCATCGAGGACTCCGTGTTGTTGCTGGTTGAGCGCGATCAGGAGGGCGTATTTCATTGGGAGAACCACGAATTTGTGTTCCTGGTGAACGTCAATGCGGACGACAAGACATTGACCGTAAGGCGAGGTGCTCACCACACCGGTCCGGCCAGTTTCAAAGCGGGACAATGCTATGTCACCCAGATTAAGCAGTATCGAGACCGCCTGGTCTTTAATTTGTCACTGGACTGTCCGCGGAGCCCCAACGGCCAACAGGCAGCGGACGTGCTGCTAGCGCTATTCGATTCGTGGTTTTGCCAGGGCGGTCCGCTGGAGCCGATGGATGGTATCGCGTTTGACGTTCAATACTGGGATATTTCCTCCAACTTCGATACCAATGTGGATGGTATCGCTGACGGCGGAATCATTCGTGGGCAGCCACGATGGGCTCAGGGCGTATACAGATTTTCAAAATCCATTCGCGAGCATTTTGGTGACGACTTCATCATCACATCGGACGGTCACCGCAAAGCCAATTCGCAGGCCATTGGTATTCACAATGGAATCGAATCCGAAGGCCTCGTGCAACACAATGATGGTTGGCGTGGAATCTCTCGCACCGTGAATACTCACCAGTACTGGAACACATTCAACACTTCCGCAATCAACTTCAACTACATCGTGACCAAGTTAGTCGATCGTCAGGACGCCAAGGCGGCAACCCGACTGCACCGTTTCGCTCATGCGATGGCTGCCTGTTTGGGAGTAGGTTGCACTGACGCCATCGAAGACGTGATCAAGGGCACTGAGCAGGAACATTTTTGGCTTGGCAAAGCGGTCGGCCCCATGGTCAATTTGGCGGAGACGAGTAACCAAGTTGTCTATCGAATGCCAGATGTTTTAGGTGATGACGATCTGGGGCGATGGTCATCGGCAGACGACGTTCTCATTTCCCGTAGTAGCGACGGAGGTCTGCGTATTGGTCGTAGAAAGGGCTCGTCGGCAGAGCTGGATAGTGAGCGTGCCGATAGGGCGTCGAAAGCTGACGGCTACGCTGCTTTGCCGTCGCTGTCCTTTGAGATGACGCTAGATCTTCCGCCAGGCGATCTGTTCGTCACATTGGACGTTCGATCAGAATCGGCACGGGAAGGGTTTTCAGGGACAGAAGTTCCTCGGCTGATGACGTTTGATCTTGCGGGGCACTACGACGACCCGCAAGTCGGACCGCGCGGTCTCGATATCTGGACCTTGGCTGGCCAACGTGACTACTTTGCGAGCGAATTCTACGTTCGCAACGCGGGCGGCGATGAAGGACGTGACAACGTGAGGATGCGGTTTGAAATCGACGGTCCTGGTGACCTGTACCTGAAAAACCTCGTCGTCCGAAACGCAAGCGTTTTCTATGCTCGCGAATTTGAGCATGGCGTTGTTGTCGTGAATCCGAGCTTGCAGCCTGGTGCGATCAATCTCATTGAGCACTTTGGCCAACACGATTACGCAGCGATTCGATCGAGTGATCCCCGCGATTCAGTCAACAATGGCCTAGCGATCGCAAATCCGGCGGCGTTGAAGGTCGAACCGGTGTCCGGGTTGTTTATCTCCAAGCAGTAAACCAGCACAATGTTGGGAGAATTCTCGGCAGCGTCGCCGAGGAAGTAAACCCTCAGGGCCCGACAAAATGATGCGAGAAGAAAAGTAGATGAGTTCGCCGGTCAAAGTATCACTGCCGGGAATTGCACCGGTTTCTAGTCCCGGAAAATGCTGCACACCACGGCGACTCAGAAGAGCGTCCGCATTGCAGGTCTGCAGGACATCATGCCGAGGAACAGATGATTGAGCTATGCGGGCAGTCGGCTCTTCAGCTCGTTGATAAACCGCTCGCGGTGAACAGGTGAGATGATGTACTCACGTCGATCGGTTTGAATGGCCACTCGCCGTAACGATAGAGCGGGACCGCTACGTAAGGTCGATGATCGGTTGACGCCCTGGATCGCGTCGTAGGGTATCTGATAGCAGATCACGCCGCAGCGGATAGATAAGGCGTCGGTTAGAAACGTATAGCGGCACGGCGCTGCAAATATTGCCGTCACGATTAGAATTGCCGCCGCTGTCAAAAACATACTCGATGCATCAGCAGCCCGATCGTTGAATATCAGTACGATGCCAAGCACCACTGCAAACAGGATCGGCAACACGAGTAGTAATCCCACCCACCAATCTATTGCCGAGCGATAGACGCTCGGTTGACGATCTGATTCGACGGACTGCGACCGAACAGATCGCTCAACGGGCGGAGATGAAGTGGGTTCAGTCACCAGAAAGATAAACCTTTAGTAGTCACTTCGCGAAAAATACACGCAGCCGATCAGCAACATGGCCGTAATGAAAGTACCACAGCTTAACAGTGGCCCTGCAATCCGGTAGCGAACTACCTCAGCGGCTCCCCGATCACCATTGCCAATCACCAAAGAGTCTTGTCCGGAAACCACCGCTGCCGTCGTGTCACCAAGTTGCAGAACCTGGGGTGTTAGCCACTCCAGCCCGCCCACTACGTAGTGATCCACCCATCGCCACACTGATAATGCCGGGGTGATGGAATCCTCGATAGTGGCTTCCATCCTACCGGTTGCTGTATGCGGAATGTCAATTGAAAAACGTGTCAACCGATCCACATTGTGGGCAACGACGAGGTCTCCCGATGCTGTTTTTGAGTGGGCCGGTTGCCAGTGCACAGACTCGGTGTCGTCAACCGGCAAACGACTTACGTGTTGGATCGTCGGTCCGACAACCTCGACGATGTCACAGTGCCCGGAGGAGGTACGCAGCAGGAAGTGATTTTCCGAAACTGCGATCAGCTCCAGCGGCGTACCGGGGACCGCCGATTGACGCGTCTCGGTATCCCATTGTCCTGCCAACTGCAACGTCCGTGCATCAAAGATCTGAAACGGTTGCTCGCCTTGAGCGACCACGACCCATCGTGTGGAGGCTGCGATGACTGGGGCGGCTCGATCGACTGCGTGAGGCAGGTTCACGTGCGCAGTTGTGGTCCATGGCTCGTTGCTGCGAGGTCCAGTGGGTTCCATTCGCTGCAGGCGATCGGCGGTCAATGCAATCAAGGTCCTCTCGTGAGGTACCTGGGTGACTCGAAACGGTGCGTTCAACACAACATCTGGAGGCAGAATGGAGACAAACGAATCCGTCGCTCCGCCCTGCATGGTGACGAGTGATTTTAGCCACGAACTGACCGATCCGACCGCGCGAGCATTTCGATTGGCTGGGGTGTCATCGATTTGACCAGGGAGGTCGTCGCCGGTATCGGTAGTCACATCGTCGTTTACGCTGACCCGTGGAGTCTCTCCCACTGCTTCGAGAATGGATGCGGGATCGGTAACTAAGAGATCCCCCGTATTGATGGCAGCGACCGCTTGCTCATGCAAACACAGCAAATGCTCGGTGGCGGTCGGCAACCGCAGGCTCGGTTGGGGTTGCCAGCCCTCGTTGCGCGATAGGACAATGAGGTCGAGCGATCCCGACCCGAAGGGATTGAAGCGACCGTTGCGAATCCGCGCGGTCAACACGTGGTCCGGGTCGAGCGTCACCGGGGTGAGCACGCGGTCACGCGAACCCGCCTCACTCTCGATCACGGGCACCCAACGTTGTGAGGTGGGGTGCAAATGCACTAACCCGCTGCCGCCTGTGGCGGCAAACAAATCCTCGCCCGCCTGAGTCATCCCGATGATGCGATCGGGGGCAACCACACGGGCGTTCACCACGCCTCCGACAATTCCCACCACGACGCAAATGGCTGCTAACGCACCAGCGGCGGCGATTGAAATGATCGCGGAACGCCACTTCAAACCCGCCAACACCGAAACGCTGAAGAATACCGCAAATATGACTACCGCGATGGGAACGCACCACAAAATTCGGCTGTTCCAGACATCCAGACGACATCCGGCGATCAGATACAGCCCCAAAACTAATTGCGATACGCACAGGGTAACGAAGGCGCAGCCACCAATGAACTTGCTGATCAGCAGCCCGCTGCGTGTGATGGGTTTGCTCAATAACAGGTGCAGTGAGCCCGCCTGCAGCATGTCAGGGACAATGGAAGCGGTCACCAGCACGCCCAGAAAGACCAGCACCAACCCCAACAACCAGTTCACTAATACCGGGATGACGAATTGATTGAAGAGCGTGTCAAACTGCGCGCGATCGATCTGGAAATCAGTAGGGAACTCGAGGCCGGCATAGGTCAGCACCACCGAGCGGGCGCTGCGTGATTCAAACACACCCGGCAGGGCCGCTTCGATCCGCAATCGGCTGCGCCGTCTGAGCAGTGAATCAGTCAGTTCCGCAGCAGGGGTTTCGTCTAATTCTCGCAACTCTCGCAGGCGGACCGTGTCCGCCCAGGCATCTTCATCGTACCAAGAGACCTGCGACGGATGCGTTGGTGCGACATCAGGCAGGGGGGAGTTCTTCGTCGTCGACGGCTCCGGTGCTTGTAATGGTTCCGAGGTGGAGGATATTTCTGTGATTTCAGTTGTTCCGGTGCCGGCATCGGCATCGATCAACTCGTTCAATGCGTCCGTGAGCAGATTGAGGCGGATCCGCACTTCGTCGCCCTCACCAACCCGGCGTAGTTCGCGGCGGAGTTCCTCCGGCATGGCTTGGGCGATTCGCCCGATCGGAAGATCACGGGCAGCCGGATCCACGATACCCTGGGCGAGCATCGCTTTCATTCGCGTGCCGTTGTAGACATCAAACCAACGGAATGTGGTGGTGTAGTCTTCCCGCAAGCCGATTGGAGCGAGCGTCGCCAGGAGAATCCAAATTGCGAGAAAGGCAGCCCATAGCACACGCGAGGCCAACGCGGCATGAAACGAGTCACTGATGATCGCTAGATAGGGTCTCATGTCGCGTTGTCTTGTTGTTGCTCACGGACCAGGCGCATGAACGTGTCTTCGAGTGAATGCCGGTGGGGCACCAAGCGGATCAGCGATCCCCCCGCACCGCGAATGCGGTCCACAATCTCATCGACTGCCGCCCGATGTTCGCAGCCAAACCGGCATCGGAAACGCAATTGACCGCTGCCCGCAGCGATAGGATCACCGAGCCAGACCACGCTATCGCCCACTGCTGGTTCGAGAATTCGCAGCTCCAGCCGCTCACGGGTTACCGCCCCGCCCAGACCATCGCCGCCAGAACCATCGTCGCCAGAACCATCGCCGAATGAACCATCGCCGAATGGACCATCATCGACGGGCGGGCTCGACGTCGGCAGCTCAAACTCCAGTTCCACCATGATCTGGGAGCTCGTCGATCCTCGCGTTCCGACCATCTCCGCAATCGGCCCGGTAGCCAACACCTTCCCCTTGGCCATGATTGCCAAATGCGTGCAGATGAGTTCAACCTCGTGCAAAATATGGCTGTTGAGGAAAATTGTTTTTCCTGCATCTCGCAATTGCTCGATGACGTCGCGTACTTCGCTACGGCCTACTGGATCGAGACCGTCTGTGGGCTCGTCCAAGATCAACAGATCGGGATCGTGCATGAGCGCTTGAGCCAATCCGAGTCGCTGCAGCATGCCTTTGCTGAATCGCTTAACGCTTTCGCGATCTCGCCTCGCCAGGCCGACGAGATCGAGTAGTTCGTCGCTGCGGCGGGCGATCGTGGGCGAATCGAGATGGCTGAGTCTGCCGTAGAACCGCAGTGCCGAGCGGGCCGTATGATGGCGATCCACACGAAGCGATTCAGGCAAGTAGCCCACCCGGCGCCGCGCGTCGCTCGAACCTGCCGGCAGGCCAAACAACGAGGCGTGCCCGCCGGTCGCGCCGATCACTCCGAGCAGGACCTTGATTAAGGTTGTTTTGCCGGCTCCATTGGGACCGAGCAACCCGAAAACTTGCCCAGCCTCCGCGTGCAGAGACACCCCCTGCAACGCATCGACATCACCGCGCCGCAGCAGACTACTGCCACGATAGGTTTTCTCCAAACGATCAACTGCGATAATGCTACTGTCGGACGCTACCGTACAGCTCACGTGAGCCAAGTCCGTAACAACATGGATAGCAACACGGCCGCACTCATGGCGATCACCGCCGCCAACAAGAGTCGGTTGGCGGGTTGACACCACGAGGGAGCATTGACCTCGCGGTTGTAGAGACTGCGGAATCGTTCCCGTTCACCAGCGGTGTCAAAAACGCCGTCTTCCACGATTTCCTGCACGCCGAATTGAATCGAATACTCGACGACCCCATGTATATTGCGCCGCTCGGCGTTGTCATCGACACCGATGCCTTCGAAATACCACAGCTGATTTCCGAACTGTCGCTCAGTCTCGCAGCGATCATCGACGCAGCGGAGGTTAATAATCTCACTGCTCTCGAGACAGAAGTGGGCGCGTTCGAGAGCACGCCCGCTATCCATGCGTACCTGGCGTAAAACTCGATCTGAAAACTGACGTTGGGGAGCTTGAGCGCGCATTTGAAACCTCCGTTTACACGAACCGGTTCTCGGCCGGATACTTTCATTATTGCCGACTGAGTCGCTGGCGTCATCGGCAAGTGTGAAATTTTGTCTTAATATTCGGTCTGAGCGGATCCCTGAGGCAGATCCCCCAGATTTCCAGACTAACCTGATTAAGGGTGCAGATTCGTTCAGGAACCATAACCGTGATGTTCCAACCGGCCTGCCACCCGCTGCGCAACCGCTGGCGAATGTTGGACGGATCGGGATGGACGCGCTGGGGTTTTTCATCAAGGATGCCCTGGCTGACCGCCATGCCTGCGATTTCCCTGTAAACTCGAGTGTTGGAGCGTCGGTGGTGCCGCGTCCCAGCCACACGAGCGTCCTAGCCACACGATGAGAGGTGTGCGGAAATAGGTGTGGAGAATACGAGAACCTCGAGAGCGTTCGAGTCTCTGCACACTCCAGCCGTGCGGGCGCTATGATCCGTCGACCGGTTTTCAGCAGCGATCAATCATTCCAGTTACTGACCCTATGTCCATGCCTCCGCCACCTGATCCGTCCCGTGACAGCACAGACTCAGATCAACGATTGATGATCGGCGGCGCTTCTGACTCCCAGCCGAGACCCCGAGTCAAGCCCTTGACTCGTCCCATCACGCTGCACGCACCCATCACGTTGGGCGTCGTGTTGATTGTCCTGATCGTGATTTTGGGGGCCGTCTGGGTAACGGGCATCCTCCTCGGACTGCTGCGTGAGAACGAATCGCCCGCCCTGTCGTGGGGGATGTTGTTGGCAGGCTCCGTGTTGCTGGTGGCGGTGCTCGCAGGCGTGATCGCGTACCTGACCTTGAGTGTCAAGGCATTTAATTTGAACCGCCGCCAATCGAACTTTATCGATGCGGTGACCCACGAATTGAAAAGCCCGATCGCGTCACTGAAGCTGTACTTGCAAACGATGACCCGGCATAATGTCGGTGTGGACCAGCAAGCTGAATTCCACAAGATTATGCTCGACGATGTTGAACGTCTCGACCTGCTGATTGATCACCTGCTCGAAGCGGCGCGAATCGAGCGGGGCGCCGAATCGGAAGATGCTACCGAAGTCGATCTAGCTGAACTGTTGATGAAAGTGGGGATAGCGGCCAGCGTGCGATACAAACGTCCGCCGGACACCGTACAGATTGATTGTCCTGAGATCGTCTTGTCAGCACCACCGATTCAAGTCGAGATTCTATTTCGCAACCTCATTGACAACGCGATTAAGTATGGAGGAACGCCTCCGCGCGTTCGTGTGGTCGCCAGAATGAACTCAGAAACGAGCGGTGAGGTAACCGTTTCGGTGGGCGACAACGGCTTGGGCATTCCTGCCCATTTGCGGCGCAAAGTGTTTGGGCGGTTCGTCCGGTTGGGAAATGAGCTGGAACGCAGCAAGCCCGGCACTGGCCTGGGGCTCTATCTCGTCCGGAATGTCACCCATGCCCTGGAAGGACGTATCAAAATTGTCGATGCCGAGCATGCTGACGGCCCGCTCTCCAGCGCCGGTGAAGACGGCGGCAATTCAGGGACCGGCAATTCAGGGACACGGTTCGACGTCACCCTCCCCAATGCGGCTTTGCGGCCCGCCTCGGAATCGGCACCGCGACCATGAGTGGCCGGGCCGAAAAAGCTGATTTGGTCGACAATCACGACCACTCGTGGTTATACTTTCACTCGACATTCATTGGACCGTACGTTCATTGCCAGTCCGAAGACCATTTGCCGCTTGGCACTCGCCACGATTGCACCTCAAATACTGAGGCGATCACTTATCGGCACGATGCAGTCGACAGGTTTTCGGAGGAACTCTTATCCCGATCGACCACAGGAAGTTTTCAGCATGTCTCTCGAAGACAACCCGATGTCGCCCATGTTTCGCATCGATGTCTCGGCGAAATCCGAGCCTCAACCGAACATGACGAGCGAGGAACTTACCGTCCAGCTGCTCCGACAGATGCTCGTCGGACAGCAGAAGCAGACCAAGCTGCTGGGGGAGTTGGTAGCTCAAAACGCAGCGATGCAGAAACAGCGGGCGGGTGAGTTGCAGCAATGGAAGGACGCCCACCCGCAACTCTCAAGGGCCTGTCGCCGAGCCGCTGAGACACTCAGCGAGGTGCAGACGGAATTCTTGCAGTCGGTCACCGAAGAAATCGAAGATTCGGGGGAGCATCTGGTCGAGGGCGAATACATGCTCAATGAGTTTATCGATCGTTTCGGTCCTCGCATGGCTCATCTCAACGGAATCCTGCAAGTCCTCGCCCAACTTGGTACGGGCGAACCTGTTGCCGAGCAGCAACAGCACTAACCGGCACAGCATTTTGCTGGTTGGTAAAAAAAATTCCCAAGTGAACCTTTCCACAAACGGCTCCGTCCGTTACGCTCTGGCGAATTCAGCAAACGAGTCGCTTTTCTGACTTGCCGCTGAGCTCTCAAAGACACACATTATCGATACATCGGGGCGTAGCTCAGCCTGGCAGAGCGCCTGGTTTGGGACCAGGAGGTCGCATGTTCAAATCATGTCGCCCCGACTGTTTTAGAAGGCTGGTGTACCGCAGGTGCACCAGCCTTCTTTTTTTAGATCTCACGTGTGTCGCCAAGCTGGCGAGAAAGTCCTCTGAAAGTTCTTGTTCAGAGTTGAGTCAACGCAGAGGCACCACCCCATGTCTTCCCGCTCCGGGCGGAGCGGTGAGGAGGCGATACCGTGACAAGCCGTCGTCGGCCCCTCTCTTCCGAGACGATGGAATCTCGTCGCTCAATCTCGTTGTCGACTTCGCTCAGGCGGCGACGATTTGAGTTAAGATAACCGCAGCGTGGTCTGACTTTCCTGGACAGACCGGTCGCGTTCCCTCCCCCCATTCCCACCGAGCACGTCATGCCGTTCCCTTGCTTTCCATTCCACCGCTCTTTGATGTCGATTGCGATCGGCGTCGTCGCTGCCACGACGGCCACGCACGCGGACGTTCGCCTGCCGTCGGTGTTCAGTGACCACATGGTACTGCAACAAAAACAGGAAATCCGAATTTGGGGATGGGCTGAGAAAGGTGAAGCGGTCGACGTTCGCTTTCGTGATGCCGCCGCCACCACGCAGGCCGACGACCATGGACGTTGGCAGGTCGAATTGCCAGCGATGGACGCCACTGCCCAACCGCAAACACTCGTCGTCAAAGGTAACAACACGATCGAAGTGAGTGATATCCTGATCGGCGAAGTCTGGCTCTGTTCGGGGCAATCGAACATGGAATGGACCGTCGATCGATGCACCGATGCTGAGCAAGAAATAGCAGCGGCCAACTACCCGTTGATCCGACACATCGCCATTCCGAAAACATCCAGTTTTTTGCCCGTCGATGACGTGCCCGCTGATTGGAAGGTCTGCTCGCCCGAAACCGCTGGTCGCTTCACAGCCTGCGGCTACTTCATGGCCCGTCATCTCTACCAAGAACTTAATGTACCCATCGGTCTGGTAAATTCGTCTTGGGGAGGTACCCGTGTCGAACCGTGGACGCCACCGGTAGGATTTCAGCAAGTCCCTGCCCTTGAGAATATTTACCGGTCCATCATCACGCGCACACCGGGAACGGATGCCTACGAACAGCGATTGACCGCGCACATTGATGCGACAACCGACTGGGTCGAGACAGCCAGGGCGTCGATGAAAACCAACGCATTGCTGTCGCCCAGCCCTGCTTATCCGAGCGAATTATTGCCATTCAGCCAGCATCAGGATCCGACCATGTTGTACAACGGCATGATCCATCCAATCCTCGGTTTTTCCATTCGCGGAGCGATCTGGTATCAGGGCGAATCCAACCATGCCGAGGGCATGCTGTATCTGGAAAAGAAAAAGGCTCTGATCAGCGGTTGGCGTGAACTCTGGAAACAAGGTGATTTCCCGTTCTATTACGTTCAGATCGCACCGTATCAATACGGTAGTGAAGATGCTGAGATCCTACCAAGGTTCTGGGAAGCTCAGGCGGCCGTGGAGGACGAGGTGCCCCACACCGCCATGGTGGTCATCAATGACCTCGCCACCATCGACAACATCCATCCACCGGCAAAGCAGGAGGTGGGACGACGCCTCGCTCGGCTGGCGCTCAAGAACGATTATGGTCGCAGTGAAACTGTCGCTCACAGCCCAGAGATGAAGTCGATGGAAATTGATGGTAATCAAGTACGGATCGTATTCAGCAACGCTGCTGGCGGCCTGAAGACTCGAGATGGCCAAGCGCCCACTGATTTTGAAGTCATTGGTGCCGGTTCAGGTGGCTTTCAACCCGCCACCGCGACGATCGATGGCGATACGCTGATCCTGACATCAGACAAAGTCAAGCAACCCGTGGCCTTCCGATTTGCTTGGAACAAAACCGCTGAGCCCAATCTCATGGGCGGAACGGGATTGCCTGTCGGTGCGTTCCGTGGTGGCGAACTTCCTGAATTTGTCGATACCCTGCCAATCAGCAGCGACTATCAACTCGTCTACGACCTCGATTTGGCGAAACTCGGGAAAGAGATCCAGTATGATGTCGATAACAGTAACGATGTCAAAGCGTTCGATCGCGTTGCGTATCTCCTCGAACTCGCTCGCGAGGATGGTAGCGACCAAGCGATCTTTGTTTCCATGGATGCATTCACCGACGATGTCAATCGGATCGGTATTCCAACGAAGGCGTCGGGAGCTCATTTTCAGCAACGCGTCAATTCGCTCGATGTATTCACGACCGTCGATGGTATTCAAACCGGCGTCAACATGGCAAAAGGTAATATCGAGTTCTGGCCACACAATTATGCGGCAGCCAATGACGCAAAGGTGCCCGGGGCTAGCAATAGTGTTTACGACTTTGGTGACAAACCGAGCGAACCGGTCGATGGCTATGGAAGCATGCAAGTCCACGATTTCGGCGCGAAGCAAACTCTCTTTGCGATCAACAAATGGAATGCGGGAGCGAAAGCAGACATCGGCATTGGCAATAGTCCTGGAGAAACTCGTGATTGGACGTTCACCGGGAACGCCGATACATACACGAGCAAACGATTGCGTGTGTATGTGCACGTTCAATCCGGAGCACAGGACTGAACGACCTCGCTTTGCTGCTCGCAGCAGCGATGATAGGTCCCGTTGATGTGGCGATACGCGTCGCGGGGGTGACCCAATCGCGCGCGATGGACTCACGCGAGCCCCCGAGAAAGCTTAATCGCGGCCACTACGCCAAATCGATAGGCACAAAGCGGTCATCACCGTCATGCTCGCGAGTGTCCCAACGAGTCCCAGGATGCTCAGTCTGCTGAGTCCTACCATGGGGGCGTTGGGGAACAGCACGGGTGAAACCTCGTATGACAACATCAATGACGAGCCAAGAAAAACCGCGCTGGCCATCAGTCCGACGACCAATCGATTGACGGCTGGCGTGATCCGCTTAGGATCCAGGCGTAACTGCAGTTGTCCGAGCCTTGCTTGGTTCAAAATGGCCAGCACCTGCTCGGGGGCCTCTTCTAAAAATGCTTCGTTTTCTAAGTAGATCCTACGGGCTTGCCGCAACCGACGTTTCGGCGAGAGGCGGCGCCAGATCACGCGACGCATGTAGTTTTGAACGATATCAAGCGAATCGAAACCCACGCCGAGTTCGCGCATCGTGCCTTCAAGAGAAATCAGCATCTTGATCAACAGCGCAGATTGGTTGGGCAGGGTGATCCCGTGGCGATGCAGAATTTCGCTGAGTTGGTTCAATGATCCGGCGAGGTCAAACCGGTCGAGCGATTGGCGTCCGAAAGTATCGACAAACTCGGTGACATCGATCTCTAACGCGGCCTGATCCAAGTCCAGTCGAGGACTGCCCACACCGCGAATCAGCCGAGTCAAACGACGTCGATCACCAGCATGAATCGCAAAGAGCATCTCTTCGATCGACTCCCGCAGCGTTTCGTCGATGCGCCCGGTCATGCCGAAATCGAGAATGCCGAGTCGTCCGTCGGGCAGACAGAAAAGATTACCGGGATGCGGATCGGCGTGAAAGAAACCGTCTTCAAATACCATCTTCAAGTAGATCTTTGCCAACCGGGTACCAAATCCTGATGGCAGATTTGCTTTGGACAATCGCGGAAGTTGCGGAGACTGCGGCGGGCCCGCGGCCTCGTCATCCCGGGAGCCAAGGTCCTTCGCCGCCGGATGCGCGCGGCCGCTAAACAGACTTGCCAAGGTGACGCCGGCCAACTCGTCCATCACCAGCACGCGGCGGCTACATAGTCGATCAACCACCGCTGGAATAACGACTTGCTCGTGATTATCGGCAAGCATCTCGGCGAACTGTTTGAGGTTGCCACGCTCACGATTGAAATCGAGTTCGTGCAGAATCATGGGACGTAATTGGCGGACCATGTCCGTCGGCCCCCAGATCGCAAGGGTATCCACACGAGCGGCCAATTGGGCGAGCCCCTCGAGCACCTCCAGGTCCTGACGCATCAAGCGGTCAATCCCCGATCGTTGCACTTTGACAACAACGCGGCGCCCGTCGAGCAGCACCGCTCGGTGAACTTGGCCGATTGATGCTGTCGCCAACGGCGCAAAGTCGAAGGATTCGAATTTTGTCTCGAAATCGTCTCCCAGTTCCGCGCGGAGTGTCGCCCGCACCTGGTCGGCGCTGTCTGGCTCGACCCGGCCGCGCAATCCCTTGAGTTCCTCTGCTAACTCGACTCCCACGAGGTCGGCGCGAGAGGCGAGTACCTGCCCGACCTTGATGAAGGTGGGACCCAGTTCGGTAATTGCCATCCGGATCCGCTCCGCCCGCGTGTACTGCGTCAGCGGTACGCCGGATCGATCGGTGATCCAGTTACGAAATGGCAGTCGCGGCGACCGGCTCAGCCAGTCGGCCAGACCATAACGGCGCAACACCGCCAGAATCTCGCGTCCACGACGCAGATTTCGGTAGAGGCTCGGTATCGACGTCAGCTTCATGACGAGAATCGAATGGGCCTGCGGTGGCGGCGGGGACTTGGTTAGCCGACGGCTCCACATGCCAGCTTTGATGCACCACCAGCAGCTGGTGCCGCTGGCTCAAATCAAAGACCGGATAAGTCCACCCCAATCACGCGTGCCGGGGCGAGAACATGACCTCTCCAAACTAGTCAACTACGGCGTGTAGTGTGAGAGCAGGAGAATGAAATGCTCAAGCTCGAAACCAGATTCGAGCGATTCTCGCAGATGTAACGAAAGAAGCGGTGTTAACGCATGATCGGATAGCCTGACGATTTGCCCGTGCTTCCAGGCGTGTATCCCGCTGGCTGAACGTCGTTCGAACCACCGCTTCCCGTCCCGCTGCTATTCTTGCTCGCCGAAGCGGTTTGGTAGGCGGGAGTCTTTTCCGCACCTCCTGGCGAACTCGAGTTCGGCGTGGAATTACCTAGCGGCGAGGGGCTCGACGGTGGTAGGTCCAACGCAGCCACCGCAGGGGATCCAGCTGCACCAGTCGGAGACGACGCGATGGCATTTGCCGGTGAGTTCGGTGCCGCAGCGGCCGCGATCGGTGCAGGCGGCGGGATCATGTCGCTGGGCAGCCCGAAGCCTCCAGAGCTCGCCGGGGCACTTGCCTGGGCGGTCGCGGACGGAGCGGGAGCCTGCATTCCATCGAGAGGTGGCATGCCAAAGGCAGAACCGGACGGGTTTTGGGCTGGTGACGCCTTGGCCTGAGCCGACTTCGCGTCCGCCACAGATTCAGTATTGGCAATGGGCTCCTTGCCGAGTTGATAGCCGGATGGCAACCCACCAGCGCCCTCGGGTTTACTGGCTGACGTGGTACCAGCTGGAGTGGCTGCGGGGACACCGCCATAACCATTCGCAGCGGCGGCTAGATCGCTGGATGCCGGCAGGCCGCTGCGACCTGGCAAAGCATAGGCGGGAGGTACAGCGTTCTCACCCGCGGCAAGTGTCGTGGAAACGGTCGGCGGGACGTCCGATGGAGGGACTTTCCCCGTTGGGAACCCGGCTGGCACGCCGCTGGTGGGCGTCTTTACCTGGTCGCCTGCCAACGCGTATGGATTGGCGCTCGTCGCTGGGGCGTTCGTTTCTGGAGCCGCCGCAATCTTGTCGGTTTCAGGCGTTGTGCCCCCCGCGATCGAGGCAATTGCCTCGGGAGTGGCTCGAGCTGATGGGGGCGACGGATAAGTAGTCGTGGGGCCGGAGCCCGCGAGTACCTCCGCAGACGGCTCACTGCGACCAAACATGTTCCAGGATGGCTTGCCACTTCGGCAGCCTACCGCGGGAAATGTTGCGATCACACACGCAGCCAGGGCCGCGCGAGCGGCACCCCGACGCGAGAGTTGGGCGTGGTGAGAGAGTTTTGTTTCGGCGATTTCCGTTCGCTTCATCGTCGCATCCTTAGGAAGGGAGCGGGGCAATGCTGATTTATGTGAGACGTCCATCTATTGCGATCGACCGTTTCAATCAGAAAAATCAAGCAAATCTCGCAAAGATTGTCCCGTCCTAAGAATTTTCACCTGCCAACGTCAATGCCAGCTCAGATTCCCCAAACAAAAAGGGGGCTGCTCTCCGCTGGCGATCGGACCTCGTTGCTAACCAAATTGCTCCGATACCTTGTCCGCGTGGGGGTGCGCGGGCGCGTGACGAGGCATGCAAACGTCTCGCGGCAACGCAACCCGTCCACATTTGTACCCAATATCACCATAGAAAAAGTTTGACAGTGGCGAACTGCCACGGTAATGTGGCATTATTCCCCTCTGCAGCCGCATTGCGTGCCCAGAAAAGGTCATTGTGGAATGTCATGGTTGACAGCGAGGTACGTGTTGACAACTGCCGGCGGCGACTGACGGGCAGGCTGATAAACCGCCGATGGCGGGAGGGTATTCGTTCTCGTTTCTTGATTTTTTCGTCTCTCTCTCGAGGGCAGGCCTGCGGACTCTCGAGTTGCTCGCCTCTTTTTACTTTTACCCAATAGGTTCGTGATGAAGAAGTTTCTTTCGGTTTTTGCCTTGTTGGTTTGTCTCGGTGGATGCACCAGCGATAAGCCTGTTGTTGTTGATGAGGCCGGGATGACGCCCGAGCAGCAGGCTGAGCAGAAGGCCTATGTCGAGGAGATGGACGGGCCACCGCCGAGCTGAGTCGGCCCGCGTCCAGCACGCCGTGTTTACCGCGGCAGCTCCTCGGTGATGGGGCAGTTGGTGACCAAGCATTGAAGAGGCTCATATCGTTACGGACGGAGCGTCCGCCGTAATTTCATTTTTTTCTGTTCTAGAAATGTAGGGTTCATTCCATGAAACGGCTTTCCCGGTCAGCGTTCACGCTGGTCGAACTCTTGGTGGTTATCGCCATCATCGGCGTCCTGGTAGGGCTTTTATTGCCCGCCGTTCAGGCCGCCCGCGAAGCAGCTCGACGGATGAGTTGCAGTAATAACTTCAAACAAATTGGTCTGGGGTTACATAATTATCATTCGGCCTATAACCAGTTGCCCCAGCACATGACGGGCAACACTCGCACGCACACGAACAACTCCGAGGTGTGTAATCGACTTTATATCAGTGCCCAAGTCGGATTGACCCCGTTCGTCGAGCAACAAGCCCTCTGGCAACAAATCAGTAATCCGTTTGATCGCAATGGCGATGGGACCCTCGCGTACCCGCCCGACAGCCCACCGATGGGGCCCGGTCCTTGGCAGACTTACTATCCACCATGGATGACGGAGATTCCGATGCTGCGCTGCCCGAGCGACCCCGGCCGGGGACTGCCCGCCCTGGGACGCTGCAACTACGCGGTATGTGTCGGAGATGTGATGGAGCTGACCCACAGTGGTGGGAAGAACGAAAGTGGCATCTACGATGCAACTGACCCGCTGGACAATGATGAATGCAGTATGCGTCTGGGCGGCGGCAGCAATAACAATAACCGAGCGCAACAGGCCCAAGCACGCAACCGGGGGATGTTTTGGTGTCGCCATACCACTCGCTTCCGTGATTGTTTGGACGGCCTCTCCGGCACGATCTGCATGGGCGAGATTGCCACGATTCTCGGTGGACGCGAAATCATTTCAGAGTTTGTGCTCAACGGGCCCGATACGATCTCCACGATTCCTTCTGCCTGTGACGACCAGGTGGATCCTGCACGCCCGCAGTTTTGGCTCACCAGCGCCAGCGTAGGTGGTGGCAACCAAATCCGCGGAGGTCGCTGGGCAGATGGTCGGATCCAGTACACGGCATTCCACACGATCAAGCCACCAAATAGCTTGAGTTGTTTCCGTGGGGGCGATGCCTCTCAGGGAATCTCGTCAGCCTCGAGTCGTCACCAGGGTGGTGCACACGTTCTGATGGGTGATGGTGCGGTCAGGTTCATTACCGAAAGCATCGAGGCTGGTAACCAGCAGATGACTCCGGCTCACACGGGAGCACAGAGTACGTTCGGATTGTGGGGGGCGCTGGGGACTCGCGCCTCACGCGAGACCGCGCAGCTTGAGTAGGTCGGTCGGCCACTGCGTGCCCTGAGTGAGAGAACTGTTGACGTTGGCCGAGCAATTGCCCGGCCAACGTTTTTCTTTTTTGCCGTGGGCCTTCATCGCGACGGCGCGAAAACTCGGTAGGGAGCCCACAGTCCTCGCTTGATCCGCAGCACTGCCACCAAATCACCTTGACCGTCCTTGGCAATGCATTCCTCGACGACTGGTTGAACGGCGGATGCCTCACCGCTGTGGCGGTCCAGAGATTCGGCCCGCGCCCCGGTCAGCCCCAGATCTTGTTGCGAGGGCATTTGTGGTTCGCCAGAAATGGGCAGGCCGTGGCGGAGTCGCTCCACGTCGTCGCTGTCCAGGTGCATCGAAGGCAGATGAGCCAACCCAACGACGGGAGCTTGAATAGCTTGTCGCAGGTCGCCAATTATCGCCATCGGGCTCAGCCCTTCGGCGAGTTGTTCACGGTTCATCGGCGGCGGGTCATCTGGCGGTACGGTACCGACAGCTGAGGCAATTTCGAACGGTCCCACTTCGCTGCGTGTTAGCTTGGTCATCACAGCCACACTCTGACATCGCGCGGCGATATCCATACCAAGGGACCGCAGATAGGTGCCTGAACCGCAGCGAACATCGACATCGAGATGGGGGTATTCATACCGTGTCACTTTGATTGAATCGATCCAAACTCGACGGGTGGGCATCTCAAACTGCTCACCCCGGCGCATCCGTTGATGGGCGCGCTCCCCATCGATCCATATTGCCGAATGACCGGGAGGAGTTTGGTCGATCCAGCCGTGGAGATGGTCGCAGGCGATCTGAATTTCTGCCATGGTAGGTTGCGGCGCGTCGGCAAGTGCCACAATCGGCTCTTCGAGATCGCCCGAGGTACTGCTGACGCCCAATTCGAACCGGGCGACGTATCGTTTGGCGTGTTGGAGCATCCATGGTGTCAGGCGTGCGGCGGCACCCACGGCGATGACAACGAGCCCGTCCGCCAGGGGGTCGAGCGTCCCAGTATGGCCGACCTTGAGCTTGCGATCGTTGAGTTCGCGGCGGAGTCGGCGCTGGACTCGATTGACGAGTTCGCGAGACGTCATTCCATAGGGTTTGATGTAGGGTAAAAAGCCGAACGAATGCGTTCGACTGTGCAGTGCAGAATTCATCCGTGAGATATCGGTTGCAGGTAGCGGAGATGGCGCAGGTATGCCGCAGATAGGCTTGCTAAAACGGCTTCGACGAGGATAAACATCAGTCGCGCCGCGATGACAGCGAGCAACGCATGAGTTTGTCCAATCAAGGGCGCGAGCACGAGCAGGGTCACATACTCGCGAACTCCCGCCCCGCCGGGTAGCAGTGAGACAAACCCCAGCACCATGCCCAATGAGATTGCGGCGGTAGCGACTGTCACGATTTGAGTCGCCGACGGGAGCGGGGCGAATGACGGGATTGCCGTGATCAACATTGCAAACGATAGCCCGATGAGCACCCAGGAAACGAGCGATAGCAGCCAGCATTGACCTAGCAATGACCAGGTGATGGTGGTTGAGGCAATGCCGCCATCGGGACTGGAGGCGAGCTTGCGGCGGGCAGCGATGAAAGCCAATATCCGGCGCAAAATTGGCGGGCAAACGGGTATCAACGACAATCCAGCCATCGCTGCTGCGCAGCCACGGACCCAAGTGGGCAGTGGGGATTGCCATAGCAACACACCTGCGACGGCAGCCCCAACACCCATCATCACAAGAGTTTCAAAAAACACGCTGCTCGTGGCTCGCCCCAGTGGCCGGCCCGTGTCCCGCTGTGGCGGCCCACTTTCGTTCGCTCCAGATCCGGCAGCCGCTTCCACGACACTTGTGCCCGACTGAGGTAGGATCGCGCCCACTCGCAGAAACACAACCATGGCTTTGCCAGGAATGTATTTGCCCGCGTGCCCGAGCAGCTGCGCGGCGATCGCCCTTCGCAGCGTGCAGGAGACCGCAAGTGCCTTCAAGCAGCAATGCAGTACGCAGCCGGGCGGCACGAGGCCACAGGCATACAGCAAACCAGCCAAACTGACTCGCTCCCAGCGCACATTGGCCAAAGAGGGCAGCGAGGACTCACGACGCTCGGCGTCTCTTGCCAAGGCTGCCGAGACCAGCGGATCCGGCTCGGCGGCCGCGTCACTTCGTAGCCGCTGAGCCTCGGTTTTTAATACAGACGTTTCGGCTTGCCATCGCTCAACCGCTTTGCTCGCCGCACTGACCAAGCCGATCAGGACGAGCAGGAAAACGGCACGTTGAATCCAGGCAAGCCAAGACACAGTGGGACTATTCGTCCACCAACGGATCTTGTTTTTCCGTGATCACTTCACATTTTTCGGATTCCGTCGCGTTAATTTCGATGTAGTTTTTCCATTCGTCAGGTAGATTGTCTTCGTGGAAGATCGCTTCGACGGGGCACTCCGGAACACATGCTTCGCAATCGATGCATTCCTCAGGGTGGATATACAACATTTGCTCGCCCTCGTAGAAACACTCCACCGGACAAACGACGACACAATCGGTGTACTTGCATCCCGAGCAGGGTTCGGCGACGACGTGCATAACTTTTTACCTTAGTTTATTTTGAAAAAACAACTGTGATTGAGGGGCCATGACAAGTAGTCGTGGTATCGGCAACCCCGTCGAGTATCGGCCTCGTGGCCGCCAAACTTCGCTTAAAAAAGTCGCCGCCGAGTACAGATCGATCAACCCACTCGATCACTAGCAGCCTATTTTGCCTATTTGTCAGGCTTCGGCCAACCGGCCAACAACGAAAATTCCAACTTAATTTCTTATTGACCTTCTACTTCGAAATCCGAACTCCGTGAATTCGCACCCCGATCCGAAGCCTGCCGACCCGGCGCCTGCCGACCCGATGACGCCCAGCGATGTTGCAGCCCCCGCCACTGCTGAGTCGGCAACGCTGCGAACGAAACCCAACCGCCATTTCCCATTCTTGTCGCGACACCCCTGGGTGCTGGCGACGGCGATTGCATCACCACGCACCGCGGCGGCTTCGTCGAGCAAAACTTCGCAGCAAAAAGAACAGCGTACGCATGAGAAACAAGATGGCTCGCTCGCAGCTTCCGACGGAGCCATCCAGAGCTCGCCAGCCGATCAGACGCCCGGCGATGTCGACGACCTCGCGCCGACGGTAGGTGAGTCGGTAGAATTGCTCGATCATGACGGCAATTGGATCGCACGCGGTTTGTGCAATCCCGCCAGTCGATTGCGGTTGCGACTGTATAGTTATTCTCGTGACCAAGAGATCAATGATGCACTGTTCGCCCAACGCATTGACGAAGCTGTGGCGCGTCGCCGCCTGACCCCCGCGGCCAACCTCAGTAGTGCGGGGGAGCGGTTGATCTTCAGCGAATCGGACCGGATCAGCGGATTGATTGTAGATCGTTACGCGGATTGCTTGAGTATTCAGTTCACAGCAGCGGCACTTCTCTCACGAGGACCGTTTTTGATCGAGGAAGTTTTGAAGGCCGCCGAAAAATACAATACCCCCTGCGCACGGGTGATCGCGCGTGTCGATGCGGCGACGGCCCGGCATGAAGGAATCACGGCTGAACAAATCGCTGAGGTGGAGTCGTGGAGTCGCGGGATCTCGTCCCCACCAGTGACCGGTGCAGGGGACTCAAGCGAGGTGATTTCATCGGAGGCGGACACCGTCTGGTATCACCACAACGATTTAGAGATGGCGATCGACCTGCGTGACGGTCAGAAAACGGGGGGCTATCTCGACCAGCAAGCCAACCATGCCGAGGCGGCGCGGTACATGTCAGGCCGCCGCGTGTTGGACATCTGCACCTATACAGGTGGGTTTGCGCTCGCTGCCGCACAGGGCGGTGCCAGCGAAGTGATCGGCGTCGATAGCAGCGAGAAAGCACTCGAGATGGCGCGGCGAAATGCGCGTAAAAATTCCCTCGATCAGGTGCAGTTTGAACGCGCCGATTGCTTCGACGATTTAAAGGCCCGCGGTACGCGAAAGGAGACTTTCGATGCCGTGATCTTGGATCCACCCCGGTTTGCTGGTGCCCGCCGCCAAGTCGATGCGGCGCTGCGTGCCTACGGCCGGTTAAATATGTCAGCGCTGGACCTGTTACCGCCCGGCGGGATCTTGGTCACTTGCAGTTGCTCGGGGCATGTGTCTCGCGCTGACTTCCTCAACATGCTCGTCGATGCAGGGCGAAAACGCCAGCGGGACATTGTCATCCTGCAGTCCCGCGGCCCATCGCCCGACCATCCCTGTGCTGTCTCCTGCCCGGAGAGCGACTATTTGAAATGCGTGATCGCCCAGGTCCAATGAAACTGTCCAATAAAACTGTCCAGTAAGATGTTTCCCGAAACATGAAAAGTCTTGCTGGCCCCTGCCAGGCCGGGGATTTTCGCAGTGCATGCGTTTTGCTAGCGAGTGGCGACGGCACGTTTGGGTAAGGGAAATGCGGTCCCAGGGCTCATCTTGGCCCGGGGCGACGCGAGATTGCATTTTGGTTATATTGGAAATAGTTGCTGGAGAGGGCCAGCCCCGTGTTCGAATCGGTTCCCAACAGAACTCCCATCCACCAACCACCTTGCTGGCATGAGTTTATACTAGTGGCAGGCGGGGTGGATGCGGGTGGCTTGCCCGCGGGAAGTTCATCGAATCCGAATCACTCTCATCACGATCGAGGCCATTGGTGACGAATGTAACGATCAAAGTTTTGCATGGATCGGACCGTGGCAAGATTTTTGAGAACATCAGCACGCCGTTGACCGTCGGGCGTGAAGAGGGCAACGACATTCAGCTCAATGATGAGCGAGTCAGTCGCTGCCATCTGAAAATTCAGCGTGACAACGACCGACTGGTACTGACGGACCTGGACAGCACCAACGGCACCAAGGTCAATGGAGCCGAGTGCCAATTGAAAATTTTGCGGCACGGTGATCTGATCGCCGTCGGACGCAGTTTGATGCTGCTCGGCTCTGAAGAGCAAATTGCCGAGCGGCTGCGGTCAATCGGTGGCGGCAGTGGCTCGCAAAGCCGTGATATCAAGTCCTCTGATGACTCCATCGCCGTGGAACTCCATCGGGCGCCCGAAGGCCAATTGCCCGTGGAGGCGATGCAGGTGGACGAATTGCCCGCGATCCCGGATGGGTTGACCCCTGGCCAAAAAGCGCAGCTCTGCGAAATATTAGACTATCTGCAACACCGACTTGAGCGACTGATTGAGACCGTTGAGACGGATGAAGCTACGGAACAGGTTTTGCTAAAACAAGCCGCATGGCAACGACTACTGGATGTTCAATCACGTTTGGCGTCGTTGAACCGCTCGATCACCGACCCTCAATGGCCCTGAATCATCGCTTTGACAGATACTCTCACACCGCACCCTTCCACGAAACGTCGCGACAGTTCCATGGACCCTGACTGGAACGACGTCCCCTGTGCCGATCGTCAACGAAAAACCCGCCCTGGTGAAGCTGCGGAGCCAGGGTACCTTGCCTACCGCGCCTGTAGCGACAACCACAGTGCTCTCATTGAGCCGCCGCTAGGGGATGCTGAGTTACTGCTCAAAGGTAACTTGGATCGCCAGCTCTCGAGTTTTTGGGCGGGCCTGCGGACGCAATCTCGCGCTCAATTGCTCGGCGATGCGCGGCAGTACACATCTGCCTATCGAGATGTTCCTGGTGCGACGCAGACTGCCACAACGCCGCGTGACTCGACACCCATCGTGATGGCCGGTCATCAACCAACATTGTTCCACCCCGGCGTGTGGTTCAAGAATTTTGCGCTGCAACGCCTTGGTGGAGACCTCGGAGCGCATGCGATTAACTTAGTCATTGATAACGACGTGGCCGCCGGGCGTTCGATCCGGGTGCCGATGCGCGACGCGATTGGACGTGTCTATTTCAGTTCGGTTCATTACGACGAAGGTGGCGCGGGGATTCCCTACGAGCAAGCCAAAATTCGCGACCTCCGTCAGTTCGACCGATTTGATCAAGAGGTTCGCCACGCCATTGCACCACTCGTCGCGAACCCCTTGGTCAGTGAATTGTGGCCCCATGCGCGGGCGGCGATTCGACGCTGCGAAATCGCCGGCTGTGCGTTGGCACAAGCTCGGCATCGGCTCGAAGCGGATCTGGGGTGGCAAACTCTCGAGATCCCGCTTGGTGTCGCTGTGCGAGGCCTTCCGTTTGCGAGATTCGTGATGGAAATGATCGACGATGCCGAGCGTTTCTGCCAGGTTTACAATGACGCTGCTGACCATTACCGGGCGTGGCATGGCATCCGCAGTACGGCGCACCCGGTGCCCAATCTGGGCCGGGAGGGTGATTGGCTAGAACTGCCGCTCTGGGTGTATGGGAACGATCATCCCACGCGCCGCGCCGTCTGGGTGCGTCGGCACGGCGGCCAGATCGAACTTAGTGATCGACGCAGCAGTGAGACTGCGCGACGGTCCCTTCTGCTGCCAGCGGACGACCGTGACGCGGCCGCAGAGGTGCTCGCAGAATCAGCATCGCCGGAGTTCAAACTTCGCCCCCGCGCATTGATGACCACCATGTTCGCCCGATTGCTGCTCAGCGATCTGTTTTTGCATGGGATCGGTGGTGGCAAATACGATCAGCTGGCCGACCGGATCATCTGCCATTTCTTTGGTGTGACGCCACCGGCATTGCAGGTTGTCTCGGCGACAGTGCGATTACCAGGGCAAGATCGCGACCCCGAACGCCCCCACGCGATGCAGGTGCTCCAGAGCCGTATCCGCGACACGCAGTACCACGGCGAGTTATGGACGCAGGCCACGGCCGGTCGCAGGCAACCGTTGGCACAGCGGAAACGGGAGCTGCTTGAACAGATGCCCTCCCAGGGTTCGCGCGCCCAGTGGCACCAGGATATCACTCACGTGAATCGGGAGCTGGCCGCCGAGTTGCAGTTGCAGCGGCAGGAAATGCAGGCGGAGCTGCAGCGTTTACGGCTGGAGGCGAGCGAAGAACAAATTCTGGCTAGCCGCGAGCTCTCGTTTTGTTTGTTCCCACGCCAAGATTTAGTGGCTGCGTTCGAGCAAATGTTGCGATAACCCCATGTTTGGCGTTGCCGACGCGAGAAAATTCGCTATTCTGCCGGTCCGCAAAACTGTCGGGGCCATTCAGCCCCTTTTTTAATCGCTCACTAACCGAGAATCCCACCCATGAAGGTCGTCAGCAGCATCGGCGCGTTGAAGTACCGCCACCCGGATTGCCAAGTGGTCAAACGCCGTGGCCGAATTTATGTGATCTGCAAGAGCAATCCAAAGTTCAAGGTTCGCCAAGGTGGCGCAAAGATCAAGAAAGCCCGTCGCTAAGCAACCTGTTGGGTTCATTTCTCAACTGCTGAGCGAAGGAATTAATCTCACCTCTCGTCGCGAAGATAGGCCAGGGGTGTCGCGCAAACGTCATTCGGTTTGCAGCGTTGCCTAACCCGACCGGCCAGTGAAGCCGGTGTCCACATGAGGGGTTAGCGAAGTGCCTGTCGAACTGCGCCAAGCAGTTCATTCTTGTCTAGGCCATTTCGAGTATTTCTGGTGATGGCGTGCGAAACTTCGCGCACGCAGGGGGGTTGTACAAGGGACTTAACTAATCTTGTGGGCGCTAGCTTCGCCCTACCT
This sequence comes from Allorhodopirellula heiligendammensis, assembly GCF_007860105.1. Classification (NCBI taxonomy): domain Bacteria; kingdom Pseudomonadati; phylum Planctomycetota; class Planctomycetia; order Pirellulales; family Pirellulaceae; genus Allorhodopirellula; species Allorhodopirellula heiligendammensis. The sequence continues at coordinate 279,953 of NZ_SJPU01000003.1, forward strand.
CTTTCTCTCTTGTAGGCCCCCGAATGAAGACACGTTTTTTTACTGGTGTTGCTGCTCTGGTCGCGATCACGGTCGTGTTAGAGGTTTCTGAAGTCCAAACAGCATTTGCGCAGCCGCCCGGTCGTACCGACAATGGTGGCGGGCGAGGTGCGGGTGGTCGCCAAGGTGGTGGCGGCCAACGCGGTTTCGGTGGTGGTGGCATGATGCGTGGCGGCGACCCGGTGATGGGCTTGCTGCGTTCACCCGAAGTTCGCGAAGAACTCAAAATCGATGCGGAGCAGGAAGCTGCCATTACCAAAATCGAACGACAGGTTCGTGATCAACCACGGGGCGAAGGCGATGCCGACACTCGTAATTTCGATTTCCGAAATGCGAGCGAAGAAGAACGCCAAAAGTTCTTCGCGAAAATGCAAGCCGCACAAAAAGAACAAGCCGCGAAATCACGTGAGCTTCTCGAAGAAGTGCTCATGCCGACTCAACTGCAACGGCTCGATCAACTGGCGCTGCAGCAGCGCGGTGTGATGGCTCTCGGTGATGCCGAAGTTCAAAAAGAACTCGGCATGACCTCGCAACAAGTTGCGAAACTGGACCAAGTCCGCAGCGAGCAAGAGTCCGCCATGCGTGACAAGATGCAGGAATTGATGCAGTCAGGTGACCGAGACTCCATGCGGGAAAAAATGACCGAATTCCGCGACGAAGTTGAAGAGTCGGTAACAGACGTTTTGACTGCCGAACAAAAAGCCAAGTTCAAAGAAATGAAGGGCACCGAATTTGATTTTGGCGACCGTGGTGGCCGTGGTGGTGATCGTGGCGGTGATCGTGGCGGAGTCGGTGGAGGTCGCGGTGGCGACGCTGCTGGTGGTCGCGGCGGTGCAGGTGGCGGACGTGGTGGCCGCGGCGGTGCTGGCGGCGGACGTGGCGGTGCCGGCGGTGGGCGGGGCAACGCGTCGGACAACTAGGTCCGGCGAAGCTGGCGACCCTCGGTGGCCAGTCCCACTTTTCAATCAGAAAACGCGGTCGAGCTGTGGGCAACCCAGCTCGACGCGGCATTGCGGGCCAACGGTCCGGCGGTTTGCACTCAAACAGCCGGTCCGTTGGCCCGCATTTCGTAGTCGTTTCTCCGGCGTTCCACGCTCGTCAGGCGGTGCGAGTGGATCCTCGTTTCATTACCCGTTAGCGTTCCCGTCGAGCAAGGCATCTGTGTAGGCGCGTGGCGGCAAAATCAGCGGGCACACCGATCGCAACGGATTGTCGTATGGCGGATGCGCTGGGGGCTGGCGTGATTCGATTTTCGGCGGCACGATGGATGTCGTATTTCATTATTATCCCGGCCGCATTTCCGCCACGCAACGCGGGAGCGTGGGAACACTTGATTTCATGGCGATATGACCACGACCAACGTATCCACCGCCCAATGGACGACTCAGGCTCCATTTGATGTCCAGCCGCGAACGCGTTTAATTTTTGGTCCGGGATCTTCTACCCGAATTGCCGAGCTCTCGCTTTCGCTGGGAGCCAAGCGGGTGATGGTTGTCAGTGATGCGGGAATTGTCGCTGCAGGTCATTTTCAGCAAATCGCCGATTCGCTGCGGCGGGCGGGGTTGGTAGTGGGGTCTTTCCACGATTTCGCCGAAAATCCAACGTCTGCCATGGTCGATGCTGGCGTGGTTTCCGCAGCAGCGTTTGCACCCGATCTGCTGATCGGTCTGGGCGGAGGCAGCAGCCTGGATTGCTGCAAGGGTATTAATTTCGTTTATAGCTGTGGGGGCAGGATCCACGACTATCACGGAGTTGGCAAGGCAACGTCGGACTTGTTGCCGATGATCGCGGTCCCGACGACGGGTGGCACCGGCAGTGAGACGCAAAGTTTCGCATTGATCAGTGATCATGAGACTCACACCAAGATGGCTTGCGGTGATCCCCGGGCCGCTTGTCGCATTGCAGTACTCGATCCTGAACTGACCGTAACCATGCCCGCCCGGGTGACGAGCTTGACAGGCATCGATGCGATCTCTCACGCCATCGAGACCTATGTGACCGTTCGTAGAAACGCGATGTCCACGACGTATAGTCGCAGCTCGTTTGGATTGCTAGCCAAGTCCTTCTTGAGAGTGTTGCAGGCACCCGATGATTTAGTCGCTCGGGGCGACATGCAGTTAGGCGCTTCGTTGGCCGGAATGGCGATTGAAACCTCCATGCTCGGCGCCGCCCACGCGACGGCGAATCCATTGACCGCACGGCACGACATTGTGCATGGACAAGCGGTCGGATTGATGTTGCCGGCAGTCATTCGGTTCAACGGAACCAAGCATGCGCTGTGGTACGCCGAGCTGCTGCGAGAGATCGCACTTCCAGGAGATCCACCGCTGCGTGTGGAGGATGCCCCAGATCGCTTGGCTGACTTGGTCGCAGGATGGGTCCGATCAGCCGGACTGGCAACGTCGCTTGGGGCACTGTCGATTCCAACGTCGCAACTGGACGTTTTTGTTGAGGATGCTCTGCAGCAGTGGACGGGTACGTTCAACCCGATCGCGTTGGACACCGAGTCAGTACGAGGATTGTATCAGGATGTGGCGTAGAGATCCCATCGGTGCTGCGAAAACGCGATGTGCTGGCTAAGGGGCCGATGAGACCAACCCCGCTGTGCGGTTTGCGTTATAGTGATAGGGCCCCACACCTCTTCTTCGAAGGTCGCGTTCCGTCCGATGTCATCACCCGCTCATCCCGCAGGAGATTCGTCTGAGAAATCGACTCCCCACGCAGCGACCGGAGGGCCGAATCGACGGCAGGCCTTGGAGCGTCGGCTTAAAGACGCCCGGACGGATCGTGAAGCGTACTTTGAACTTGCGGCGATCTACCGCAGCGAGGGACGCCCCATGCAAGCGACGAAGATTCTCAAGCAGGGATGCGAGGTATTTCCCGATGATCTCGATTTGCTGTGGGAATTTGAAGAGGCTCAGCTGGCCCGTTCGATCCAGCAATTAACCGAGGTTCGTGAAATGGCAGCGAAAGCAAAAAACGCTGCCTTCGATCAAGACCTCGATCGCTGTTCGATGGATTGGGCGAATTGCCGCGTGAAAGTCTGCCGGGCTCGATTGAACCGCGATCCCTCGCTGCAGCATTTTCGACTTGTCCTCGGCGAGGCCCTCTATGATCTCGAAAAGCATGCCGAGGCAATCAACGAGCTCGAGCCGCTGCTAGCAAATGACAACCATAGTTCCGCAGCAGCCTATTGGATCGGGAAGTGCCATTTGGTGTTAGGTAGTGATATCGAATCGATGCACTGGTTCCGAATTGCCTCCATGCGGCGTAGCGTCACGTCGCCACCGAAGGTCCGCATCGCGGCACTGAGAATGTTGATCGATCTGGCGGAGCGTCACGGCGTGGCAGCGACGCATGAATTGTACAAATCAACTTTGGCATCGGTCTTAGAATCCGCCCATGTCCATCACACGTAGGAGCATTTCTCGATGAGTCAAGCAATCGGAGATCCCGACCAGATCCGCCAATTTGCCGCCCAACTCTCACAGTTCACCGAGGAACTTCGGCAGCGTGGCGGATCACTCGCGGCACAGATGAATCAGCTCGAGCAGTCGTGGCGGGACGAACAGCAGCGAAAATTCAGCCAAGAATTTCAAGATCAACTGCGTCAGCTGCAACGATTAGTCCAGGCAACCAATCAACATGTCCCGTATCTGCTTCGCAAAGCAGAGCAACTCGATCAGTATTTAGGGCGGTAACCACTACACTACTTGCAATCATGTGGCGGACCTGCAAGCATTTTCAAACGCAACGAAGTGGCGACAGACGCCATGAATGCCGATCCTAAACGCTGCCCGTTGTGTTGGGCCCCTAACCGTTTCCTTCCTCACTTTCCAATGGTTTTGATTCGATGAGCCAACATCCTCATTCTTTCCCCAAACTGCACAACGCAGCTTGGCCGGGCGTGGTCGGCAAAGGTGACGACGATGCAAACCCGGTGATTTCACTTGATGAGATGCTGGATCTAACCGCGGCTGCGGAAGTCGATGGCCGTAAATTTGACGGTGTCGACGTTTTTCTGTCCGAGCCTCACATCTCGATCGACGCTACCGACGAAGACCTCGAACTGGTGGCAGAGAAGGTCCGCAGCCGCAACCTCGACATCGGCACGGTCGTCGCGCCCGTGTGGACGCCGACGGGCGGCGGTAGCGCTGCGGGGAGCCCAGAGGAGGTCGAGGCGTTTCTGACACAGGTCCGCAAGGGCTGCGAGATCGGTCGCAAACTGCGGGAACTCGGCGTTCGGCCCCATGGTGTGGTCCGGATTGACAGCGCGACACCAACCGCTCAGTGGTTCGAAGCACCTGAGAAAAACCAAAGTACGATTGCAGATACTTTCAAAGCTGCCTGCGATATCGCCGAGGAATATGACGAGCGGCTTGCCGCAGAAGGCGAGATCTGCTGGGGGGGAATGCACAGCTGGCGATCGATGGTCGATTTGCTCGAACGAGTTGGCCATCCCGAAAGGCTCGGTTTTCAGGCCGACATGGCGCATACCCTGTTGTATCTACTCGGTTACAACGCGCCTGAGGACGCGATCCTACCACGAGATTTTGATTGGCAGGACGAAGAGAAAAAGACCGCTGCTTTGCACGAACTGACCCACGCTCTCCGGCCCTGGACGATTGACTTCCACGTCGCTCAAAACGACGCAACGGTGCACGGCACTGGCAGCCATGATAAGACGGGACGACACTGTTTGCCGAACGACCCCAATGGCAAACTCAATATTCCCGTCGATGCCGCCCACTGGTTGCGAGATGAGCACGGTGATGTGCTCCAGGTTTGCCGGCACATTTGCTGGGACGGCTGCATGTTCCCCAACGACGTCATGCACCAAGCTGAGACGTGGAACGGGATTCTCGCTGCGATGCTCAGCGTCCAAGATGCACACGGTTGGAATGAGCCATCGGCGTAGGTCCGATGGGACCCAAACCTGACTTCGACCAGTCATTCATTGGCAGATTATGCTTGATGCCCCAGTCGCCACCGCACCGCGTGGCCCTGGGGTGCTCAAACTTCTTGACGCGATGGAATCGCGGTGTTGTCTTTGGAATGCCTGACGCTCTGAAGACGATGGCTGGTAAACATAATTCACTTACTTTTTTATCAAGGCAAACACGAGAGTATGAAACCACTCAATATCGGCATGATCGGATACGGCTTTATGGGCCGTACGCACAGCAATGGATATCGCCAAGCCAACCGATTCTTTGATCTGGAATACCAACCGGTGCTCAAAGCGGTCTGCGCTCGCAACGCAGAGAAGGCTCAAGCTTTCGCGGACCAACAGGGATATGAATCGATCGAAACCGACTGGCGACAATTGATCGCTCGCGATGATATCGATGCCGTTGATGTGTGCACGCCCAATAACCTGCACAAGGAGATTGCGATCGCCGCGGCGCGGGCCGGTAAGATGGTGTTGTGCGAAAAGCCCTTGGCGATGAACGTTGCCGAGGGTGTGGAAATGTGCGAAGAGATCGAGAAGGCCGGAGTGGCCAATATGGTCTGGTACAATTATCGCCGCGTGCCTGCTGTGACCTTGGCTAAGCAATTGATCGACGAGGGGCGGTTAGGAAAAGTCTTCCATTACCGTGCCAATTTCTTGCAGGACTGGACGATCAACGCGGACGTGCCCCAAGGTGGTGCAGCGACTTGGCGACTCGATGCCGACGCGGCAGGCAGTGGCGTTACCGGCGATCTGCTGGCTCACTGCATCGATACGGCCCTGTGGCTCAACGGTGGCATCAAAGATGTATCGGCGATGACGGAGACCTTTGTCAAAGAACGAGTGCACGCCGAAACGGGCGCCAAGCAGCCTGTTACCATCGATGACGCCTGCATGTTCCATTGCCACTTCGACAACGGTTCACTCGGGTTGTTTGAATCGACCCGCTACGCCCGGGGTCACAAAGCCCTGTACACGCTCGAGGTCAACGGCGAGCACGCCTCGCTGCGTTGGGATCTGCATGATCTCCACCGCCTCGAATACTTCGATCATTCCGATGATTCGATCGTGCGAGGTTGGCGAAGCATTCACGTCAGCGACGGTGATCAACCTTACATGGGAAACTGGTGGGTTCCTGGACTGCAGATCGGCTATGAGCACACGTTCATTCACCAGGTCGCTGATTTTCTGAAATCACTCGAGACCGGCGAGCCTGTGCACCCGAATTTCCGGGACGCCTTGGAAACGCAGAAGGTTTGCGACGCGGTCCTGGCGAGTGCTAAGGAACGCTGCTGGAAAGATATCTAGAGCAGTCGTCTCGGCTGGTGACGGTTTCCTCCGCTGCGTACGCGGGCCCGGTAACCGCCACGCCATGGGATGCGTTCACCCCGGGCATCAGTCCGGGGGGCGGGTATCTGACTTTCTTCTAGTTCAGCTCGACGAGCTGACGTCTGGCGTCGATTTCGTCGGCGGCTAACCCAGCGTCTGCGAGTCGCTTCATGACGGCGGCTTCCGCTGAGGCAACCGCGTTGGGAGTTCTGGCCACACGGACACGGATTCCACTCGGTTCACCGTCGACCGTGGCAGCCATCGCTACGATTTGGTCCAATGTCATGGGCTCCCGAGCGCCCTCTCCCGCTTGTGAAATGACCAAATACTGACTTCCATCAATCAAGATGTCGACAACGTCTGGTAGCACTGGCTCGGCGGTAGGAACAAATCGCGGGATGGACTCCTCGGACATCTCGTCTTCGGCAATTTCCCGCTTCGACTCGGCGGTGGACCGAGAGACGCTCGGATCCATCGAGACCTGAGCATTTGGGTCGGTGGCGTCTCCTGGGCCACTCCCGTCTTGAAACCCGAGTCCAAAGTCGAAGAACTGGCTGGCGATCAGCAACGCGATACCGCCGCCGACGAGAATGGGACCGCGTTTTCGCATGAGAATCACCACGATGGAGAGAGGCCGAAGGGATCGGCTGAGAGCGTGAATAGGAATTGCGTACGGCAGCAGTTGCCTAGCTGATAGCGTGCCAACGAGAGTCGCATCCACCTAGGAATTGAATTCCTTTTTCTAGCAGAAGCTTCATTATGCTCGCCGGTTGCATGGTGACGAAACCCCCAGCATAAAAACAGATCAAAAATGCCCGCGAATTCACGATTGCTGAATGGCCCAGACGACAGTCGCAGGGCTGTCCCAAGAGAATGAAAATCGATGATCACTCCCGTACGTTTCAGCCGTGCCGACCTATGCACCGAACACCGTCGGACGGACGCCTCCGGTAATGAGAGCTGATACTGCGAGCTCCAACCGCTGGTGAATCAGCCAGCTATGGCCGCGAGATTGGTGGCGTCTCAGAGACCCAAAACCGAATTTTCGTGGCACTATCGTTTTTCATCTCGAGGATTTCTGCGACGGCCCCATCCACTTCGATCCGGTCACCTTGCGAGAGAATCTGTCCGGAATGATCCATTAACAAACCGCTGACCGTATCGGCCTCGTCAGACTCCGTCAGCGGAATCTGGAGCTTGCGGCGCGCTTCATCAATCGGCGTTGAGCCATTGACGATAAATTCCCTCAGGCCTGCCGGGACGATGTTTGGATTTGCGTTATCAAACTCGTCATCTACCTCGCCCACGATGCGCTCAAGGACGTTTTCCAAGGTGACCATGCCGGTGATCGTGCCGTATTCATCGATGACGAAGGCCATCAATTGGTGAGTTGCTTGGAAGTGCCTCAGTACTCTGCTGATGGGCATTGTCTCGTGAACCTTCTTGGGAGGACGCATGATGGTTCGTACATCAAATGATTCATCACTTTCTGGCACGGTCAGTAAATCTTTGATATGGACGACTCCCAAGACCTTGTCGAGCGATCCATCACATACGGGATAACGGGTATGCATGGTCCTGCGGACGAGCTCTCTCAGTACTGAAATTGGCTCGTTGACGTCGAAGAATACGACTTTGCCCCGAGGTAACATCACACGTCGAACGATGAGGTCGTCAAACTCAAACACATTATTAATCAGCCGATGTTCGCTGCGGGAGAGATTTCCGTGCACGTGCGCTTCACGTAGCAACGCCCGAATCTCTTCCTCTGTGTTCACACTGCCATGATCCGACGCCCCGTGAATTCCAACCATTCGTAGCAAGAATGAGGTCACCACATTTAAAATGATCAAGAATGGGTACAGGATCGCGTAACAGAACTTCAGGGGAAGAGCACACCACAGCAGCACCATTTCAGGCCGACGGATCGCAAAGATTTTTGGAAATTGCTCACCCACGACCAGGTGCAGGCCAGTGATGACCGAGAATGCGATGGCAAACCCGAGCACGTGGATCGCCCGTTGGTCAGTAACGCCGCCCCACCCCAGAACCGGTTCGACGAGCGCGGCAAATGCGGGCTCGCCCACCCACCCTAATGCCAACGACGCCATCGTGATCCCAAGCTGGCAGGCCGACAAGGACTCATCCAATCGCGTGGCGAGCCAGCGAGCCGTCCCCGCAAACGGCTTGCCCGCCTTGGCAAGCTGTTCGATTCTCGAGATGCGCACTTTGACAAGTGAAAACTCAGCGGCCACAAAAAATCCATTGAGCAAAATTAAAGCTGCAGCCAGGCTCAAAAACAGAAGAGTCACGGTAGGGTTCCCAAGAAGCTGGCCACGAAGTTAACGCGGAGCACAGCGGAGCGTAGAAAAGGAGGCGTGGGAGGGCGGGCCTGGGGAGCTAGCCTCGTCGTTCAAATATCCAGCCCTTCATCCAGAAGTAAGCCAACATTCCAATGGCAACGGCAACCATCGCAATCCACAACACCGCATAAGAGTATTGGTACTTCAGCTCTGGCATGTGTTCGAAGTTCATTCCGTAAATGCCCGCCATGAAGGTCAGTGGAATAAAAATACTGGCCATGATTGTCAATACCTTCATGACTTCGTTTGTTCGATTGGCCACCGAAGATAGATAGGTATTCATCAGTCCCGTAACCATTTCTCGATACATTTCAGCCACTTCCGACGTTTGGATGCAGTGATCGTAAACGTCTCGCATATAGACACCAACCTCTTCGGTCATGACCTGATGATCCCCGCGAACGAGTTCGTTGATTGCTTCACGCTGAGGCCAGATCGCCCGTCGCAAATTAATCAGTTGGTTTTTGAGCCGGTTCAGTTCGCCCAGTACGGCTGGTGACGGGTTGTCGATCACGACTTCCTCTAGGGCCTCCAACCGATCACCTAATATCTCCAAGACCGGGTAATAGGCATCCACAATCGTATCGATGATCGCGTAGGCGAGATAATCAGGGCCACGTTTGCGAATCAGCCCTTTATTGGCGACCAATCGTTGGCGGACAGGATCCAGCACATCTCCATGCTTTTCTTGGAACGTGATCAGGTAGTTTTTCGTGATGACCAGACTGACTTGCTCCATGTCGACCGTCGGCTCTTCTTGATCGTCCGGTTCGCCGAGGCGGACCATGCGGACGATCACCAGTAGCTGGTCGTCGTAGGGCTCGCTTTTGGGACGCTGGGGAACGTTCACGACGTCCTCCAGAAGCAGCGGGTGGAGGTGAAAAATCTCGCCGATCTTTCGCATGATCGAACGATCTCCAAATCCTTGGATATCGACCCAGGTCACTTCATCGTCGTCGAAGGCATCCACCAGGTCGTCGACGGAGTCCACGGCGACCCTGCGGTGTGCCGTTTGCGAGTAGTAGGTCGCCGAAATTGCAGGCACCGGAGACTCTTTGGAGATCACAAGCGTCCCAGGAGGGGCTCCCACCTTGGTGTGCTTTCTGCGGAATCGTCGCGAGTTCAATTGAGGCTCAATAGGTGGGTGACGGATCGGCGTCGAAAGTGCGCAGGCGGCTACCGCTGTTCTTCGCCAAAATAGTTTGCAAGTACGTCGCTCCAACGAGGGCTGGACGTTATTCGCAGCAGGACCTGGTTGAAGGGTTCCCGCAGCGGACTGTTGCTTTGCATCGCAAACGCATATTTTTGGGGTTCGAAGGTGCCCGGGAGGACAATGCTTTCACCCGCATAATTCTGAAACGCCTGGTACTTCAGGATGGGCGCATCGTAGACAACCGCGACGCATTCGTTGTTAACCAAACTCGCCAGCGCGGAATCGACGTCGGTGTGTTTTGCATACAGGATGTGCCGCGCTCGCAAATAGTCGGCCGACGTGGACCCGTCTACCGTCGCCACCTCCACACGCGGCAGATCCGCTGGCCCATTGATTTTGGAACGCAGTTCCGTCAGCGTCAGCGCGGAGGTGACGGCTGCGGTGAAGCCAGCGATGATGAATAGACCTGCGAACATCCACAACAGTCCGATCAGACGGCCACCGATCGTCCGCGGGACCTTATCGCCGTAGCCAACCGTGGTAAGGGTCACGGCTGCCCACCACATCCCGGCCGAAATGCCTCGGACCCATCCCTTATCAAACTGCTCGCGATTCTGCCGACGTTCGAAGAGATAGATGGCAACGGCGCTCACTAGCATCGCCAGAATCAATCCCGCCACAATACGTAAGAATGTCGCAGAAAAAATCGCGTCGAATATGCCAGTCCAGCCCGATCCTCGATTTGCCGCACTTACAGCGATTCCGAGACCTGAGGAATGAAATGAATGAGTAAAGTCCATGCGTTTTTCACGCTCGGAGTTCATCGTCAGCGCTGCCGCGGCGAGGTCTGCCTCACCCTTTTCGACTGCGCTGAGCATGTCGGACAGTGGCATCGACCGAAACTCAATCGCGATCTCGTGACCAGCATCTCTCTCCAAGTCGGTTTTGATCGCTCGGACCAAGTCGATACTGATGCCTGTCCATCGATCCTCGTCGTCGAGCATCGCAAATGGAGGGACCTCGCGGGTCGCAACCACAAGTTTCTGAGGAAAATCCGCTCGCGACGTGGTGTCTGTTGGCGTTTGAGTTGCCGCTGGAACTTGCCCCCAACCAGCCGCAGAGATTGCGATGAATCCAACAAATAGCTGTAACGCGTTTCGATTCAACCGCAGGTCATTCACTCTTGGATTCCTTGTAGGCAAGCCGATGCGGCCCCTGACTTACTCGCTCAAAGTATCAGTTTCTCCTTAATTTGTCAGGGACTACCGGCATTTCAATGCTGAATACCAACGCGTGAGCTCAAACTTTCACGGTCGCGGTAGTTTTTCCGGCGCCAATATCGGTTTGCCTTCGCTCCAGTCGATCGGCATAACCGAAAGGTACCAAGTCTTTCCTTTGGTGTTGTTACCTTGGTAGAACAGGTAGTCCTGGCCATCATCATCCTGAAACAGAAAGGGGTGACCTGACTCACTCGAGTTCCAGCTGCCTGCCGGTCCATTGGGGATCAATGGCTTATCGGAAAGCCGCTTGAAGTTCACTCCATCATCACTTACTGCCACGCCAATTTGCTGGGGATCATTGTTGTAGCCCCCTGCATAGAACATGTAGAGTCGGCCGCCGTGACTGGCCATGGCAGCAGCTTCGATGCACTTTTTCTCCCAGGCTAGGTCCAGGCCGGGATCGTCGAGTGATGTGGGAACGGTGGGCGCGAGTATGGGGCCATCCTGGTTGAGCTGCGTCCAGCTGTCACGCGAAAAATCACTGGCAAGTGGCGCTGTTGCCACGCCCAGCATCTGCACCTTCATGTCTGGGTCTCGCGTTGCCCAGTACAGGTACAGCGTGGCGTCGTGGACGATTACATCAGCGTCAATTGCTCTGCCGACCGTCCAGTCGCCAGTCGGACGGAATACGGGATTGGTTGGATCGCGTGTGAAATTCAATCCGTCATCAGACCACGCGTGGCAAATCGCGTCGCCCTGACGATTACCATAGGTCTGGTAAAACAGATGCACTCTGCCATCTAGGACGATCGCCCCCGGAGCGGTGAAGCCATTGGCCTCTGCTGCTCCCGTATTTTGCAATTCTCCAGCCTTTTTCCAATCGACAAGATTATCACTGGTGGCAACGCCAATCGTCCAACCCGTCGTCGGTTTGTGATCGTATGGCGGTATGGAATAATACAGCCAATATTGTCCTTTGAATCGGACGACCGCTGGATCCTTTGACATCGCCTTGCCACTGACGTCATCGGCGAACTTCATTCGTGGTTCCACCGCGTCCGACTGCGCTAAGGCGTGATCCGCTACCCACAAACTCAAAACGACGGTTGCGATTGCAAACATTCTCATCGAAATATGTACCAATGTTTTGAGGTGGCAAATTTCGCAGCACGACGCTCACGAAGACTCTCTCGGGAAGGTTGCGGCGACCTGCTCAGGATGCATGTAGCCAGCCATGATGCCACTGCGGTGTGGTGCTCGAGTTGAAAAACTGCAGCCCCACCGTCGCTTTGTAGAACGCTGCGGAGGCGATCCTGGGAAGCCCGCCGCAGCGATTGTGATTCGTCTCTCCGCCATCGAATCGGTGGATTGCGGAGCGAGCCTGGATGCTACTTCAGTGGACGAATCGTCACGTCGCGAAACTCGACCGCGTCGTTGTGCCCGGCAAAGCCGAAGTGTCCGGTCTTGCGGTCTTTCCCAGGATGGGCACTGCCAGCCATGTAGTCGGTGACTTTCGAGACATCTGTTTTCAAAATCACGTTGCCATTCAGTTCGACTTCGATCGTCGAACCGTCCACTCGGACCTGTTGGAAATTCCACTGGCCGACCGGTCGCAAGTAACCCCGTTTGGCTGCCGCCATGCCGTATGCCGAGCCATGATATTGGCGTGGGTCTAACTTGGCGTATTGCGGCGCGGTGTTATCGAGAACCTGTAGTTCGGTCATTGCTCCGTATGCAGGATTGACACCCTCGGGGCAGCGGATGGCTAACCCATTATTACCACCGGGGGGCAAACGGAAGAACAGTCGCACAACAAAATTGCTGTACTCATCCTTCGTCAAAAGATTGCCGCCGCGACCTTTCCGGCACCGAATCGATCCCTCTGGTGTGACCTCGTAATCATCCACGGCGCCGATCCAACCATCGAGTGTCTTTCCATCGGTCAAGGCCGAGAAGCCATCGGTGTCGCGATCGGCCAAGAATTCGTTCGCTTGTTTTGTGTCGAGGGGGCGTAAGGCGATATTGCGCCAGCGAATTTCGCCCCCATGGGTTTGCAGCTGGATGGGGCCGCGTGGACGGAGCGGTTCGTCTCGTCGCCAGTAATTCTCCATGATTGCCTTGTCGACAACCTGTTGGTCATTCAGCCAAACGCTGGTGCGAGCGCCCACCTGGATGATGCGAACCTTATTCCACTCTCCAAACGGACGATCGGCGAGCACCAGGGGGTTTTTACCAGGCTGGCCTTCAGTGTTGTTCCAAAGAGCACCGCTGCCGAGGTTCGCGCCAATGGCGAACTTGGCCTCCTCCGTTGAATCCCAAATCTGAACCTGCGGGGTGCCTTTGAGATAAATCCCACTGTCAGCCTTGGGGACCGTTTTGTACTCGAGCTCGAGCTCGTAGTCTTCGTATTCGTCATCGGTTGTCAAATAGGGGCCATGGCCGTCATTGACGAGTTCGTCGCCTTCGACGCTCCAATGATCGCGGGCCTCGGCGGTCCATTTCTCGATCATCGCCGCTCGTTCGTCAGCGGGCATTTCCTCGAGTTTGTAAGGGTCGAAGTGCGGCTGGCCGTGCCAACCATCCAAATTCTGTCCATTGAACAGCACTTCAACGCCGGTTGCGACTTTAGCGTCGCTCGCCGGAGCCGAATCGGCAGCATGACCATGAGGTAGAGCCAGCGCGAGGCTGGCGAGAGACGCAGCGAGTGTCAAAGAGAAACGCATTTTCATAGATAGCCCAAGGTGGGAAGGGTGGGAAAGGTGGGGAGCGGAGTGGGAGAGCATACTATACTTGGTGGCGGTGTGTGAGAAACCGCCCCGCCTAGAAAGAGGGGGTACCGGCGAAGATGAATCGCCGTCGCCAACCGGGAACTGCGAGAGAAGTGGCATCTCATCTTTTTTACTCGCAACGAGTTGCATTGAAGCTCGGTTCGCTTAAAATCCGCACAGTCTGGTTCCAGACGTCGCCACCGCTCCTCTCATTGAAACGACGATGCTTTGGAATTCCCAATCCTGCTCAACCTGATCTTCGAGTTAGTGGGGGGACTCGGGATTTTCCTGCTCGGCATGAAGAACATGTCCGACGGCATGCAGGCGGTAGCGGGCAATAGTCTGCGGCGTTTGATCGGATCGATCACGCAAAATCGCCTGTTTGCGACGACGGTGGGCGTCTTGGTCACGTGTATCGTGCAGTCGAGCTCCATTACGACCGTGATGGTGGTGGGGTTTGTCAACAGTGGTGTCATGGCCCTGACCCAGGGCGTCGGTGTGATCATGGGTGCCAATATTGGCACTACGATCACGGGTTGGATCCTGGTGCTGAAGGTGGGCAAGTATGGTTTGCCTCTGCTCGGCGCGGCGGCGTTCACCTACCTCTTTGCAAAGAGTGACCGATGGCGTTACTGGGCGATGTTCCTAATGGGCATCGGGATGGTCTTCTTCGGTCTGGAGATCATGAAGGATGCTTGCGCGATCATTAAAGACATTCCAGATTTTGAAGCTTGGTTCGCAAGATTTACCGCCGACACTTATTTCGGTGTTCTGAAATGTGCCATGGTGGGGTGCATCATGACCACGCTCGTGCAATCCTCGTCAGCGACACTGGGGATCACGATTTCGTTGGCGACGCAGGGTGTCATTAGCTATCCGACGGCAGCCGCTTTGATTCTCGGCGAGAACATTGGCACTACGATCACCGCCCTACTCGCGTCCTTGGGGGCAACCACCAACGCTCGGCGGGCGGCCTATTTCCATGTCATTTTTAATTTAGCGGGCGTATTTTGGATTACCTTGATCTTCGCTTGGTACATCAAGTTAATTCAAAGTTTCGTTGGCGTTGATGTGACCAAAATGGTCGTGGTGGATGGCGTGGAAACGTTCCCCAATACCGTCGCCGCTATCGCTGCGACGCATAGCGTGTTCAACGTCGCTAACACGCTGCTGTTCATGCCCTTTGTCGGTCCCATTGTCAAACTGCTCGAGCGGGTTGTCCCAGGACGGCCGTTCAAAGAGAAGCCTCGCTTGACGGATCTGGATATCCGAATCTTGGAAACACCACTGTTGGCCCTGGAGCAATCTCGCAAAGAGATCCTCAAGATGGGTGACGGTTGTTTGAAGATGCTCGACTGGTGCTTGGAGTTGATGAATCAAGATGAGCCGGACCAGGCCTTAGGTGATCGTCTTAAACAGCGTGAACGCGTGCTCGACTCCGTCCAAGATGAAGTGGCCGAGTTCGTGACGGGTTTAATGGCGGCGAACGTATCCCATTCCACTGCCGAGGAGGGGGGCAAGCAACTCAGGGTGGCCGACGAATACGAGAGTATCAGTGATTACATCGTCAATCTCGACAAATTTGATCGCAAGCTGCGTCGCGATGGCCTTCGTTTCACAATCGAACAGCGAGAGGATCTGGGGCGGCTCAATCGCCAGGTAACCGAATACGTGGCGGCAATTCACCAGGCGTTGATCAAGGGAGATCGCAACATTGAAGTCGCCTCCGAGCCCGCATTCAAGCGAATCCGGACCGAGGTGAAAGCTCTGCGACGGAAACATCTCGACGAGTTGTCCGTCGGATCGATGCCGCCCGCGGTCAGCGTCGCCTTCATGGCATCGCTCAACGCATACGTTCGCGTTCGTGATCATGCCAACGACGTCGCGGAAACGATCGCCGTCGATCGCTGAAATTTCTCTTGCGGTGGCGGCCGCAATTGAGTTACCCCTAGGCTTGTTTTTCCAAGCCAATCGCGTTGGCAGGCATCCTCGCGTGGGCTGTCCGTTTGCGTGGGCGGCCATCGACGCTCCCAGCGGAAGCGGTTGGTGCAGGACCGGAGTGCTCGGGACCAGGCGAAGGCATACGCAGTGACAAAAACGCTTTTTTTTTCTGTTGGTGAGCCCAGTGGCGATCAACACGCCGCCCGCTTGATTGGTGAATTGACTGGTCGTGTGGGCTCGGAATCGCTGACCTGCCGTGGCTTCGGTGGTCCAGAAATGCGACAGGCAGGATGCGCGGTCGATCTCGATCTGACCCAGCACGCGGTTGTCGGCCTCGTGGAAGTACTGCCGAAATTGCGGGAGTTCTTCCGGTTCGCCGATCAAGCTGAAGAGGTATTCGCCAGCGGAAGCGTCGACGCGGTCGTCTTGGTCGATTTCCCCGGATTTAATTGGCATATCGCTCGGCGAGCTAAAAAGTATGGGATTCCCGTTTATTACTACTGCCCTCCTCAACTGTGGGCGTGGGGCGCCTGGCGTGTGAGGAAGATGCGGCGGAGCGTCGACCACGTGATGACTGTGCTACCGATTGAAACGTCGTTTTTTGGTGAACACGGCATTCCGGTCACGTTCGTGGGGCATCCGTTTTTCGACGCCGTTGCCGAGAAAAAACTGGATGCTGTCGCCCTGCGGCAGCTCCGATCCCCGGCCGCTCCGAGTGCGTCCTGTCGTCGATCAGACTCAGGTCTGGCTACGCAGACTGTTGCTATCCTTCCCGGCTCGCGGGATCACGAGGTCCAGCGAAACTTCCCGATCATGCTGGAAGCGATCCGTCGGCTGCATGCCGACGCAGACGTCGGTCCCGACTCCGCACGGTCGCCATCACACGTTCGATATGCCGTCGCCGCCTACCGTGATCGTCACTGCCTATGGTGTCGCAACCAGCTTACCGAGGCGGACGGAGAATTGCCGATTGACTTCTTTGTCGATCGCACGTCCGAGGTCATCGAGTCAGCCCACTGCGCGATGATGGTCAGCGGTTCGGTCAGTCTAGAGTTGATGGCTCGCGGGACACCGGCAGCGGTGATCTACCGAGTCGGGCGGCTGTTGCACATGTTTGGTCGCCACGTCCTGCGTGTCGATAGCATGACACTGCCTAACCTGATGGCGGGTCGCAAGATTTTCCCCGAGCTGGTGTCGGTCGGTGATGTTGAGCCCGCGATTGATTTTCTGCATGAGACGACCCGGGCGATGCTGGGGGATGCGTTTTATTATCGTCGTGTCAAAAACGACCTCGCGGCTTTGCGGGAGCAGTACGGATTGCCAGGTGCGTCCGAACGGGCGGCGGATTTCCTTTGTAAAGAATTGCAGATTTCTTCAGACGGTGGCGAGTGGGGGCAAACCTTTCGCCGGATCGCTGCGTAGGGAGCCGTTGTTAAATACCGTTGGAATTGATTCTCACGCGTCGTTATTGGCCCCATGAAAGACTCCTCAGAGCAGGCGAACGCCCCCGATAGCTCGTTGTACTCGTCAACGTCTTCCCACAATCAACGCGCTGCAGACACGCCTGGTTCGTCAGGATTAGACTTGCCCAGAATGGGCGCTGAAATTGGTTTTCAGGTAGTCAGTGAAGATGACGTGCCGCCATTCCGCGCCAGTGGCCTGATCTGCCTGGTGCTGGGTTTACTCAGTGCCTCAGCATTGGTGGCTTGGCAAATGTTGATCCTGCCCCTGGCTGCAATTGCGTTCGGCGTTTTTGCGCTGCGAAAGTCAGACGGCCCGAAGCCCGCTGGGACGACTGCGGCTGTGATCGGCCTGGTGCTGGCCTCCTGTTTCGGTGCGGGGGGAATCACAATCCCTATGGCCAAACGCTCCACAATGGCAAGCCAAGCTGAGTATTTTGGCCGCGAATACCTCGAGTTAATCGGCAGAGGTGATGTGGAGCTGGCCGCTGAACTGCGCAAAGAGGCTCGCAATCGCCAGGTCAAAGGCATGAACCTTAGGGAAGCGTATCGAGCCGAGCAGATCGCAAGTGCGTCCAAGGGCGAAGAGGACCAGCACAGCAATGCGGAGCAGGACGCGATTGAGCTCGCCGGACCCGATATTCAGTGGGAATTGGCTGAGCGACCCCGGGTCTACATGCATTACGGCATCGAGCGGGTTGAGACGATCTGGTTCGATCCGAGTGGCACGGTCAAGGAGAAGGTGGTCGTGGAACTGCAATGGTCACCCGACGAGGCCAAAAACATTGCCAATTGGCATGTCAACAACTTCCACTTCTACCGCGACCTCATTTTCGCCCCGTCCGTGCTCTAGCCACGTCAGTTGAATTCGCTCGGTATCGGGGCGGATGGGTGTGCACAGCGAGAGTTTTGGCGTCTTCCACTACCGCGAACCCTAATTCGTCGCTGTGCCAGAAGACGCAGCTCCATAGCGGTGGATGACAAACGGCCCTCCACCTCACCAGGCTCGCCCATCTCAACGAGCACGGGCTGGACGACGCATTCCTACGTCGGCTACAGCAACGACACGACCTATGCCCTGAGCGTCACCGGCGACGTGATCGTCTCGCAAACGGACATGGCTTACGACGATGCGGGAAACTCGATCCAAGCCACCACACGGCAGCGATACCACAATGCTTCGGCCGCCCAGACCGGAAGAGAAAGAGGGCCACCCACGAATGGCACAGTCATCTGAGTGAGAAAGAGGGCCACCCACTTTTCAGCTCGGGCTGCGGCTTGTTTGTCGGCCGATTTAACTACGATCTGGTCCTCGCAGAATGCCGCCACCGAGCATCGGGCCCATTCTGGTCCGATTTTCGAATATCGGCGCAGCAGCGACCCCGGATGGAGTGAAAACTGGGTTTTCCGAAGACGGTCAGGCCGAAGATATCCCGAGTGGGTTGTCACGGGCGCAGAGCCAACCTTGACCGCGACGGCTGGCTTCCTCGGCGAGGTGTTCTGGGCTACCCGCTGCTCGCATGAACACCCGCCCAAATCGGCTCACGACGTCACACCAGGCATGGGTATCCACGCCCATACGTGTGAGGATCGGCTGTAAGTGCGAGGGGATCGCACCGACCTTGTCACTGCGGAGTTGACGGCCCGTCCAGTCGAGCAATTCCAGATAGCTCGCCAACGAGACACTTAGGAAACCTTTCAGGCTGCCTCGTCTGCCCGAATGATCCAGGTGCGGTCCGACGGGATCGTGCTGCTCGTCAATTTCGATTGGACTCATCCAGCCACTGTGCTGGCGACCGCGGCTTCGCTCCCAGTCATGGGTGCTTAGGCGGGTCCGATCGGAGCTATGAGTCAAGTCGTCAATCCGATCCTTGGCTCCAGTGTACTTGCTCGATTCAGGCGTTTCCGCCATGGCGGCACGAATCGGGTTGAGATCCACGTAGGCCGCACACGCCAACAAACTCGCTTCATCGAGGAGCACCTGTGCCCGAAAACGCCCTTCCCAAAAGTGGCCGCGAGCCTCGTCCTCGGCGTTACTGCGGCGGGCAATATTCTCAGCGAGACAGCGCATGTACCAACTCACGTCAGACAATCGCTGACGCCGTGAGGCCAGAACCTCCGGCTGATTCAGGATCATGTTCAGCTCCGGTCTCGTCGGCACGGCAGGGCTGCCGTCAGGGTTACGACGCGCGGGGAACAGCCGCAGCCAACGCTGGGCGACCTCCTCGTCCGACCACGCCGCGACAACGTCCGGGCGACTTCTGAAGACGAGGTGTAGGTGATTGCTCATGATCGAAAAAGTCAGGCAATCGATCGCGAACACGGAGGCGAGGAACTCCATTCGGTCGCGGATCCAGCCCCTGCGGTGCTCGAAACAATATCCAGTAGCGGGATCGGTCCCACAGAGCCACGCCTTGCGGACGCACCTCTCGATACAGGGCCAGAAAGGGGGCCACCCACTTTCCAGCTCGCCAGGGCCAGAAAGGGGGCCACCCACTTTCCAGCTCGCCAGAGAAAGAGGGCCACCCACTTTTCAGCTCGGGCTGCGGCTTGTTTGTCGGCCGATTTAGCTACGATCGGGCCTCGCAAAATGCCGCCACCGAGCATCGGGCTCGTTCTGGTCCGATTTTCGAATATCGGCGCAGCAGCGACCCCGGATGGAGTGAAAACTGGGTTTTCCGAAGACGGTCAGGCCGAAGATATCCCGAGTGGGTTGTCACGGGCGCAGAGCCAACCTTGACCGCGACGGCCGGCTTCCTCGGCGAGGTGTTCTGGGCTACCCGCTGCTCGCTTGAACACCCGCCCAAATCGGCTCGCTACATCGTTGGCACAGAGGCAACGATCGGGATTCGCCTTGGCTTACTTCGTGGCCGATGCGGAGACCTCCTCACTGGCTCCGCCGTGTCAACGCGTCCCGCTACAATGAGGAGCTTGATGCCATCGAAATCGCGATCAAGCGTGGTTGCCCATACGGCTCCAAAGATTGGATTGAGCGGGCAGGTGGAAGAACGGGAACCCGGTCAAACACGCGTCCGCGAGGTCGCCCTCGCAGCAAAGTACAGGTTAAGGCCGTTCAAAACGCGCCAAAATGAACCCCTTCTATTTTCTCCGTCCCAAGCAGAATGGGAACGTCCAGATAATGATATCTTTCCGCTTCCTGGCCGGCACCGCTTTTATAGCTAGCTATCTCGGTTTGCGTCTGTTTGCGTCATCCATAGTCGACCAGCGTGTTCTTTGGATTGTCGCCCCCGTTTTGTCATCCACTTTTTTTGCCGTCATCGCCGCGTTTGGGAAGCAGAGCTACATGCGTGTACTCTTCGCGGCCAGCTTCGGTGCGTTTGCTCCGTTGATCATGTGGAGCATCGAGATATCGCTTGAGTCTGAATTCGCAAGCGAGTTTTGGCAACCGACAGATTTGGCGACTCTGCTCCTCTGGACTCTTGCAGTAGGTGGAACGGTTGCCGTTTGGGGGGGGCTCGTAGGTGGCTTAGTACGGTTTGCAATTGACGGTCGCGTGTCCATTACTGTTCGGCGATACTGCCTTTCTATTGCAATCATCGTTTTTGCAGGCCTCACGTTCTTCGCGTTTGAGCGTTGGAACGATCCGGCATTCCGGTATCGACAACTTGGAGACGAGAACTCGTTACGTCCCGCAATTAGGCGGTACATTGACAACGGCGACTCACTGACTCACGTTCGCCAAACGCTTGGTCTAGGCGCTTTGGGTTCTCACACAAAAGGGCAGGCTTGGATTGACATGCAGATTCAAAACAAGAACCGTGACGGATTTGACGACGAATATCCGGACGGAATATTGCCCACAGATCGATTCATCGCATATTCTGGATTTCCACGCCAATTTGTAATTCAATTCCGGGATGACCACGTAGTCAACCTGCCAGAAAAATAGGTAGATGCTCAATCAAGATGTCCACTTCCCCTTTTTGTCCATCTGCGCTGACACAGCTCCTCAGTCGCCGATGTGCAGCATGCGGGATTCGATGGGACCGGATCCGTGGCCATACTGCGGGGCGAATTGAATCGCGTGGTTGACTGCCGCGATCCCAAATTCGACAGCGGCGCGCATGTTCGATTCGATCGGTTCGTGCGGCGATGCCAAAGCGAGCTGCGCGGCGATGGTTGCTGACAAGGAGCATCCCGCGCCATGAGTGTGTTTCGTGGCATGCCGCTCCACTGCGATTGTTAAGAGCTGTGCTGAGTCGAGGAAGGTATGCATCTGCTCACCATTGAGCTCGCCCGCCTTGAGCAAAACCATCGCAGGGCCCAGGTCGCGCAGATCCTCGGTGGCCTGGAGCAGGTCATCAATCTCGTTGCCGATTTCTCGTTCGAGCAAATGCTCTGCTTCGAAGCGGTTGGGAGTGAGCAAAGTTGCTCTTGGAAGCATGAGTTCCCGATAGGCATGAATTGCTGCATCATCAATCAACGGCACGCCATGTTTGCTGATCATGACGGGGTCGACGACGACCGGACACTGGACGTGGCCAAGTTTGGCGGCGATTTCCGCGATGATCGACGCGTTACCCAATGCACCCGTTTTGATTGCGCGGGGCGTGATATCGCCAACCACCGCGTCAAACTGCTCGTTGACGAGATCCGCTGGGAGCAATTCGACGCGGTCGACGCCGCGCGTATTTTGGACCGTGATGAGCGTCACGACCGCCATGCCATAGACGCCGTTTTGCTGAAATGCTTTCAAATCGGCTTGCAGGCCCGCCCCACCGCTGGGGTCTGACCCGGCAATGGTCAACGCGACCGCCTCGGGAGCGATCGTAACGGCGCGATCTGGACTTTGTGACATCAGGCGGCGGCTTGTTCGGCGATGGTAACGGGAAATCGGATCACGAATGCAGTGCCGCGTCCCAGGGAGCTCTCGACGCGCACTCGGCCGCCGTGTTCGTCAATGATTTCTTTGCACGCTGCCAGTCCCAATCCGGTGCCACCCTTGCCCGTTTCATCTGGGCCAGCTTTGGTCGAGAAGAATGGGTCGAAGATCCGTGGCAGGACTTCATCGGGAATGCCCGCACCGGTGTCGCGCACGGTGAGCTCGATTTGCGTCGGTGCGCCCTGCGGTGACTTCGCAGTTGCATCAGCAGCGACCCGGATCAGCAATGTCCCACCCTCCCCCATCGCTTGGCGGGCGTTGGTCATCAGATTCAGCAGCAATCGTTGGATTTGATTGCCACTGGCAGAGATCATTGGCAGGTGCTCGGCAAGGTCCAATTCGACGCTAATGCGATACTTCTGCATTTCACGTTGCATCAGTACGAGCGTATCGCGGATGAGTGCCACTAAATCGGTCGGCTCTTTCGCGTCGCTACGGTTGCGGGCCTGGGCCAGGATCGTGTTGGTGATCACCGCCGCTCGCTCAGATGCCTCCAGTATTTTGGTCAGCGCTTTTTCTTTACTGGCAGCGTCCTGGTTCCGCAGTCCCAATTTGGCGTAGTTAATCACCGTCATTAGCACGTTGTTAAATTCGTGTGTGGCGGTACCGGTCAATTCGCCGAGCGACGCAAGGCTCTGCATATGCCGAATCTGTGCTTTCATGGCCAACAATTCCGTCTGCGGGTTGCCTGCGGCGTCTGGTCGCCCGGACGATGGCACCATCGCGGCGTGCGGGTGCTGACTCGGATAGGTAGGTGCAGGGTTGGGCATGATGACGCGTTGCGTTTTGAGGAGCGGCGGGGGGCGGCGAGAACGGTGAACAGCGGCAGCTGTCCATGATGGATCTATCGGCGCAAGCGTTATTTTTGATAAATCCGGTCTCGACGACCGGTAAAACTTACCGTATGCCTGTGAATTACCCGTTCCCGCAGCAGCACCAGGGTTCCCGATGCGCACCGATTCATTCACTCCGTCGGAGCCTGCCGCCGAGAACGTCTTGCAGCGTCTCAATCGAATGGCCAAAATCGCTCGAAACCATGGCTTTGAGATCCGCGGCGAGCCACTTGGTGGAGCCGGGAGTACGTGGTGTGAGATTCGCGGCCGACGTGTTTTGTTCCTAGATGTGTCGCAACCCGCTGCTGAACAGGCCATCGCGATCGCCGAAATCTTGGAAGAGACTGCAAGTATCCGCCCCCATGCACCGATGGCAGCTCGGGCGGCCTAGCAATTCGTGGATGAGCAAATCGCCCCAACGACGGAATTCGCGTGAGACCTACGAATACGAATTCAGACAACTGGCGGACCCTACAGGAAGGTTTTCTGGCAGGGTTGCCAGCCGATGCGGCAACCTCGGTGGGAGTGGTTGTGGGGTGCAGCGGCGGTGCCGACAGCGTGGCATTGACACTGCTGCTCGTGGAACACTTTCGCACCGTTCACGCTCACAGTAGCGAGGGCGCGCCTCCGCTGCGAATCGCTCATTTCAACCATGGACTGCGCGGGGAGCACTCCGATGGCGACGAGGAGTTTGTGCGGGAGTTGGCGGCGTCGCTGAATGTTGAGATGGCTGTCGCCCGGGCACCGGTCGATACAGGCGGAGAGGCCGAAGCGAGTCTACGTCGTGACCGACGTCAGTTTTTCTACCGTGTGGCCGCTCAGAGTGGGTGTCGCTACATCGCCTTGGCCCACACCGCAGACGATCAAGCCGAAACGATTTTGCATCACTTGCTACGTGGAACCGGGACGCTGGGAATGGCGGGAATGCGGCCTGCGAGCTCGTTTGGTAGCGACTTTGTGATTCTCCGCCCGCTGCTATCCACCCCGCGAAGTGCCATCCGGCAATCACTCATTGGTCGACGTCAGAGCTGGCGAGAGGATGCTAGCAATCTATCGACGCGGTATACACGCAACTGGATCCGCCACGAAGTGCTGCCACTGATGCGGACGCGTTTTCCCCATGTCGAAGCGGCCCTGGCACGAGCCGCCGAGCACCAAGGGCAACAGAGCGAGATGCTCTCGAGGCTGGCCGAGCAGTGGATCGACGTTTTTGTAGAAATATCCGACGGAGCGCCGGCCACGACATTGAAAATTCTACGTCCGGGATCGAGTTCGGGACTGAAAACGCCTCGTAGTTGGCGGCACGGCGACGATCTCGCGAACGAGCACGGCCTGATCATCGCTGCCTGCCAAATCGCATTTGACTCCGTTGGCTGGCCCCGTGGCGACATGAGCCGGCACCATTGGGTGCGGCTTGCTCAAGCGATCGCCAAGCCTGCTGTTTGTTCGGACGCGATCACACGTGTGGAGACGGTTTCGGCGACGGCATCGCCAACGGTATCGCTGGGCCATTGGCCCGGGCACATCGAAGGATTTCAAAACGCGGAAACTGTCGTGCTACGAAGCGCATCGAGGGACTGAACCGACCCGGCAAAGGCCAGTTTTCAGGGGGCCGCGGCCACGCCGGGGTGGGTCGACGAAACGGGATTCGCAGCGTACATTTTTGCATGTTCGATGGTCTCGCTCGCGGTCTCTCGCAGCTTAGGTCAACGGCAGCGGAACTCGTCACGAGCTTCGGGTCTTTAGAAAAACATAGCGGAAGTCATGATGCGCCGTTGAACGTGTGAACCGTGACGCGTAGGCGGCTGGGCTCGCGACGCTGCCCGGTGCCTGACGACGTTCGGCACAGCGTGGTGTCACTGCAGTCGATCGGATCAACAACCCCTCGGCGACTTTCGCGACTTCCTATTCCACATTTTTTGCTGTGACCAACGACGAAAGCTATGATCACAGCTTTGAAAAACTGGTTACCGGCGGACGACTGTGATTGTCTGCTCCGCGTATTTCCCCCTCTGAAAAACGACTCATGGCAGACTTTTTAGAACCCGGTACGAAATCGCCTGCGTTCACGCTGAAGGATCAGGATGGAAACACCGTCAAGCTCAGAGGCTTGGCGGGCAACCCCGTGGTGCTCTATTTTTACCCGCGCGACAATACGCCCGGATGTACGAAAGAAGCGTGTGCCTTTCGAGATCGCTACAGCGAACTCCTGGCGACCGGGGCCCAGCTGTTTGGAATTAGCACCGATACCGCCGAGAGTCATATTAAATTCCGTGATGAGTTTGAATTGCCATTTCCGTTGTTGGTGGATACGGACCACGCGATGAGCGAAAAGTATGGTGCGTGGCGAGAAAAGAATAATTACGGCAAAAAGTCGATGGGCATCCAACGATGCACCTATGTGCTCGATAGCCACGGAAAAGTCGTCAAAGTATTCAAGCGTGTGAAGGTTGATGGCCATGACCAACAGGTGCTCGACGTGTTGGCGGAAATGGGATCTCAGCAGTGACGAATGCCCCTAAGTATTGCATTGGTATCGACCTCGGGACGACCAACAGCGTCGTCGCGTACGCCCCTGCACAGTCGGCGGGCGCTGAGAACGCGCACGGCTCCACCGGGCGTGATCAGGCACCGGAAATTGAGTTGCTGCCGATCCCTCAGATCGTCGGTCCTGGGCAGATCGAGGCATTGTTCTCCCTGCCTTCGTTCTTGTACTTGCCCCGCGAGAATGAAATTGATTCGCTGAGAATCGAGTCCCTGCCATCGTCAGCGTCGAAGCCACTTGATGGCGAGTCGAAGGCCGCATTCCCAGACCCCAGCGATGGCGTTGTGGGCGTTTATGCTCGACAGCAATCGGCGGACAACCCCCAGCGTGTTGTCGTGGCGGCAAAGAGTTGGCTGTGCCACGCCGGTATCGGCCGGACCGATGCGGTGTTGCCATGGCAATCACCTGCGGAAGTTCCGAAGGTCTCCGCGTTTGACTGCACGCGGCGATATTTGCAGCATCTAATCGCGGCCTGGCACACCGCATTCCCAGACGCGCCGATCGATCAGCAGCAGGTCGTACTGACGGTTCCTGCCTCGTTTGATCCGGCGGCGCGGGATCTGACCCGCCAAGCCGCCATCGAAGCTGGATTGAGCGATCAGTTCGTGTTGCTCGAAGAGCCGCAGGCTGCCGTTTATCGCTATCTCGCAGCAACTGGTGGTTCGTGGCGAGAGTCATTGAAACCTGACGACACCTTGCTCGTTGTCGATGTGGGTGGCGGAACAACGGATTTAACTCTCGTTGGGGTGGCCGAGGAGGACGGAGATCTCGTGTTGCGTCGTCAGGCCGTGGGCCGACACTTGCTCGTCGGTGGTGACAACATGGACTTGGCCCTCGCCTATCTCGCCTCGGAAAAGTTTCGTGCTCAGGGCCATGACCTTGATCCCTGGCAGAGCACATCGCTGTGGCACGCCTGCCGTGATGCCAAGGAGCGATTGATGGCCAGCGATGGACCGGAGGAACATTCGATCTCGGTGCTCGGGCGTGGCAGTTCGCTGATTGGCGGCACAATCACGGTCGCGATTTCAAAATCCGAGGCGGCGGAGACGCTTGTTCAAGGATTCTTTCCCATGTGCGCCGCGGGTGAGCGTCCATTAGCGAGTGTACAGAGTGGGTTTCAAGACATTGGTCTACCCTATGAATCTGATCCAGCGATCACGAAACAAGTGGCGGCGTTTCTGGCCGATCATTTAACGGAGGGGAAAGAGACGGGGGCCGATTCCGTAACACAATTACTCCTCAACGGAGGGGTCTTCCGCAGCGATGCGATTCGCGAGCGTCTGGAGGCGACCGTTGGCGGTTGGTTTGACCAATCGCCCACGCCGCTCAGTGGCGTGGCGGACCTGGATCACGCGGTTGCGATCGGTGCGGCGTTCTATGGTTGGGCCAAGCTGTCCGGTGGTATTCGAATTCGCGGCGGGACGGCGAAGTCTTATTATATCGGCATTGAAACTGCGGGGCTGGCCATTCCCGGAGCCCCGCGTCCGCTGCGGGCGGTATGCGTCGCTCCTCAAGGCATGGAAGAAGGCAGCGACGCGGACGTACCGGGGGAGGAAGTCGGAGTGGTTGTGGGTTCGCCTGCCCGTTTTCGATTTTTTTCTTCCACCGTGCGGCCTAGCGACGCGCCTGGGACCCGATTGGATCGTTGGAGCCCCGATGAACTGCAGGAGGGCGAGCCCATCGAATTAACACTGGAAGACGAATCTTCTCAGGCGGATACGTCGTCGCAGGCCGCGCCGCACCGGGCGTTCGTGCCAGTGCGATTCCAGTCGCGTGTTACCGAGCTGGGAATGTTTGAACTGTGGTGTCATAGCAGCCAATCGGACCGACGCTGGAAGTTAGAGTTCAATGCCCGGGAAGGCTGAACTTTTCTGAAAGATCGTGCTAGAATGCGTGCGAACTTATTTTTTTCGAAGGCGACGTATGCTGACTAAGCAAAAAAAACTCATCCTGTCCCCTACCCAACGCGACATGATGCGGGCGGCTGGCAAGGCCAATGGCGAACTGATGGATTTCGTTCGCCCGCACGTCAAGGCGGGCATTTCAACGCTCGAAATCGACCGAATGGTCCACGACTGGACTTACAGCAATGGCTACAAGGCGGCGACATTGGGATACCAAAAGTTTCCCAACTGCTGCTGCACGAGTGTCAATGAAGTGATCTGCCACGGCATTCCAGACGATTACGTCCTGCGTGAGGGGGACATCGTGAACGTTGACATCACGACCATCGTCGACGGTTGGCACGGCGACCAAAGCGAAACATTTATCATCGGCCAAACCACCGAAGAACGCCGCGCGGTGACCCAGTGCGCCTTCGATTGCATGCATTTGGCGATCGATGCGCTCACCCCGGGATGCCGTGTTGCCACGATCGGTGAGTGCGTGGTGCCTGAAGCCCAGCGACGAGGGTTTTCGGTTGTCCGCGAGTACGTAGGGCACGGGCTGGGGCGGCAGTTTCACCTCGATCCATCGATTCCCCACTTTCCCAACCGCCAGAGTCGAGTCGACCGCTTGTTCCCAGGGATGTGCTTCACGGTCGAGCCGATGATTAATTCGGGTAGTCGGTATGCGAAAACCGACAAGGGCGATGGTTGGACGGTGCGGACCAAGGATGGACGTCCCTCAGCACAATTCGAACATTCCATTCTCATGACAGAGTCGGGGCCGGAGATTCTCACGCTGACGAAAAATGGTCCACAGAAGGGACATCAGTTCTAATCGAGGCGCGTTTGAATACGTGGAACGGGCATTTCGTTTAGCAATACAAACACGGCAGGCGGGAGCCCTGTCTCACGCGATTATGTCTTCCGATTCGCTGCACACCTCTGACCGCTGATGCTACCTCGCAACCTGACGATTATCTGTATCGCGTTTGTCATCTCGATGGCGTGCCACACCCTGCAACAGCGCACCAAGACGGCGCTGGTGATCGGTGAGGCTTTATCACTGATTGACCGTTACTATGTCGAACCGGTCGATGATCGTGAGTTGGTCTTGGCAGCGCTCTCGGGCATGACTTCCAAGCTCGATCAGCACAGTGAATTCATCCCACCGGTCGCATACGATGCTTTCCGGGACAGTATTCATCAGGAATTCGCTGGAATCGGAATCTACGTTGATCAACCCGATCCGAAAGGCCCGGTGCGAGTGATCACGCCGCTGGTTGGCTCACCGGCCCTCGCAGCTGGCGTGCTGCCCGGGGATGAGATTATCGAAGTCGATGGAAAAGGCGTCACGACTTTGGATATTCGCGAGGTCAGCGATCAATTGCGTGGTCCGGTCGGGACCGAGGTCGCGTTGACTCTGCGGCGTGGCGACGAAGAAATCGAGACCAAGATCACTCGTGCGTCGATCCAAATGGAATCCGTCATCGGCGACCATCGTGATGAAAACAATGCCTGGGTGTATCGCCTGGAAGACCATCCACGGGTCGCCTACGTGCGTTTGACGAGCTTCGGTGACCGCACCGTGGGCGATCTCGAACGCATTCTCAAGGAGCTCGATAACGACTTTGACGCCCTGGTACTGGACCTGCGCGGCAATGGTGGTGGATTGCTCCACGCGGCCGTTGCCGTCGCTGACATGTTCTTGGATGCTGGGAAAATCGTGTCGACGAAGACTCGTGGCGGTGTGCTCGAGGAGGTCAATGTCGCGACGCCTGGTACGCTGGTCGACAAAAATATTCCCATGGCAATTTTGATTGACCATGATTCAGCCAGTGCCAGCGAGATCGTTGCCGCGGCCCTCCAGGACCACGGTCGCGTGATGGTGGGCGGGACGCGTAGTTTCGGCAAAGGCACCGTGCAGAATGTGTTGCCGTTGGAGTACGGACGCAGCGCCCTCAAATTGACCGTTGCTAAGTATTTTCGCCCGAGCGATGAGAATATTCACCGAGGCAAAGATGACGACGAAAATGATGTGTGGGGTGTGACACCGGATGCGGGGCTGACCGTCGAGATGGAACCCGAGAATCTGCAACGTTTAATGTTGCTGTGGCAGGCGGCGTCGTACCCTTCACTGAAAGGGATCGAGCGTGGCGGCCTCTTCCCAAACACTGCCGCCGACGATGCGAGCGAGACCGCTGGATCGGACCCAGCGACCGAGGACGGGGCTGCGGTAGACACGATCTGGGACCTTGACGGTCCGCTCGTTCGGGTGGTCGAACACATGCTTCCCCAGACCGGTGATGGCAAACCGAACCATCCGCCCGAAGAGGACGAAGTACCCGCTTCCGAATCGGCTGGTTCGGCAGGCCGATGATTATTTCACAGGCTTTACGTGGACTGTCAAGATCGGCTAGGATCAGATGGTACAGCCCCACCTCGTGCCTGGACGCAATCGAATTGCCGGGGGGCGTGGGGCATGTCAACGGATCTCATCAAGGTGTTCGGGCAGATGACGGATTTGGGCAGATGAGAATGTTTGGCCAGATCTTGTGCCGCCCATCTGATTTGTTGGCTGGGACGTTTCGCTAACCACTCCATAGGTTTTAATATGAAATCGATTGTTTACGCTGTTGCTGGTGTTGCCGCCCTGGGAATCATGATCGCCCTGATCGTAGCCCCCAACGGAGCACCTGAATCGCCCGCGTCGGCTGCTCCGGCGACTGCTGTTTCGGCATCCCCAGCGGTGCTCACCGAAGCGGGCACCTTGACATTGGAAGTGCCCAGCATGCATTGCCAATTTGCTTGTTACCCCCGGGTTAAAGAGACTTTGGAAAACAGTGACGGGGTGAGCGAAGTGACCCTTGTTGAGCAGCCCGACCCCGAAACGCTGACCGTGAAAAAGGTAGTCGTTCAATACGATGCTGGTTTCGATGTGGAAAAGGCGCTTGCTAGTTTAAAGCAGGAAGGCTTCGGCGACGCTGCCCGCGTTCAGTAAGTTGGGTGGCCCCAGCGGCGTTCTGTTGGTCGGCCACGGCACGCGAGACGCCACTGGCACTGCTGAATTTTTTCATCTCAGCGATCGCTTAGCCGAACAACTCGCCAGCGACACGGTCGTGCGTCCGTGTCTGCTCGAGTTTCAACAGCCTACGATTTCGGAGGCATGGCAATCGCTGATGAGGTGCGGTGTTCGACGTGTGACCGTCGCGCCGCTCCTGCTTTTTTCGGCGGGCCACGCCAAGGGCGATATTCCTGGGGAGGTCGCTGCTGCTCAGGCTGTCACGGCCGCTAGTGAAACGGTTCGTGTCAGTTATGCCCGTCCCATTTCTCGCCAGGCGGCGATGATCGGTATCGTTCGCGATCGACTGCGGGAAACTCTGCAGAACTCAGCAGACACCATGCACGCTGGCGGACGGACTGCGATTGTTATGGTTGGTCGCGGGAGTCGAGATGTGTGTGCGAGTGCGGATATGCAGCTGCTCAGCGAGGTTGCGGTTCGGGGATATGATGCTCAAACTCAGCGATCGCTCGCCCGTGAATTTGGGATTTCATCGCGTGGCCTGTTCACCACGTTCTATGCGATGGCCGAACCGTGTTTGACTGACACGCTCAACGCCGTCGCCACATCGGGACAGTTCGACCGCATTGTTGTCCAACCGCATCTATTGTTTGCCGGCCGGTTGTACGACGCGATCTCGGCGCAGACTCATCGTGTTGCGGTTGCCAATGCAGCAGTTCGATTCGAAGTGTCGGCGTACCTCGGCCCGAGTGCAGGAGTCGCGAGTGCCATCGCGGCTCGCATTCGGGAGGCTCAATAGCTCGACGTGCAGACCTCGGTTAGGTACGTGCCCCGCGAAGCGATCCGCCAGCAGGCTGGGCGGGAGCACATTGCGCGGCCAGTCTGATCCAGAGGCTTCGCCAAGCTCGCCCCTTTCGCCGCTAGGCTGCGGTTGGCGAAAGAAACGAGACGGAGAGAAATGAGACCCTGTGTGCGGGCCTCAATGGGAGGCCCTCTTGACGCTCGGCACGGTGCTGCCAGGATATCGCCATCACGATCCCTCCTTCCCCGCAAAATGATGAAACCTCATGCTACGTCGCGCTAAGATCACGATTATCGGAGCCGGAAACGTCGGTGCCACTTGTGCCCACTGGTGTGCAGCCGCTGAACTCGGCGACATTTTCCTGCTCGATATCCCGCAAACCGAAGACATGCCGCGAGGCAAAGCACTCGATTTGATGCAGGCGTCGCCCATCATGGGCTTCGATTCCAACATCGTCGGGACAACCGATTACGCTGACACCGCTGGTAGTGACGTGATTGTGGTCACCGCGGGTATCCCTCGCAAACCTGGGATGAGTCGCGACGATTTGTTGGCCACCAATGCCAAGATTGTCACCAGTGTCGCTGAGCAGATCAAAGCGACCAGCCCCGACGCGGTAGTGATCGTGGTCAGCAACCCGCTCGACGCGATGGTCCAGCAAATGTGGAAAGTCACCGGCTTTGATCATGCCCGCGTGATTGGGCAAGCCGGAGTGCTTGATACCGCCCGCTACCGCACGTTTCTGGCAATGGAACTCGGCGTGAGTATCGAAGACATCAGCGCACTGCTGATGGGTGGCCACGGTGACACGATGGTTCCAATTCCTAGCTGCACAAGCGTAGGCGGTATTCCCGTGACGCAGCTGATTGACTCGGCACGGCTTGATGAGATTGTCGATCGCACTCGCAAGGGCGGCGCCGAAATCGTCGCCTTGCTCAAAACCGGCAGCGCTTACTACGCACCTGCGGCCGCTTGCACGCAGATGGTCGAAGCCGTTGTGAAGGACAAGAAACGTGTCATCCCAGTTGCAGCTTACTGCGACTCGCAATATGGCGTGGGCGGCTATTACGTCGGCGTGCCGGTGGTCATGGGTGCGGGTGGTGTCGAGAAAATCATCGAGCTGAAGTTGACTGAAACCGAATCGGCCGCCTTCCAGAACAGTGTCGACGCGGTGAAATCACTGGTCTCGACCATGGACGGGCTGCTCTCGGCCTAACGGCTCCGCTGATTGGGTAAGCCACGTTGCGCAACCGGCCGGTTTTTCTACGCACCCGGCGTCCTACCACACGCGGCTCACCCTGGCGTCACCGGCGTCAACCCAATCGACGAGCTGCTGCGGAGGTGGACGTTCTTGTATACCGTCCGGTAACGCGTTTGTGCGCTCGTCCTTCGACGCGATCACGCGGTCTCGGTTAGAATCGCAAGACATTCCACTGTTTTGCGATTCACCACTGCAGCCCCGCCATGATCCCACCTTCAGCCTCGCCCCTCACCGCGTTTTTCGTTGGGTTCGCTTTGCTCCTTTCGCCGCCGATGGCCGGGGCGCAGCAATCTCTGTCGAGCGTTCAGATTGGCGCAGCTGAACCGGTGTCTCCAGCGAGTTGGTACGGGGAGGGAGTTCGGCCCACCGAACCGCAATCACCGGACGATGAGCGAGCTGGGTTCCATCTTCCTGCGGGATTCGAGGTTCGGCTGTTCGCTGCTGAGCCTGAGATCGCCAAACCCATGAACATGGCGTTTGATGATCGTGGCAGGATGTGGGTCACCGACAGCTTTGAATATCCCTATCCGGTGCGGGATAGCAAAACGCCCACTGATTCAGTGCGCATCCTCGAGGACACCGATGGGGACGGCCGAGCTGACCGTTCAACTGTATTTGCTGACGGATTGAACATTCCCATCGGTGTGCTGCCTTATGGGGAAGGCTGCCTTTGTTTTAGCATCCCAAACATCTACTACCTGCGCGACACCGACGGTGATGACGTCTGTGATCAACGTGACATCGTGCTCGGGCCGTTTGATACCACGCGAGATACCCACGGTATGGTGAATTCCCTGCGGATGGGTGACGACGGCTGGATCTATGCGAACCACGGTTTTAACAATCAGTCGACAGTTGCGGGGGCAGACGGGCACAAAATCGTCATGCACTCGGGCAATACCTTTCGGTTCCGGCCCGATGGCTCGCGGGTTGAACATGTTACCTGGGGACAGGTCAATCCGTTTGGCCGAACGCACGACGACTGGGGCAATGATTTCACGGCAGACTGTCATAGCAAACCGATCAGCGAGCTGGTCCGCGGTGGCCACTATCCGAGTTTTGGAAAGCCTGATGATGGCTTGGGCATGATTCCACCGATGATGGATCATCTGCACGGCAGTACTGCCATCTCAGGACTCGTGTTTGTACCGGAGTCGCTGGGCATTGCTGCCCTTGCTAACCACATGCTCAGCGGCAACGTGATGACATCGCGGATCAACCGCAACGCGGTAACTTACGATGGTGCGACGGCGGTAGCGCACGAGCTGCCTGACTTTCTCACCAGTGACGATCCATGGTTTCGGCCAGTCGACATCCAGCTCGGCCCGGATGGTTGCCTCTATGTAGCCGATTTTTACAATCGCATCATCGGACATTATGAGGTGCCTCTGGACCATCCTGGACGCGACCGTCATCGGGGGCGAATCTGGCAGATCCGATCGCTGAACGCGCCGCCAGAAAAGCTAGCAACTCTGTCCGCCACAGCAGAGATTGCTCGAGCGTGGAATGCTGCCAATCCGACGGTGCGTCGTCTGGCTTTACAACACGCCATCGAGCATGCGACGGATGCCCTCGATAATGAAGCAAAAGAAATCATCCGTTCTTCGGGGGACGCGAGTCAGCGTGCGCGCATCTCTGCAACCTGGTATCTACAACAACGCGAGTTGCTCGATGCCGATTTACTTGAGCAGCTCACCGGCGACCCGGCGGCGATGGTGCGAACCCACGGTTGCCGGGCGATGTCAGATTTACTCGCGCCTCGATCAGCGGTTTCGAGTCAGCTCGATGTAGCCGCGATGTTTGACCTCGCCGTAGCTAAACTCGGCGACGACAATGCGCACGTGCGCTGCGCGGCCGCCGCGGCGCTCGGTCGAAGTCATCGCAGCGAAGCAATCGTCCCATTGCTCGAGACCCTCGCCCAGGTCGGTGCGAACGATCCGATTCAGCGACAGACGATTCGCATTGCGCTGCGCGACATCATTCAATCGCAGGACGATTTCGATTCGTCACTGCGGGGACTGACTGAATCGATGACCAACGATCAAAAACGAGAGCTCGCTGAGATTGCGTTAGCGGTCACCACGCCGGTTGCCGCTGATTTGCTTGTCATGCATCTGTCCGAGAGTGACCTGGGCACATCGGAATCGTTACCGATGATGCAGCACATCATTGAGCAGGCGTCCCCGGATCGCGCCGATGATGTGGTCGATCTGGCCAAACAGATATCCGCTGATCAACCAGGCGTGCAGCACACTCTGGCAGACGCTCTCCTGGACGCCTGTGGCAAGCGAGGAGAGGGCGTGCCGTCGCGTTTGAGAGCATGGTTGGACGAACTCATTCAGTTAGATATCGATCAAGTCAAATTACGACTCCATCAGGGTCAGCCACTCGCGATCATGTGGCATGACGACAGTGGAGAGGCATGGCCGCCTCAAATTCGTCAAAACGCTGATAGCGGGCAACCGCTCAACATGCTCAGCTCGTTTCCATTGGGAGAGACGCATACCGGTCAATTGGTGAGCAGTCCCTTTGAATGTCCGACGGAAATATCATTTCGCATCGCTGGCCACAATCGACGGCCCGATGTGGAGGATAGTCATCTCAATCGTTTTGAACTGGTGGATGCGAACACAGGGCAGGTCCTCCATCGAGCATTCCCACCGCGCGATGATGCAGCAGTTCTCATCAAGTGGGACTGCCGAGCCGCGCAAAGCACCTCGGTCATTTTACGCTGTATCGATGGCGATGCTGGGACAGCCTACGCATGGATTGCGGTCGGAGCGTTCCAGCCCGCGTGGCTCTGGGAGACAGACGATTCATTGGACCGAATCCTCACGATGCTTGTGCGGTATCGAATGCTCGATCAACGCGCCGACCTGCTCGAATTGCTAGCCCTGCTGTCGAAGGATCGGCACAATCGAACTCGCGTTGCCGCGGCGATTGCAGAACTCGATGGACATCAACCACTCGCCCGGCTCCTACAGCGAGCATTGGAGTTGGGAGTGGATTTGCCACTTGTCGACGATTGGATTTCTCTGGCGGCAGGGGGGGAAACGCTGGATGAGTTGGAGCATACCGCGAAGTTCGCCAAGCACCTCACGGCCGCCCAACAGACGCTGCTAGCGATCTCATTGGCCAGTGACATTCAAACTGTCCCGATTTTGATCCAGCTGATTGAGGACGGTTCGCTGGCACCAGACGTGTTGCTAGAGAAGACCGTTTGGGAACCAATGCAAACCATCGCTGATGCCAATTTGATGGCCCGTGCAGAAGTGATCCGTTTGAAAGCGAAACCGTTCGATGCCGCTCGAGAACAAGCGATAAACAGGATGGGTGATCGCCTGATCGATTTCCGAGGAGACAGCGAGTTAGGGCGAACGCTGTTCACCAAACATTGTGCAGTGTGCCATCAACTTGCGGGGCAAGGTGAACTGGTCGGCCCGCAACTCGATGGCGTCGGCAGCCGAAATGTGCAGCGATTGCTTGAAGATATCACGGTGCCTGATCGAAATGTTGACAGAGCATTTCGGACGTCCACGTTCTTGACCGAGGACGGTGCCGTTATCAATGGTCTCATACGTGACGAGAACGATGCACGTGTATTGGTTGTTACCCCCGATGGAAAGGTGCAGAACCTGCCGCTCAGCGAGATTGAGTTGCGCCGTGAGGCGACAACCTCACTCATGCCGAGTAATTTGCATCAAACGCTGGGGGAGGATGCCATCGTGGAAATCGTTCAGTATCTACGAAACGCTGCTTCCCAGAACTGAGAAGTTATGTTTTGATACCACGCGGTATGCTGCCCGTTGGAGTGAATGGCCGAGTATTTCTGAGTCTCGGTTCAGTTTGCTCGACGAGACGCTGCGTCTTCAGTTTGGTTCAGCGTCTTGGAGAGACGTTGTCACTTATCGAATCGCTCAACAATGCGGCGGAATTAACTTGATATGAAAGCACTCGTCAAACGCGAACGCGAACGTGGCTTATGGCTCGAAGACGTACCGATGCCGGAGTATGGTATTAATGATGTGCTGATTCGAGTTGATCGGACAGGCATCTGCGGTACCGACGTTCATATTTACGCGTGGGATAGTTGGGCACAGAAGACGATCCCAGTACCCATGGTAGTGGGGCATGAATTCGTCGGTGAGATTGTGGAGGTTGGCGCCAACGTTGTCGATTTTCATCCCGGCGATGTTGTCAGTGGCGAGGGGCATGTGGTTTGTGGACGCTGTCGAAACTGCATGGCCGGACGCCGGCACCTATGCGCCGACACCAAGGGCATCGGTGTGAACCGCCCTGGTGCATTTGCCGAATACATTGCGTTGCCGATGACGAATGTGTGGCATCATGACCATGCCATCGACCGCGACATCGCGGCAATTTTTGATCCTTATGGCAATGCGGTCCACACCGCATTGACTTTTCCGATTTTGGGCGAGGATGTGCTGATCACTGGTGCCGGACCGATCGGTTGTATGGCGGCCGCCGTCGTCCGGCATGCGGGAGCACGCCACGTTGTGGTGACTGATGTAAACCCCTGGCGGTTAGAACTTGCCACGAAACTGGGGGCAACTCGAACGGTCGACGTACGGAGCGAAAAGCTGCGAGACGTGCAGCGAGAACTCGGCATGCGGGAGGGTTTTGATGTCGGCCTAGAAATGTCTGGCAACGCCAGTGCGTTCCGGGACATGATCTCACAGATGGGACACGGCGGCAAAATAGCAATGCTTGGGATACCGGCGGAAGAGATCGCCATTGACTGGAATACGGTTGTCTTCAATATGCTGACACTGAAAGGTATCTACGGGCGTGAAATGTACGACACGTGGTACAAGATGACGGTGATGTTGCAGAGCGGGTTAAATCTTTCGTCCATTATCACCCACCGTTTTGACTATCACGAATTCGAGCAAGGTTTTGACGTGATGATGTCAGGCCGATCCGGAAAAGTAATCCTCAACTGGAATGTTTAATGTACGGAAAATTTCAAGCGCACCTGGCCAGTGAACTCAGCCAAATTCGCGAGGCTGGTCTTTATAAGTCCGAAAGAACGATTCAATCGCCGCAGGATATGCACATCCGAGTAGGTGATGATCGTGAGGTGCTTAATTTATGCGCGAATAACTATCTCGGGCTTTCCGAACATCCCGCGATCGCAGCAGCAGCTGCTGAGGGGCTGCAAAAGTGGGGCTATGGCCTCTCTTCGGTGCGTTTTATCTGCGGCACCCAAGCGATTCACAAACAACTGGAACTACGGTTGAGCGAGTTCCTCGGTACGGAGGATACGATTCTTTACACATCTTGTTTCGATGCCAACGGCGGCTTGTTCGAAACAATGCTCAACGATCAAGACGCAGTCATCTCCGACGAACTCAATCACGCCTCGATCATTGATGGGATTCGGTTATGCAAAGCCAAACGCTTTCGTTACCGCAATAACGATTTAGCAGATCTCGAAGCGAAACTGAAGGAAGCTGCCTCGGCGAGGTTCCGAATGATCGCTACCGATGGTGTGTTTTCGATGGATGGCACCATTGCAAACCTACCTGGCATTTGTGATTTGGCCGACCGCTATGATGCACTTGTGATGGTGGATGATTCACACTCAGTGGGATTCATGGGGCCTCATGGCCGGGGGACTCATGAGCATCATCACGTCATGGATCGCGTTGATATCATTACGGGCACGCTCGGCAAGGCACTCGGCGGTGCCAGCGGCGGTTACACCAGTGGACGGCGTGAAATTATCGAACTGCTTCGTCAACGATCGCGTCCCTATCTGTTTTCCAATTCGGTCGCGCCTCCCATCGTGGCGGGATCGCTGGCTGCGATCGACCTGCTGACCGAATCGACTGACCTGCGTGATCGCTTAGCTGAGAATACCGCGTTTTTCCGTGACGGTTTGGAGCAGGCTGGTTTTGATCTCGTTCCTGGCGAGCATCCCATCGTGCCAATCATGCTCGGAGACGCGGGCTTAGCTGTCCGGATGGCGGACTTGATGCTGGCTAAAGGCGTTTACGTCATCGGATTTTCCTACCCGGTGGTGCCCATGGGGAAAGCGAGGATTCGGACGCAGGTTTCGGCGGCGCATACTCGTGAGGACTTGAGCTTTGCGATCGAGAAGTTCACCGAAGCGAAGAGTGAATTGGCGATGGGCTAAGTTTCCAATACCATCCGAAGGTAGCTACGCGACTCGGACTGCGTCAGTCCAAGTGTCGCTGCCGTGTCGGTGACTCGCGCTCGCGCAACTCGAATTTCAGCGTCGGTGGGTGCGTCACTCGCCAAGACGCACTCAACCTCAGCAAATAGCCCGCCGCGTCCAGCGACTTGTAGAGCGGGTACGTGATCGATCGTGATTGTCAAATAATCATTGTTGCTGCCAAGATGATAGGTTTGCCGGCATTTGCTGACCGTGGTCACTTTGACAAAGCCAAGATGCGTGAGCAGTCGCTCCATGGCCTGCCCGTCGACGTCCCCTGGATCGAGTCGCCATTCGAGCTCTTCCCGCGCTTTCACGTCACCCGATCGTTTCTTCCCCTTATATGTCACCAGGGGAACGCCATCGACACGCCGCACCCGAAGTGCTTCCCCGGTTTGTGCGAAATCGCGACAGGGATGATTGTAGTACGCATCATCATTTTGCTGCGTGGAAACCATGAGCGCTCCCGCTGCCTGGAGTCTCTCCATCAACGACTCGCGGTCGTCGACATGGTATTTCTGTTCAATCTCAAACATTTGGTCTAAATCGCATTCGATTAAAAACGGAGTAGGGGGCGGACGACTACTTCAGTCGTCCCAGTTTCGTGGGATTTCCTTCGCTGGTAATCCAGACCTGAGAGTGGTTGTCGACGGCAATCGCTTCGATCTGCCGCCAACGCGGCATTTCGACGGCGATGGGAACAGCGCTAAGCTGTTCTTGAACGCTGGAATGGTCGCCCCGTGGAAAACAGAACGCTTGGAAGTAACTCGACACCCAGATGTCCCCTGACGCGCGATCGAGATCAGCGCCTGTGGCCATCGGCAACGCAACCGACGTGACCTTGAATGCGGTGGTGATTTCGACTGGCGCCTCGACGACGGGTGATACGCCCGGTGCACGTTGCCGTTGCTGGCTGTCGCTCCACTGCGAATCCGCAACGCGGTATACACGTGCGAGCGCCAAACGTCCTTTCGTCATCAGCATGAGGTTTTCCTCACCTGCGTCGTACCATACCGCTTCGCAATCTGCGGGTCCGTCGGGAAAACGCACGTGCAGTGTTTGGAACTCCGACGCAGAGAGTTTGGTGGAGCGGTGCGGGTCGGGCTCTTCAAAGCGGTACATCGTGAGGTGCTTGCGAAGTGCATCGTTATCTCCGCAGTCAGCAACGATCAGTTCCTGATAATCCAGGCCAGCTGTGGTGAGCGATTCCCAGTCGACCGCTTTAACCCCAGTGAGTCGGCATTCACCGGTCAATTCACCCGTCCGGTGGTCGAAAGCATAGAGTCGGGCGGAGTTTCCTGAGTCATTGTGCGTCCAGACGCAGTTGGGATCTCGCGTCGAAAACACGAGACCACTGCTCTCGTTTAACTTTGTGGTGCCAGTAAGTGAGACGGCGTCCTTGACGAGCTCGGCGGGCGGTTGGGGCACGCAGGCGGTGAACGAAGTCACCACCTGATTGGCGAAGATCAATATAAAGATAGTGAGGCGGGTCATCATGGGATCTTGGTCGTCGATAGAGGAACGTGCTGAAGGCAGCGCCGCAGCGCCGCAGCGTTGCTCGATTCGCAGCCTTCGCTCAAAGCGGACGTGACCGCGACACGGCCGAAGCCGACCGCGGCGACTCGCGCGGCATTGGCGGGAGTGATCCCTCCAATCGCGAAGGCCGCCAGCGTCGGAGGGGGACCATTGACGTCGTTTAATTCAGAGACGATTTCCTGTAAGAAACCACAACCAGGAAACTCGTCAAATGACTTGGTGGTGCCTGGGAAAACGGGGCCACAGCCGATGTAGTCGGCTGTCGAGCGTACCGCATCACGTACCTGTTCGATGTTATGAGTGGATAATCCAATCAGTTTTTCAGCGCCAACGATTCGACGAACCTGCGAAACCGGCAGTTCATCTTGCCCCACATGGACACCATCGGCGTCAGCGGCCGCCGCGATATCGGCGCGATCGTTGATGATCCACAACACCCCGAGCTCACGAGCGAGATGAGTCCCCGCGGCAGCCCGTTTCCACAGGGTGCGGTCATCCACACTTGATTCTCGCAACTGGATGATATCAACGCCAGCTGCAGCTAAACTGCGTATCCGATCGAGCATTTTCCGCTCGCTGGCACAAGTATCCATCAAGCAGTACAAGCGAGCGTTCTGCAAGCGGTTCAAACGATCCCTGCTCCCAAGGCATAACTGTTCGAGACGCGAACAAATGTCGTAGCACTGATAACGAAGCTGTTCGACTTCAGTCGCAAACGTGACATCGATGAGTTTGCCATATTCTTCCAAGCACCTCATGGCTTGCTGAGTCCGTCCTGCTGCTGCGGCGACGATCTGCGTGACCGAGCCTCGCTGTTGCTCACGCTGAGTCGATGCCGCAGTGCCCACATCGAGTCCGGAATTACGCGCCTCCAGCAGCTCCTTACGCGGCAGTCGCTCCATCGACGCAGCGAACCGATGACGAAGCGATTTCAGCTGTTGGGTCAGGGAGCTAGCGTTCAGGATAAATCTCGCGGTCTCCTCCATCGACCGCAGTCCTTCAGAGGTGCGATTCGAGTTGGCGTCCAGTACACGCATGACCGTTTGGCGGTTGGCAGCCGATGGTGGTGAACTCGTCATAGGGAGTGGTTGCGGACAAATAGCGGAGTCGAAGCGGTGTCGCCCCATTGGAAGCCAAGACACGTGAATCGAAAATAGGGAGCAATGTCTGCTGCGGGCTCCGCCCCTCTTGCGGAGTCTACCGCGGGCTCCGCCCCTCGTGCGGATCCCGGCTGAACTCGCTCAACTGGACGGAGCCATCTGGCTAGCATCGAAACCAGTGGAAGGGGGCGCCCGCGGCGATCCCGGTGCGCACTCGATCGCCGGTTCAGCGCAAAAAAAGTGCTTTCAAAGCGAGTTGCTAGCAAATAGTTAAAATAGGCAGGCTGCATAGGTCGGGATTTCAGCCTTACGTTCCCATTAAGCGGGGTTCTGGGCTCCCTTGGCAAAGGATTCCGAAAATGCTGATTCTGCTGGTTGCATGGGCTACCTGCATTTCTACAATCCTCGCCAGCGTGAACGAACAATATCGCTCACCCATTTGGGGTCTGTTTCGAATGGAAACTCTCGAACTGGATGAGGTGAGCGATGGTGTTTCTCACGCCAAAGTCATTTCCTACGTTGGCGTGGAGTACGCGACGGGAGCCGACTTACTGCGAAGCGATATGTTGCCAACCCTGGAGAAGCTACGGAAGGGAATTTCCGGAGACTTCGATAGTGGGCGGCTTTACATTTTGTCCGGACAGTTCATTTCTTCTTTTTTCGAGCCTGGTTCCATACGGCGCTGACGCGAATTGCTAATTCAGCCCGGATGACTTGGATATCCATTGGCGCATGACTTGCCAAATCTCGATGCCGTCGGCTTGGTGCCGCGACTGTCTTGACCTACTAACTTGCATTAGGAAGCATGGAATGTTGTCACTGTTCTTGGGTCTTACTCTTTCGTTCGTTACCACCGGCTCGTCGATGTTGGAACCTGCGAAGGAAACTCCCACTCATCCGAGTGACCAGAACTACACTTTGGCATACAAGAAATCAGTCGAGGAACATAAGCCGTTGATGGTTGTTGTCAGTGCCCCGTACTGCCCGGCCTGCCAAGTCCTCAAACAGACCACGATCGCCGACATGACTCGCTCAGGCGAGCTCGATAACGTGAGCGTTGCTGTCGTTGATCGCGATGCCGAGCCTGAACTGGCGGCACAATTGATGGAGGGAGAGAACCTCATCCCGCAAATCATCTTGTTCAGTAAAAC
The DNA here is from genome assembly GCF_007860105.1 of Allorhodopirellula heiligendammensis. Lineage (NCBI taxonomy): Bacteria > Pseudomonadati > Planctomycetota > Planctomycetia > Pirellulales > Pirellulaceae > Allorhodopirellula > Allorhodopirellula heiligendammensis. Next base: position 322,412 of record NZ_SJPU01000003.1, read on the forward strand.
AGAGGATGGACACTGGAAGCGTCGTCGCCTGATGGGATTTCAACCTGTTCAGCCCATTCGCAATTTACTTCAGAAGGTTCGCGACGGCCTGACCCGCGGCTAATCAAGCAACCCGATACCCCCAGCCGACTGCCAGTGGTTTAATTGCAATCGGTTAGGGAAACGGTAGGAAGGGAGGGCATTTTCGCCCTCACCTCACCTCAGCCAGCTGAGCGGCGTTTGCGATCGCACGGTATCCGGCGGCGTTGAGATGGCCGTTGCCAATCACGCCGTTTTGGAAACCGTGTGGGAAGACGCCATGATCGACTGAGCGTTTGAGCTCGTCACGGCAATCGACGACATGTACGCCGTGTCGACTCATTTCTAGGGCGAGTGGTTCAAAGGCAGCGTTCTGTGGATCCTCTCCCAAGATTTCCCCACCGACGATCCGTGGTACTCGCGGAGCGTAGAGCATGGTGATGGGGCGAGTTGTTGAACGCGCCAGTCTGGTGGCGATCGCGGCCGCGGGAATGTGCTGGTTTCGGGGCGGCTGATCCGATGGCCTTTGAGGGGCACTTTCGATCGGACCGACTCCGAACCGTAGTCGCCTGAGTGCGAGTGAATCACGTTGGAGGATCAGCGCTCGCAGCGCATCGATCACAAAATCGGGAGCGGCATCAAGCATCCGATCGCCTCGGACTGAAAGCCCCTGGGGTGTCGCGTTAGCAACGGGATGAGCCAGTGGCATGAGATCATCGAGTTCGCATATCAGAAGAATATGTGCGGTGACGCCGAGCTGTTGTTCGGACTCTGAAAATCCCCGTGTCCAATTCGCGGCGTTCTCGCCACTGTGTGCCAGTGGCAGAACTTCGACCGGATTCGCGCCGCCTGCGGACAGCCGAGCTTGCAGC